>JACQWT010000501.1 GCA_016209145.1 Deltaproteobacteria bacterium | reverse complement strand
GGACGTAAGCCGCGATCGCGGCCGACTCGGCGAGCCGTCGTTGCTGGCGCGGAGATGTCGTGAACGGGTACGACTAGCCTGCCGTCGTCTCGCCACCATGAGCCGCCGAGCTACCGGCGCGCGAGAGCGGGCGCGAGGATCGTGCCGGCGCTCATGGGGCCGAAGGCGAAGCGCAGGCCGGCGTGGAAGAGCGCGTAGAAGGCGCCCGCCTCGCCGGCAAGCACGCCCACGTCGGTCTCGATGAAGGGGCCGAAGCCCCAGCTCGGCATCGGGTAGAAGTCGGCGCCCAGCGAGAGCCGCGCGAAGTCGAACGCCAAGAACGTACGCTCCTCGGCCGGCAGGACGGCGACGTCGTGGCGCAGCCCCAGGCCGTAGCCGACGCTGGCGCGCGGGCTGCCGCCGGCCGAGAGCTTGCCGGGCGAGGGCAGCCGCGGCAGGAGCTCGGCCGGAGGTCCCTCCATCTACGTGCGCGCGCTCAGCAAGGTGGCCCTCGCCGTGGCTCGCTTGGAATAGAAGCAACCTTCCCGCGTGCGACGCGCGCGGAAGGTCTACGCCGCCACCCTCCGCCGTACGCACTTGTCGATCAGGCGCATGGCCTCGTCGGTCAGCAAGCCCTCGCCACAGGCATCGCAGCGGTGGATCTCGAGGTTCCGCACGACCACCTGGCGACGGCCGCGGCGCGTCACGTAGGTCTCACGGCAGGGTCGAATCCGTTTCGATCCACACAACGGGCACCTCGCAAATGCCATGGCTCGCTCCTAGTCCGCCTTCTTCGCCGACACGATGACGTAGAACTCGTCCCGCCCGTGAACGGTACGGACGACGCCCTTCACATAGACGAAGACGCCGTCGAAGCTGAAGCTCTTGATGATGTGAACTCGCTCGGTCCGACCACGACGCCACGGGCTTCGCGAGCGCTTCGTCTGGACCCACTGCGCGTTGAGGATGGCCTCGACGACGGCCTGCCGATCCAGGCCGCACTCGGCCATCTGCGTTTCCGCATGCACGGTCCACACCAGGCGCCCCGCCAAGACGAGACGCTTGATCTTCGCCAGCACGGGATCCACGCGGCTAGCGTACCCGAAGCTTGCTGTCCCTGCCACGTCGCGTCGTGGGCTGTGGCGGCGTCGTGGCGGTGCTGCTCGGCGCCGAACGGGCGCGGGCCAACCCCTACGTCGACGTCGCCATCCCCACGGGCCTCGGGCTCTCCCGTCGTCGTCTCGCCACCATGAGCCGCCGAGCTACCGGCGCGCGAGAGCGGGCGCGAAGTTCGTGCCGGCGCTCATGGGGTCGAAGGCGAAGCGCAGGCCGGCGTGGAAGAGCGCATAGACGGCGCGCGCCTCGCCGGCGCGCACGCCTACGTCCGTCTCGATGAAGGGGCCGAAGCCCCAGCTCGGCATCGGGTAGAAGTCGGCGCCGAGCGAGAGCCGCGCGAAGTCGAACGCCAAGAACGTGCGCTCCTCGGCCGGCAGGACGGCGACGTCGTGGCGCAGCCCCAGGCCGTAGCCCGCCCAGGGATCGAGGGCCAGGCCCTGGGCCAGGTGGTAGACAAGACCGGTGCCGACATCGTAGCTCGCCGCGGAGCTGTTGTCGCCGGCGTCCGCCCCGGCAGGAAACCAGGTGGCTCCGCCGCCCAGCTCGGCGACGCCGTGGCGGCCCAGGCCGTAGCCGACGCTGGCGCGCAGGCTGCCGCCGGCCGAAAGCCGGCCGAGCGCGGTCAGGCGGGGCAGGAGCTCCGCCGAAGGGGCCGCCACGGCGCCGCCCAGTGCGAAGAGCCAATGCCCGGAGCGCACATCCGCGGCGCGGGATCGTGGCACTCCCTGCTCCGGATCGTCATCCGGGATCGACGGGTCGCCGGCGCGAGCCGGCAGGGCCAGGAACAGGCAGGTCGCGGCGGCACCGGCGCGGAGAAGCATGATCTGGCGCACGGCCGCAGCCTGCCGCGGCTGCGCCGACGCGGGAAGCGGATTCGGCTGGAGGGCTGGCTGTCGCTTTTCGCGCAACCGGCGCCGGCGTTGTGTCGATAGATCCCGGCAAGAGGCAAGCGCATGGAAATGCAGGCTACGTACTCCAATCGGCAAGAGCAGGAGATCGCTACCCAGGAGCTGTCGGTGCCCGCCGCCGCCTTTCCGGACGCGCCGATCCTCGTGGATCTCGCCGGCCCGGAGGGCGGCGCGGCAAGGCTGCCGGGCGGGGGCCCGCCCCGGCGCCGCCTGCTGCGGCCGGGGGCGTCCTGGGTGCTGGGCACCGGTCGCGACGCGGATCTGCGCGTCCGCGACCCGGCGGTGAGCGCGCATCACTGCCGCCTGGAGCACTGGGGCAGCCGGATCGAGGTGATCGACATGGGCTCACGTAACGGCGTGCGCGTCGGCGGAGCGCGCGTGCAGCGAGCCGAGCTGCCCCTGTGCAGCGCTTTCGAGATCGGACGCACCAGCGTCGTGCTCGGGCCGGCGACGGCGCCGCGGGGCCGCGAGGGCCTTCCCGGCATGGTGGGGAGCTCCCCGGCGATGCGTGCTCTGGCGCAGATGGTCCGGCGCTGTGCCGGGCTGCGCGTGCCGGTGCTCGTGCGCGGCGAGTCGGGCACGGGCAAGGAGCTGGTGGCGCGAGCCGTGCACGCGCTCGGCCCCTGCTCCCAGGGGCCGTTCGTGGCGGTGAACGCGGCAACGCTTTCGCCCGAGCTGGCCGGATCGGAGCTGTTCGGCCATCGGCGGGGAGCGTTCACCGGAGCATGGGCTGACCGTCAGGGCGCCTTCAAGCGGGCGCACGGCGGCACGCTGCTGGTCGACGAGGTGGCCTCGTTGCCGGCGATGGTGCAGGCCGCTCTGTTGCGGGTGGTGGAGGACGGATCGGTCTCGCCCATGGGCGGCGATGAGGCGGAGGAAGTCCGCGTTCGGCTCGTGGCGGCCACCTGCGAGCCGCTCGAGCAGATGGTCGCGTGCGGCTCCTTCCGGGCCGATCTCTACCAGCGCCTCGCGGCCTGCGTCGTGCCTGTCCCGCCGCTGCGCGAGCGCGCCGACGACATCCCCGGCTTGGTGCAGCATCTACTGCGCCAAAGCGAGCTGCGCGACGTGACGGTGGAAGCGGCCGCCCTGGCGGAGCTCGAAGCCTACCGCTTCCCGGGCAACGTACGTGAGTTGCGCAACGTGCTCGTGCAGGCCGCGCTGCGCGCCGAGGGTCAGCGGATCGGGGCGCGACACGTGGCCGCCGTGCTCGCGGAGCGAATGTCCTCGCGTCCCACGCAGGGGTTCGGTCCGGACCAGGCCCGGACGCTGCTGCGGGAAACTGGCGGGAACCTCAGTGCCGCCGCCCGGCGTGCCGGCCTGCCCCGGAGCACCTTCCGCGATCTGGCGTACGGTAGGGCGCGGGGGGGAGCGAAGTCTGGAAGAGGGGACTGCTAGAACCGCCCCATGATCGCCAGTCCCTGGTGGGAGGGCGCGATCACGGGGACGATGGCCGTCGTCACGTGACTGCCGTGGTTCGCCGCGGTGCCGCCCGCACGAGTGTCGATGAAGTAGTACGCCACCGTGGCCCCGGCGCCGACGCCCGTGAGCACGGCGCTTGTCACCAGTAGCGCGATGTCGGTGTTGTAGGCGCTGATGTTGTCGCGGAGCTGCACGCATGCCTTGGCGTAGTAGGGGTGCGCCGGCTTGGCCCCCGCCTCGTCTTGGTCGTAGCTCCCGCACGGCTCGGCTTTGCCGTCGCGGTAGTAGTCGGGCGGAAGGGCGCCGGCCGAGCTCTGCGGATGATCCACCTCGTACAGGATCTGCTCCGAAACCGTGTCCGCGGCGCCGCTGGCATCAGCGGCGGCCGCACCGAAGGCGATCGTGCCGACCAGGCCCAGACCGGTCACCCCCACGCCGACCCAGGCCAGGGGCTTGCGCTTGAACCATGTGAGCACGTTCTCTCGTCCCGGACCCCCCGCGACGCGATCCGGGGGCAGCGCCGGTGACGGGCCCGGGGCAGGGGGCGTGGCCACGGGCCCAACGGGCTGGCTCGTGGCCGGGCCGGGCGGCGGGGGCGGGGAGCTCACGGGCTCCGCCCAGCCGCTCGATGGCGGCGCGGGCTTCACCGGGGCCGGCGGGGGCGGGGCCGGAGCCGGCGCGCCGGGAGAGATCTCCAACGTGACGGGAGTCGCCGAGCCCTTCTGCGCATCCACCTTGACGCGCGCCTTCTTGCTCCCGAGCGTGGCTTCCACCTCGTGCTCGCCCGGCTCGACGAACACGGGATCGGTAAGCGGGGATGTGCCCACCGGCTTGCCGTCGATGGCCACGGCCGCGCCGTCGGTGTCGACGATCACGACGACGAAGCCGATGCGCTTGCGCGCATCCGCGACGCCGTCCTTGGCGGCCTTGATTTGATCCGGGCTGGCCTCGGTGTGCTCCCGCAGGAAGCGCTGGAGGTTCGTGCCGCCCTCGACGACGTGCCCGGACTTCACCCCGCTCAGGCCCAGGTTGAGGAGCACGGCAGGATGGCGCTTGAGAGCGTACGCTTGCAGAAAAAGCGTCCGCGCCTCCTCGAATCGCCCGGCATCGTAGGCCTGCACGCCCTCGATGAAGCGCTCGCGGGCCTGCTCCGTGCGCGCGTCCGCGGGCTGTGCGTGGGCCACGCCGGGGCCAAGCGGAACGTGCGGCAGCCCGGCCTGCGTCAGCAACGCCGGCAGGACGGCGGAAAGCATCAACACCAAGGCGCTAGTACGAGTCTTCATGCCAGTCCTCATCGGCTCCAGTGCAGGCGGGCAAAGTCATGCGCTCGACGGCATTGCCGCCCATCGTCAGAACGGAACATCGCGCGAGATGCCACCCTTCGGCTTCGCTGCTGGCTTCGGGGCGGGGGCAGGGGCCGGCGCTCGGCGGCGACGCGGGCTCGGCGCTCGGCGGCGACGCGGGCTCGGCGCTCGGCAGCGACGCCGCAGGCTCGGCCGCTGTGCTCGCGGTCGAGGTAGCGGACGGCGCGACCGGCGCCGCGCTCGCGGCGCGCGCCGCGGCCGTCTCGGCGGCTTCGATCTCCACGGGAGGCCGCCCGGGTCGGAGCAACCACACGGCCACGACCACGAGAACGAGCAGGCCCGCCACGGCCGCGAGCTTCGGCCACAGCTTCCCCGTGGTCGGCAGCTCGATGGGCGGCTCGGCCGGCTCCATCGCCGGGCTCTCGGCCGGCGGCTCCGGTGCGGGCGTCGGCAGGGGAGTCGAGCCGCGCGGCGAAATGCGTTCGTCGGGAGACCCCAAGCCTAGCTTCGTGCCCTTGTCGGTCACCTTGGGCTTCGCCGGCTTCGGCTCGCTCTTCGGAGGAGGCTCGCTCCTGGGCACCGGCTCCGGCTCGCCGAGACCAAGGCGCGTGGCCTTCTCGCTGCCGCGCCGCCTGGCCGAAGGCGTGGGCCGCGACACCGGCGGAGCCTCGGCGGGCGGCTCGCTCTCGTCTGGCGGCGGCGGTGCCGGCGACTCCGCACGCGGCGTCTCGCGCGCATGCGGCGGCGGGGGCGGCGCCACCGCTGCCGCGATCGGTGCCGCAGGCTCAGCCGGTACCGGCGTCGGAGTCGGCGCTGGGGCGGCGACTGGCGCGGGTGTCTCGGCCACCGGCCCAGGGGCCGGCTCGGCCACGGGAGGCGCCCGGTGCAGCTCTCAGAGCCGCCGGCGGCCACGTCGCGAGGGAGCACCTCCCGCCGGCGGCGTCTGGTCGGCGTCCTGCTGCGCCTCGGCCCCGAGCCTGCCGCCACGCCGTCCCCGTTCCGACAGGCGCAGGCGCCGCCGTCCCGGCGGTTCGACCGCCCCCTTCGGCGCGCTGTCCTGCGCCTCCGCCGGCGCAGTGGCCTCGGCCCGCTTGTCGCTGCCCGCTGTGCCCGCACCGGCCGGGCCGGCGTCCGGCGGCGGCGGTTCAGCCGCGGCCGGCGACGGCGCAGGGGTACCCTCGCCGAAGTACTCCGCCCACGACGGGCGAATGCTGGCGGCAATCTCGTCGGCTTGGTCGCCGTCGATGCGATCCGGGTGGCTGTCGGGCGCCTTGTCGTCGTTGGTCGCCATGGCTTCGTGCGCGCTTCGCAGCGGCCGGGCCGGAGGCTCTTCCGGAGCGCCCCAGTTGGCGGCTCCCACCCGTGCGAGGTGCGGGCTCGAGCCGTGCGAATTACCTCATCGGCACGCTAGCACTGCGCCGACCAGGGCCGCAACCCGAACGCACGTCTTCGGCACCTCCAGGCGGCGCTCGCCTCAGGATCGGCGCCGGTTTCTACCGTCCCTGCCCCCCGTTGTGGCAGGTTCCGGGCGTGGAAAGAGCCGTGTCTCGCCGTGCCCAGGGCCGGGCTCCGCCTCCGGCGTTCGTCTGGCTGCTGCCGGTCGCGATGCCGCTAGTGTGCGCGTGCCAGGCTCCGGGCGGCCGGCCGCCCGCACCGTGGGACGCGGGCACGGTGCAAGTGCCACCGAACGACGAGGCCAGGGCGGAGCGGTTGCTCGTGCCGGCATCGGGCGCCGCCGCCGATCCCTTGCCGAGCCGCGCCGAGGTGGTGGCCTTGAGCGACAGGCTGAGCATTGCCTCTTCCAAGGCAGGCCCCACGCCCAAGGGAAGCCGGCTGGCGTATGTCGCCGGGGAGCTGCGCGAGCGGCTGTGGCGCATCGATCGAGTGGCCTCGGACGGGCGCGAAGCGGCGGAGCTGTATGCCGCCGCGGCCGACGCCGTGCCGCGGCCGGAGCACGCCTGTTGGGCCGATCTGCGCCGTGGCCGCCTGCTCGGCGAGATGTCACGAAGTGCGGCCGTAGGCTACCGCGAGCTCTATCTCGCCCAAGAGAGAGGGCGTACGAGCGTCGCCGGGCCGGGGCGGCCCGAGAGTTGCGCCGCCGAGCTGGGCGGGGCGCTGTCCGTGCTGGAGGCATTCCGACCACGGGGCGAGCCGTGGGCGGAGCTCGTGCGCGAGGGACGTGAGGCTGCCGAGGCGCTGCAGCGCCGGCTGGGGGCGGCGCTGCCGGCCTCGAGCGCGCCCGCCTCGCCGGGCAGCGGGGCACCGGCGCTCTCCGCCCTCGCCGACATCCCTGCTCCGGCGGGGCGCGACGTGGTGGTCTCGCCAGACCCCAGCATGCTTGGGCCCTCGCCGGTGCGCCTGACGCGGATCCAGCACTACGGCACGGATCTCGGCGGGCGCGTGGTGCTGAGCCTGGAGGGGCCGGCGACCTACACGGCGGGGACGCTCGGGCCGAATCCGGATGCCGGCCGCGGCCACCGCGCCTACCTCGACATTGCCAAGACGCGCCTTGGACCCGTTGCCAAGGAGATCGAGGCGGGCGGAATCATCGAGCGGCTCCGGGTCGGCAGCCGGGACGAGGGCGTGCGGGTGGTGCTCGATCTGGCGGCCCCCGCGTTCTGTCGCGTCTTCTATCTGCCGCAGCCCTTTCGGATCGTCCTCGACGTGACGACGCGTATGTCCGAGGGCTCGCTCGGTCCGCCGCCCCCTGCGGGCCGGACGCTGCGGCGCGTCGCGCTCGATCCCGGGCACGGCGGCGCGGATGCCGGCGCGGTCGGGCCGACCGGCCTGCGTGAGAAGGATGTCGTGCTGGACATCGCGCATCGGGCGGCGCCGGCACTGGCCCACGAGCTGGGAGTCGAGACGCTCCTTACGCGGGATACCGACTTGTACGTGCCGCTCGAGGAGCGCGCGGCCCGAGCCAACGCCTACCACGCCGACCTGTTCCTCTCGCTGCACTGCAACGCCACGGACGACGGCGTGGCCGACGGCGTCCAGGTCTTCGTCCTGGATCCCACGCGCGAGGCGGACGCCGTGGCGGGGCGCGTGGCGGCCCGCGAGAATGCCCTGCCGCACTTGCGCCTGTCCGACCAGGAAAGCATCGATCGGCAGATCGCCACGATCGCCACCGGCCTGGACGTGGGAAGGCTCACCGGGGGCTCGCGCCGCCTCGCCGGGCTCCTGGAGCGGGCAGCTCTTGCCTCGCTCGGCACGGCCTACCCCGCGACTCGCTCGCAGGGCATCCGGACGGCGGGCTTCTTCGTGCTCGTCGGCGCCGAGATGCCGGCCGCGCTCTTCGAGACGGCGTTCATCTCGAATCCTGGCGACGAGGCGCGCCTCGCTACGGCCGAGTTCCGGCAGCGGCTTGCCGACGCCGTGGTCAATGCCGTCCGGGCCTACCGGCAGGGGCTGTAGGCCGCCGGTGCAGCCGGGGTACCCGTTCACGGCATTTCCGCGCCAGCAAGGGCGGCTCGCCGAGTCGGCCGCGATC
>JACQWT010000500.1 GCA_016209145.1 Deltaproteobacteria bacterium | reverse complement strand
CAACTCGACCGCCCGCTCTCGCCACCCATCCGGCAACAGTCCTTCCACCACCAACCAGTCCACCCGAGGATCCTTGCTCATGCCCCGGCGTTTCGCCCATCCGCCGCCACTGGGCCAACTTTTCGCTTAACGCCTATGCCCCCTTGGGGGGTGTGCCCGGCCGGGGTGGCCGCATGGTCCTGCAAAAGCGCGCCCGCCCGAGGCTCTCGCGAGCCCCCCAGAAGTTGCTCGACGCCGCGGCCGATACGAGGCATCCTCCAACCCGGTCACTCGACCCGCCCCTCTGGCTGCATGACCCTGCAAATCGGGTCGCGGCACGAGGGTGTAAACTGGCAGTTGCCGAGCCGATGGTGGCCAGGTTGGAGCTGGAGTACCTGGAGGACTTCAACGTGATCGAGGTGCGGCACCTCGATGGACCTCGGCGGCGAGCTACTCGCCACCGGCCCCCGGCTCGATTGGGCGAAGCTGCTCCGGCGAAGCCTCCAGATCGACGTCATCCGACATATGTATACCTAGACCTACCAAGTTGCGGGTCGTTGTTTTGTCCATACTCCGTGGTCGCCGAGGACATCGGGTGGATCACAGGGCGGAGCAGGCTACGGGGCGACGCACTTGCCCTCGGCGCATGACTCGCCGGGTGCGCACTGGTGGTGGCACTCGCCGCAGTTGCTCGGGTCCGTCGCGAGCTTCGCGCAATAGGGGTTCCACGGGCCTTCAGCCTGGCACTTCTTCCACTCAAAGTAGTGCCAGCACTCGAACGAACAGGAACCCTTGCCGTTACAGACCTCCCCCTGACCGCAGGGATGGCTACAGAATCCGCAATTCAGGGAATCGAACCCGATGTCCACACACTTGCCACCGCACATGCACAGCGGTGGCGGGCAGCCGCCATCACAGACGCCCGCCACGCAACTGCACCGGCACTGCTTCCCGCAAGCGCCGCAGTGCTTCATGTCCTGCTGCAGCTCGACGCACTGGCCGTCACACTCCGCCAGCGGCGGCGCGCACGCGCAGGCCCCGGCCACGCACTGCCGGTTCGCACCGCAAGCTGCCCCACAGGCCCCACAGTGCTGGGAGTCTGCCGCCAAGTCGACACAGTCGCTCCCACAGCGTGCGAGGCCCGGCTCGCAGCCTGCGTCGCCCAGGCCGCCGTGCGCGGCTGCCCCCCCTGGCTGCCCGGCGCCGCCGCCCTCGCCCGGTGCGCCTCCTGTCGCGTCGCGCACATCGCCGTCGGGAGCGCGCTTCGAGTCCGCGTCTCGCGGCGGCCCATCGAGAACGGCGCTGCCCCCACAGCGGGCAAAGCCCGCCACGAGCAGTGCTGCGGCGGCCACCGCGGCCGCCGCGGCCACGGTTCGCCTCGACCGCCATGTGTGCCGCCCGCAACGGTTGCTAGTGAGCATGGTGCGCTGCGATCACCAACGCCGGCCTGGACGTACCCGTCGGAGGATGTAGCTCGTGCACGAAATGCCCGTGGATGCCGGCGTTCGCCGAGGTCTCCATGTCCCCAATCCGCATGACCGGCCAGTCTCCCTGAGGCTCCCACGGTCGCTCCAATGTGGCACCGCTCCAGCGCGAGTACAGGTGGTACTGATCGCCATTGGCCGGGTCCTCGCGCCAGTCCATCCACGCCGCCAGGTGGTTGCGGTAGTTGAGCTCCAGCGGAACGCCGATGATGTGGTCCGACCACAAGCTGAAGGGGTCGGTGTGCACGCGAAGCATGTTTGGCGGCTTGTCGGCGGACCAGCCCCCCGCGTCGCGCCACGCAGCAAAGACGTTCGCGCGACACAGGACGGTGTCGTTGTCGGGGCAGGGGTTGCCGTTGAGATCCGTGAAGGAGATCTGAGCGAGCATCACAGCGCTGCTCGAGTCGCGGGCGGCGCCAAGCATGTGGCGCGACCCAACGGCGATGCCAGGCGCGTGGAGTTGGGCAGGGTCGTAGTACCTCCGGAAGTAGAGGCACTCTGCGGCTTGCCAAGTAGGCTGCGCACAGCCTTGCAGGAGCATCTTCGTGTCGAGCCAGCGGACGGAGTGCGCTTGGTCGTAGGCAGCGTCGGGGCAGCCTCCGCCTCCTCCACCCGGGCAGCATTCGCCCTGACCGTCGTTCGTGCTGAGGTAGGACACGTAGAGGATGCCGTCCGCGGCAAGAACCATGGACGTGGACGGCGTAGTTGGGAAGGGGGCGTTGTACGGGCCGCACCACGTCCCTTGATTGGTGGCGCAGTTGAGGCCGGACGGGCAGTACATGAACTTCGCGAACACCGGCGGCGGGCCGCCGCTGGTATCGTGGTAGAGGAGGTAGAGCCAGTTTGCGCGTCGCCAGTCCGCGACGAGCCACGGTCGGTCCAGCGTTCCGCCGGTCGGGATGGTGTGCTCGCAGCTCCAGCTCGCTCCACCGTCGGGCGACGCTGCGATCTGTACCGTCCCGTTGTCAGGCATCTGGGCGACGTAGGCGTTTCCGCCCGCGTCGAAGGAGATGCTGGGATCGCACGCCCGCACGGCATCGGGCTCGCACACGACGCCGCTCGTGGTGTCCGTGAGGAAGGGATAGACGGCGCCGCTCCAAATGCTGCCGTCGTCCGTCGAGCGGCGCACCTGCACCCGGCGAAAAGTGTTGCCAGCGTCCTCCTCGCAGCCGGCAAGGAGAAGCACGCCGTTGCGCTCGTCGATCACCCACTCGTAGGAGTGATCGGCAGTCGGCAGAGTCGTGACGAAGCTGTCCACGGGGGCGAGGTGGCTGCGCCACTTCTCGGTGGCGGACAGGTGCACCGCATCCACGTACCGGGCGCCGAGCCCGACGGTTGCGCTCAGGTAGACGTTGTTGAGGCTTTCAGCGAGCAGGCCCCAGCGGGCGCCGTTCTCGCTGTCGGGCGGAGTGCCACCGTTGGTCCAACTCGTGCAGCTCGCCGACAAGTAGTGGTAGTCGCAGCGCCAGAGCTTCTGGTTGGTCATGCCGACCACGTACACTTTGTCCTCGGCGTCGCTTCGCGGGTAGGCGAGGGCGTTCCGGCCGCCAGAGACCTGGTCGTTGGGCGGCACGCCGAGGTCGATCCACTGCTGCCACGGGTTGCCCTGGTCCTTGCGCCGGAGCCAGAGGTGATGGTCGGAGCCCTTGACGAAGACGTTGTAGTGCTGGCTCGGGCTCCAGTGGGCCTGGATGCCGACCGCGCTGACGCTCACGCCGACGGCAGGCCAGCCATGGCTGTTGTTCCAGCTCCCGTTGTTGTCGCTGCTGCGGAAGGTGTACTGCGCGAGCCGGCCGCTCGTGTCACGCACCCAGATGTCGGCGTCGTTGTCGTTGTCGGGGTTGCCGTCCGGCGAGGGCTCGAGGTTGATGTCGAGCGAGGCCGTGTCGTCGACGCTGCCACCAGCGTCGAGCCAGAGGTCGCTGCCGCCGCCGACGGGAAAGCGCAGGATGCGCAGCCGCTGGTCGGCGTTGCCGACGGTGGCCACGATGATCTCACCGGTGCTGGCGCGCAGGGTGGCAGCGATGGGTGGGTTGTCCCACAGGCTGCCGCCGCCGTTGCCATGAGAGTACCAGCCGCTCGATCCGCCGCAGAGCCGGTACTCCCAGACCTGGTAGTTGAGGCCGACTGCCAGGAGGCTGCCGCAGGTGCTCGAGGTCTGCACGCCGGTGGCGCCGAAGGTGTAGTCGAAGAAGGTGATGCCGGACGGAGGGTCGATCTTCTGCCAGGAGCCGCTCTCCGGCTTCCAGTAGAGGTTGCCGTCCTGAGCGATGACGAAGTAGCGCGCCTGGGTGTCCACGGTCAGCTTGACCTTGCGGGTGTAGGCGCTCGGGAACTGGGTCGCGGCTGCGGCGGGAAGCGAGCCGAGCAGCAGGGCGGCGGCAGGCGCCAGCGACAGCAGCAAGTGAAGCCCGCGAGGGCTCATGGGGTGGCGACGCATGTTCCCTCCTTGCAGGCCTGGCCTGGCTGGCACTTGCGGCCGCACCGGCCGCAGTTGACGCCATCGACGTGCAGATCGGCGCAGCCGGCCGGGCACTGTGCCTCGCCGACCGCGCAGGGAGTGAGCACGAGCGCGGCGCGCGCGGCCCGCTCGGCGGGCGAGTCCGGCCAGCAAGCGCCAGCGACGCAAATCTCGTCGAGAGCGCAGGCGTGCCCGCAGTCGCCGCAGTTCAGCGGGTCGTCGCTGAGGCTCACACAGTGGCCGGCGCAGCGGATCTGGTCGGTACGGCAGTACTTGCCCATCCGCACGGGCTGCTGCTTGACGGCCTGCTCCGCTTGCCCGATGCGCTCGGGCATGCCGGGCGCGGCGTCAGGCTCCTCGATAGGGGCGCAGCCGGCCAGGGCGAGGCTCGCGCCCATGGCGAGCGTCAAGCGTCCTGGCGGACGTCTCCGACGGCCACGTCTAACGGGTTGCTGCGTCCGCGGCGCGGAGCACGCAGGCCCCCACGCACGCCGAGCCGAGCCGAGCCGAGCCGAGCCGAGCCGAGCCGGCCGAGCCGAGCCGAGCCGAGCCGAGCCGAGCCGAGCCGAGCCGAGCCGAGCCGAGCCGAGCCGAGCCGAGCCGAGCCGAAGTACGCCCGCCATCTCGACCTCCAAGACCGCGCGACACCCACGCAGTATGCACATGGTGCCAGAGCGGGGCGGGGTGTCAAGTCCGAATCGCAGCGGCGCAGCGGCGCCCGGAGGTCGGCTCTGCTGCGCTGCGCCGCCCAGCCATCGCCAACCTGGTAGGTCTAGGTAGGGCCAGTCGGAGTAGGACCCGCGGTTGCCCGCGGCCCCCTCCACGGATCCCGGCGTGCGGGACTACCGCACCGGGCTCTTGCCTCGGGTCATGACGGCCAGGCGCTCGTTGGGCCAGGGATGGCAAATCCTCGCGGGCGGGAGCCAGCGGTCGATCAGCCGGCGCATCCGTTCCCAGGTCGTGCGGTGCTTCTGGCTGCGCCGCCGCAGCGCGCGCAGCCATAGCCAGCCGACCCGGTGGCGGAACACCGCGATCGCCGGCCCGTTGTCGTGAACCCCGAAGTTGCGAACGCCGGTGAAGAACGCCCCCCTGGCGCCGGCGCATGACGCCCCCTCCGAAGGGGTGGAAGGCGGGCTAGAGCGGCGGCGGCGCTTGGGCGGCGGGCAAGGGCCGTTGCCGTGATGTTGCGCTCGTCGGGGCGGTGGTGCTGCGAGCAACTGGGCACCTGCCGAGCGTACAGCGCAGGAAGGCAGTCTTGGCGGGGCGCCTGGACGAGATACGGGGACGCTGGGCGAGGAGCCGGTGGGCACGGGTTTCGGCGGCGGCGTAACTCCCAGCCGAGCTCGGCGGCAGAGGGGATCCGCTCAGCCACCGCCAGGCGCGCCCCGGGGCTCGCCAGAGCGGAGGCGCGGCGGCCAGCGGCGGCTGGCGATGGGGCTGGCTGCGGCGACGAGCTGGGCACGCCAGCAAGGCGCCTGGCGTGGCGCTTGCGGGCGAGCTGGGTTTGCTCGTTGCCGTGGCGGCTGCGCTACCTGTGCGGCTACGACCGGCGGCTGTGCACCGCCGTGCTCTCGGCCTTCGTCGGCGAGCTGATGCGCTCGCTGCGCTTTCGCGCCAAGCGCCTGCTCGGCCTGGACAG
>JACQWT010000499.1 GCA_016209145.1 Deltaproteobacteria bacterium | reverse complement strand
TCCACCGTCAGCCCCTGCTCGAGCCAGATGAGCCCGCGCAGGAGGTGCCCTTCCGCGTTGTTCTTGTCGCGCGGCGGGTTCGCCTCGTCGAAGCCATCCAGGATGGCTTTGAGCGCGTAGAGCGAGAGATCCAGGCGCCGGTTGCGATAGTGGTCGCGGGCGATGACCATCATCGCCGCCCGGCAGTTGGGATCGATCTTCAACGCCTCCTGGGCGACGTCCTGAGCCTCGGCGGTGTTCTTGCGCAGCGACTTCACCTCGGCCAGGGCCGCGGCGATGTTGGCGCTCTTGGCCATGCGCGCGCGCCTTTCGGTGAGAAACGCGTCGGCGTCGTCGATGGCGCCCTGCTTGGCCAGCATCAGCCCGAAGGCCACGATCGCCGGCTCGTAGTCGGGCATGATGGCAAATGCCTTCTGGTAGCTCCCGGCGGCGCCCTTGTCGCCGAGTCGCTCCTGCACCGCGCCGAGCGAGTAGTAGGCCTGGTGCGCCTTGGCGTCCGCGCGCGTGACCTTCTCGAACAGGACCTTGGCCTCCTCGATGTTGCCCGCGGCAAAAGCGGCCATGGCCTTTTCGTAGAGCGCCTTCAGCTCGGGCGAGAGCTCGCGCGCCGCCGGGGCGCCCGGCGCCGGCGCGCTCGGAGCGGTGTCCGTCATGCTCACCTCCGGCATCACCGCCTGCTCCGCTCCGGGCGCGGTCACGTCGGAGGGCTTGAGGCCCGACTCCGCCGGCGTCTTGGGCCGAGGCGCTTCGGAGGGGCAGCCCAGCAGCCCAAGCGCCGCGAAGCCGGAGAGCAGCACCGCGCCGCGGGTGCACAGGCCGCGCCGGCGGGCCGGTAGTCGCTTCGGGGCGCTCATTGGACCACCACGGGCAAGGGGTCGAGCAGCACCTTGGGCTCCGCCGTCACGATCTGGCCGCGCCGCATGCACAGGAACATCCCATCCTGGTACTGGAACGGCTGCTTGGTGCTCGGGTCGGCGAGTTGCTCGGTGTAGGCGCGCAGCTTCTCGTCGCCGATGATGTCGGTGAAGAAGGCCAGGCGCCGGATGGTCTGGTCGACCGCATCGATCCGCACCTTGGTCGCCTTGGCCCAAAGGATGGCCTCGACGTAGCCCCGGAGCATCAACTGATCGGCGTCCCGCAGGTAGTTCTCGCGGGTCTCGCGCCACTTCGCCTTGCGGCCGGCGCGGAAGTCCTCGGCCATGTCGCAAGCCGAGTCGCTCAGCCCCTCCTCGCAGATCTTGTCCGCCTTCTTCAGCGTCTCCTCTTCCTTGGCATCGTACAGCTTCAGACCCGGCTCGCGCGCCTCATACAGGCCCGTGCGGCACGAGTCGTAGAGCGAGCCCTGCCGCGCGCGCGCCGCCACGGCCCAGGGCCGCGACTCGTACTCGGTGATAACGTGCTGCAGCTTCTCAGCCCAGGCCTTGGCCTTGACCTCGGCGTCCTCCTTGAACTCCTTGGCGACGGCGGTCAGCACGCCCTTGTAGCGGTGGAAGCCGGAAGCGTAGTCGAAATCCTTCTTGATGGCGGCGTCGAGATCGCGGTACTCGCACTCGGCCGCCATGTCGGCCTGGAGCGAGCCCACGGCCTGGTTGCGCCCTTCCACCACGTCGGCCCCGCGCTTGAAGGCCGCGAAAGCGGAGATGGTCTTGTCGCACCAGTCCTTGTAGCGCGGATCCGAGCCGGCGCGACGCAGCTTCGATGCCTGGTACGCCGCCTGCACGGTGAAGGCAGCGGCGGCCGGGGCGCCGGCGTGGCTCTGGTAGAAGTCCTCCATCGACCGTCCGGCCGCCAGACGCGCGGCCTGGTTAGTGCCGCGATCGACGCCGCGCTCGTCCCACGCCTTCAAGTCGGCCGAGGCGACCAGCCAGTCGATCTCCGCCCGCTCCTTGGCCGAGGGGCCGAGCCCGTAGAGCTCGTCGCGCGCCGAGATCATTTTGGCGCGGTTGCCCATGTTGGCGTAGAGGACGACGGCATTGCGCGCGGCGTCGCGGCGTGCCTCCGACTCGAAGCGGCGGTTGCGCGAGATCTTGTCGAAGGTCTCGGCCGCGGTTGGATAGCTGAAGAACAGCACGTAGGCCGTGGCGAGCGTGTCGTAGGCCAGCTTGAGCTTCGTGACCCGCTCGGCGTGGCGCTTGGGGTCGGGCGGCTTGGGCGGATCGGCCTTGGGATCGCCGTTCTCGAGCTTGTCCAGCATCTCCTCGTTGCCGTAGGCCTCGATGAACTGCTTGTACATGGCGATGGCCTTGTCGTACTCGCCCACCTGCTTGTAGGCGAAGGCCCCGTTCATCGCCGCCTCCGGCGCCTCGTCGCGGTCGGGCGCCTTGTCGAGCGCCTCGCGATAGAGCGCCGCGGCCCGGCGCCACATCTTGTCCCGCTCCTCGCCCTCCGGCATCTTCTCCGCCTCGGTGAAGACCTTGCCGGCGTCGATGTAGTAGCCGCGCTGCAGCGTGGGCCGGCGCAGGCCCTCCTCCTTGACGCGCTGCTCCTCGTCCAGGGCGCAGGTCTTCTGCTCCGCGGCCTTGGCCAGCGCGCGGCTCTGCTCGATGTTCTCCTCCAGGTTGGCCATGGTAAGGAGCTTGGCCCAGGCCTGGTAGCCGACCTCCGAGACGCCGCACTGGCTCGCGTAGATGGGGCTGAGCCGCCGGCGCGCCTCCTCGAACTGGCCGTAGAGGAAATTGACCTCCCCGGCGTTGTACGCGTAGCGCTGGTGGTTCTTGCCCGGATCGGCATCGATCGGCACGGCCTCGATGAACTCGTCCCAGGCCGCCACCATCTGCTGGAGCACCGGCGGCAGCGGCTCCTTGACCACCCGCCGGTTCTCCCCCTCGCCCTCGAACTTGAGGTCGGTGCGCTTCTCCAGGCCCTGCGCTCCTTCGCTCGTCTTGTACAGGTTGTAGTTCGCGGCCACTTCCTGGAAGGCCACGTCGACGACGAACTTGGCCGCCTGCGGGAGGTACTTGTCGTTCTCGTTCGAGTCGCGCACGTCGCGGGCGGCCCGATACGCCAGGTCGAGATCGCTGCGCGAGGGCATCCGGCGCAGGGCCACGGTGATCATGATGATGTTGCGGTAGGCGTCGGCCCGCCAGAAGCGGCTCTCGTAGGCGTCGTCCGCGTTCTCGTCCTGGGCGAGGTAGCCCGACCAGGCGGAGGCCGCGAAGCGGTACTCCGACAGGGCCTGCTCGAAGGTGGTGTCCCGCTCGGCCTTCTCCCCGGTCCGGAGGGCGATCTGCACGAGCCGGCGCGCCTCGTTGGTGTGGTCGGCGGCGGCACGCCGCAACCCGACCCGCACAAGCCGCTCGGCGGTGTGTATGGCCTCGGGATCCTCCTTGTTGGCCTCCACCCAAGGCGTGCGGCCCACGTACATGGCGAGCTTGGTGCGCGCCTCCAGGGCACGGCGCGTGTACTGCTCGCGCGCCGCCGTGCCCTCCTTGGACTGCAAGGCCAGCGTCTCGTAGATCTCGGCAATCTGGTTCTGGATGAACGGCGCGTCGCGGTGGGTAGGCCACTTGGCGAGGATGAGCTCGCTCATCTCGATCAGGTTCTGGAAGTGGTTGTACTCCTTGAACTCGCGTGCGAGGGCCTTGTAGATCTCGACGGTCCAGCCCCGATCCTGGGGAATGAGCGTGGCGTCCTGGATGCGCTCGATCGCCACGTGCATCTTCTGCTCGATGACCGCCGCGTCCTCCTCGACGTCGAAGATGTCGTTGCGGGCGATGAAGGGATCGTTGGTCTCGGGTCCCTCGAAATCGATGAACGTCAGCGATCCGGCGACGTAGGCGTATGCCTCGTTGCGGAAATCGGCGCCGGGGTCGCCCGTCTTCTTCTCGATCTCGTCGGTGTAGTCGAGCAGACGGACGTACTGCTCGATCGCCGTGCGGTAGCGCTGCTGCTTGTAGAAGGTCCAAGCAAGCTTGTACATCGAGACGCCGTGCACCGGGGGCTTCATGTACTTGAGCGAGTGCCGGTAGGCGGCCTCGGCGCGGTTGAGGTTGAAGGGCCCGCCCCAGGGATCGAGCTCCTCGAAGTGGTAGTCGCCGAGCTGCCACCAGATCTCCGCCACGTAGCTCGGCTCCGCGCCGGGCTCGACCTCCTGGGCGATGAACCGGCAGTCCTCCGGATAGGGGGTGTTGAAGACCTCCTCGTCGCCCTCAACCACCTCCTCCGGCTTCTCCTCCAGCACCGGCCGTCGCCCGCCTCGTGGCCGGGTGGGCCGGCGCTCCTCCTTGGGCTGCTTGCGCAGAATGTCGAAGGGAATGGGATGGCGCTGCATCCAACCAAGCCACCAGTCCTCGCTGTGGTCCTGCGGCACGCGCAGGATCTTGTCCTTCGTCGGGTCCTTCGGGTCCGGCGGGACCGGGTACTTGAAGTGGTTGTGGCAGACGAGCGCGCGCCAGACCTGCTGGGCCTCCTCGATCCGCCCGGCGTCGGTGAGCGCGTGGCCCAGGTAGTAGTAGACGCCGGCAATCTGCGCGAAGCCGGAGTACTCGCGGACGATCTGGCGGTACAGCTCGATGGCCTGCTGCAGGCCGGCCATCATCTGCTTGTCGTCGCTCGACTCGCGCGCCCGCTCCTCGTAGAGCGCGGCCAGGCGGTACATGCCGTCGGGCGTGCTCTCCGGATGGGCGTTGGGCCCGCTGTAGCGAGCCACTAAGGCCTCGAGCCGGTGGATGGCCTCCTCGCGCGCGTCCCGCAGCTTCCCGGCCTCGATGTTGATCTCGGCGTCGAGCGCGGCCAGGATGCGCCGCCGCCGCTCTTCGTAGTGGTGCTTGATGATGCGCGTGACCGCGCCGCGGTAGTCCTTGGCGTCGCGCTCGTAGTCCACGGCCTCCTTCTCCAGCTCCTCCAAGGCCGCAACTTGCTCCGGGCTTGGGTCGGGCGGCTTCTCCACCGCCCGGCGGGAGACGGTCGGCAGCGGCGACGGCGCCGGGGCAGCGCCGGTCGGGGCAATCGGCATGCCCGGGGTCGGCGCGACGGAGCCGGGCGGGGGGCGCACTGCCGTCGGCAGGGGCGCGGGGGCAACCGGGGCGCCGGGCGGGGCAGCCCCGGGGGACGGCGGGTAGCCCGCCGGTGGATACCCCGCCGGCGGGTAGCCCGCGGGCGGATACCCCGCCGGCGGGTAGCCCGCGGGCGGATAGCCGGCCGGCGCAGGGCCCGGCCGGGCCGAGGGAGCAGGCTGGGATAGGGCCCCCTGGGCCAGGCCCAAGAGCAAGGCCACGGCGCTGCCAACCAATAGGCAGCGGCCAGCGCGATGGGGAAACCAGGCAGCCCAATGGCGGTTGGCAGTTCTACGCACTCGCGTCGCAGGACGAACGTGGACTGTGGAACGGGAATGTGGAATTGGGAACAACCGCGGGGAGCAAGGAGCAACGGCGGACCGCAAGGGCGACGACCTCGCCCGGCGGCTGGATGGGTTTGCCGTCGCGGGGCTCGGCAGCCTGCCCAGGCTCGATCGTGGGTTCAAGCGGGATGACATTCCGTATTCCCTGTTCTCTGTTTCACATTCCACGTTTCGGCGACCCACGTACTCCCGTGTCTCGGGCCGCTGAGCTAGGAACGGCGACGGCCCGCAGCCCTCACTTCTCCTCCTCCTCGTTCCCCCCGGCGTCATCGAGCACCTCGTTCAGCTCCTCCTCGAGACGGTGCTCGCCGCGCGCCTTCTCGATGCGAAGTTGCTGCACCCGCATGAGCTGCTCCTCGCGCACCTCCCATGCCTCCTGGGTGATCCCCACGTCGGCACGCAGCACCACGTGGCGCAGCCGGTCGCGCACGCGGGCGAAGTTGCGCATCGCCACTTGTCCGACCACGGCCTGTGCCTCCTGATCGAGCGACCCCAACAGCAAGGAGTACTCGACCAGATTCTGCGTCTCCTGCTGCACCACCCGGCGTAGATCGGCCGAACGCTGCTCGATGGCGCTCTCCAGATCGCGCCGGGCCTGCTCGATGCTCGCGTCGGCGGCGTCCGCCTGCCGCAACAGCGGCGTGATGCGCGCGCCGTAGGTTGCCAGGTCCTTGCCGCCGGCGCCCTCCACCGTCAGGCGCAGCTCCTGCCAGAGGATCTGGCCGAAGGCCTTGCGCACATCGGCGTCCTCCACGAAGCGCTGGTCGCCGAAGCCCACCTGCACCTTGCCGGCCTCCGTCATGCGGCGCAGCTCCTGCATCTGCTGCCGGTAGTCGCGCAGGGCCTGCTCCTGCTCGGCGAGGTCCCTCATGAACGAGGCCACCGCCGCGGGATCGCGCACCACCCCGCTCTGCGAGCTGTCTTTCAGCATGCGCCGCAGGCCGTTGACCGTCGCCTGGAGCGTGTCGACCTCCAGCTCGATCCGCTGCAGGCCCTGCGAGGCCTGATTCCACTGCCGCTGCGCGGCGCCCTCGCGCTTGGCGAAGTCGTTCGCCGTCACGGGCACCAGCCGCAGCCGCTCGCCGAGCTTGGTGCGCTCGGTGCGCAGAGCCCGGAGCTGCGGATCGATGCTCTTGTCCTCCACGTCGTCGAGCCCCTGGGCCAGCGCCAGCCGGGCCAGAGCCACGGTGTTGAGCAGCGACACCGCGCGCTCGGCCGCCGTGCGCAGCTCGGGCAGCGCGCGCACCCGGTTCGGGGAGGAAAGCACCGCGTTGAGCCGCTCGACCATCTCGTTGCTCTGCTTGATGAGCCGGCGGCACAGGGCCACGTCGTCGATGATGCCGAACACGGTGGCCCCATCCTCACCCTCGCGGGCCCACTCCAGAACCTTGGCGGGAAGGGCCTGGCCGGCCTCGAACAGCTCGAGCTGATCCTGGCTCAGCGTCTGGAAGTACGCGGCCGGATCCTTGGCGGAGTCGAGAAAGGCCTGCACGCGCGCGCGCATCTTGTCGTAGGTCTCGCGCACGCTCTCGTAGACCTTGCGCGACTTCTCGAATTGCCCCGCGCGCAGCATGAGATCGGCGCGCAAGAGCGACGCGTCGGCCACGTCTTGGCCGGGAGGCACCGCGACGCCGAGCACTTCGAGGGCCCGCTGCGCCCGCACGAAGTCGCCCTGGCGGACGTATACCCAGGCCAGCTCGTAGAGCATGGCGCCGAACTCGGGCGAATCGCGGCCGATGCGGTTGTACGCCTGAACTGCCGGAGCGTAGTCCCCCATCTCGTAGAAGAGCCGCGCGATGGCCAGCCACGCCAGATCGGTGACGTGTCGCTGCTGGGCACTCTGGGCCGGAAGCTGCGTCACCTCGCCGAACGCCTGGATGGCCGCGGCATAGCGGCCCTTCAACGCAGAAACCGGGGACTTCTTGCCGTCGCCGGCCGACTCGGGGGGCGTGGCCACGCGCACGGCAATCACGCCCACCAGGTAGCGCGCCTGATGGGCGAAGGGGCCGCGTGGATCGACGCGGGCCAGCTCTGCCCGCGCCGCGGAGAGCTTGCCCTGGGCATAGAGCCCCTTGCCCTTGGCATAGGCCAGAGCACCGGCGGACGCGGGCGGGGAGGCGTCAATCGCGCGAAAGACCGGATCGAGCGAGCCCGTGTCACGCAGCCGCAAGGCGACGTCCACCAGCCGCATGAGCGCGCGCTCGCGGTACATCGCGAAGCGCGGCTCGTCCGCACGGTCCACGATCTTCCAGAAGGACCGGCGCGCCGACATGAACTGGTCGGAGGAGAAGTACGTGTCGCCGAGCAGGTTCAGGGCGTCGGCCAGAGCGGTGGGGTGGCGCGGGTAGAGCTCGATGACCTGGCTCAGCACCATGGTGGCGCGCTCCCAGTCTTTGACGCCCATCAGCAGCACGGCGTCCGTGATGCGCTGCTCCACGCTCTGGCCGAGCGTGCTGCGCTGCGCCGCGACGCGCTGGATCGAGGCAATGTCCGCCGTGGCCGCGTAGATCTGGCGCTGCGCCTGAGCGAAAGCCTCCTCGGCGTCGAGCGCCTGGGCGCTGCCGGCCAGACCGAAACCGGCCGTGGCCAGAAGCGCCCCCCACCACCGGCATAGCGCGGGCTTCGCCCGCAACCCAAGGGTGGAACCGATGCGCCCGCGGGAACCCAGCGGCCCGACGCAAGCAGCAACGCCCCGCGGCCGTTCCGCACTGTAGGCCGCAGGCGAGCCGTCCGCGGCGAGAATTCCACGCTGGGGCTTCGCCCCAGACCCCGCTCGCGGGGCCCCAACCCCGCTCGCCCTGACCGGCCGGATTGCTGTGCCGCAGTGCATCAATTCCCTGACTAGGAGACCAGAACGCAACCCACGGCGCTACTGCGCTCCCGGCACGTCGCTCAGCCCGGCCACGACCTTCTCCAGGAAGCGGATGGCCGGCCGCTCCTCGATCGGCGTCGTCACGCCTCCCTTCTCGTAGACCACCGGCTTGATCTCCGCGGTCTTGCCCTCGACGGCCGTGAACGAGTGGCTGGAGCGCACCTCGAAGCGGTAGCCGCGCAAGTAGGAGAACACCCCGTAGCCGTGTCCGCGCAGGTTCACCAGGACTTGCAGCGTGTGGTCGCCCGGCGGGATGGAGCCGCTGAAGATGGGAATGACCTTCTGGCCGGCCAGTACGCCGCCGGACTGATCGCTCTTGTTGTACTGCACGGCGCCGTCGAGCACGATCAGCACGCGCGTGAGCTGGAAGGCACTGGAGAGCTTGTTCTCGAAGCGGATGTTGGCCCGCGATCCCGAGCCACCCCCGGTCATGATCGTGTCGCTCAGGAGCGACAGGCGGGTGTGGCTGCGGCGGATCTGCTCCTTCAACTGGTCGATGCGCTGCTGCAAGTCGCGCAGACGCACCGTGTAGGTGGCGCCGTCCATGCGTGGCGCCTCCGGCGTCGCCGCGGGCTGGGCTGGCGGAGGCGACGGTGCCGCCGCGGTGGCCGCCGCGGCAGCGGGCAGGCTCGTGGCGGCCGCGGCGCCGGCTTTCTCTTCCTGGGCATAGGCGTTCGCCCCCAAGACAAGGGCGAGCGAGCAGGCGACAGCGAGCAGAGGCAGTAGCTTCATGGAACCCCTCGCCGGGTCAACGGGGGCGCTATACGCCAACCACGGGGGCAGCGCTAGGAGCGTGTCGGAGAAAGCGTGCTCGAAATGGTCCAAGTTATCGAAATCGCTCACTTTACTCTGACACTGGAACCGAACAATTCCGCGCACTTAGTTTTTTCTCCGACAGACTCCTAGAGCACTAGGTAGTCTAGTAGCAGGGCCGCGGGACGCGCAACGGTCTGCTCCGTCGGAAACTGGCTCCCGCCGGGCACCCGCACTTCGTCTCTCCCCCCGGTGTGTGGATGCAGTATCCTCACCTACGGCGACCATGACGGCCAGATCCCGAAGATCCTTTCGCCCGGCGGCGCGTCCACAGGGGCGGAGCCGGTGGCTCCGCGGCGCTGCCGAGGCCCGCACCTTCGCCGGGAAGGGGGGCTAGGGTGGCGACGGAGCTGCGCGACGAGGCCGACGAGGTCCTGATGAGGAGGTTCCAGGAAGGCGACCGGGGGGCTTTCGCGGCCCTCGTGCGCCGCCACAAGACGCTGGTCTACAACTTCGTCCTGCGTCAGGTGCGCTCCCGGGCAACCGC
This sequence comes from Deltaproteobacteria bacterium, assembly GCA_016209145.1. Taxonomy (GTDB): domain Bacteria; phylum Myxococcota_A; class Polyangia; order Polyangiales; family Polyangiaceae; genus JACQWT01. The sequence continues at coordinate 3,730 of JACQWT010000499.1, read as the reverse complement.
CGAGGATCTCGTGCAGGATCTCTTCGTCAAGGTCGTGCAGAGCGCGGCGAGCTTCAAGCACGAGGCGCGCTTCACGACCTGGATCTACTCCATTGCCCGCAACCTGTGCATCGACCACCTGCGCAAGATGTCGCTCCGGCGGCACGCCTCGCTCGACCACGCGCCGGGCAGCGACGAGAACGGCCCCGCGCTGGGAGAGCGCATCCCGAGCCGCGATCCCTCGGCGGCGGCCGATCGCCGGCTCATCGCCGACGACATCGGCCGGCGCGTGACGCAGGCGGTCGAGGAGCTGCCGCAGGAGCAGCGCGAGGTCTTCCTGCTGCGGCAGCTCGCCAAGGTCCCCTTCAAGGAGATTGCCGAGATGACGGGGGTGCCCGAGAACACCGTCAAGAGCCGCATGCGCTATGCCCTGGAGCGGCTCCAGGAAGCCCTTTCCGAGTACGAGGACTATGCCCGAGCACTTCGTTAGGACCGTGCGATGGACTGCGAACGCTTCGAACAGCACTTGATGGACCAGGTCTTCGCCGAGATCGACGAGGTGACCGGGGCCGCCATGAAGCGCCACGCCGAATCGTGCGCGCGCTGCCGGTCGATCGAGTCGGGGCTGCGGGCCACAGTGCGGGTCGGCGTGCTGCCGCTGGAGGAGCCGAGCGACGACCTGGAGGAGCGCATCCTGGAGGCGGCGCGAGCGGCCGAGCGGGCCACGGCATGGCCTCGCCGCCTGCTGCGCGGCCTTTCCTGGGCCGGCAGCCACGCCATGCGACCTCAGCTCGCCATGGCGGCGATCCTTGTGCTCGTGCTCGGATCGAGCATCCTGCTCTTGCGGGTGCGTCCGGGCACCGTGGCCATCTCGCCGGTGAACGTGACGGAGCGTGGCGCGCCGCGGCCGGCGCCCGCACCGGAGCAGGTGCCGACGGCGGAGGCGACGGCGGCGGCCGCCGCCGAGCCCGCCTCCGCCCTCGCGGCGGAGCCCGCCGCGCCGGCGCCGGCCGAGGAGAAGCAGGCGCGCGCGCCGCACGATGCCGGCGACGCCGCGACGGCGCTGGCCAGCGCGGCGCCTGACGCGCAGCCCTCCGATGACGCCGTCCTGCGCTACGAGCGGGGCGTCGCCAACTACCAGGCGGGCAAGCACTCCGAGGCGCAGCGCGATCTCGACGAAGTGGGCCGGCGCGGAGGTGCGCGGGCTCCGGAGGCTTCCCTCTACTACGCGCGCTCGGTACGCGCCCAGAAGGGCTGCCAGGCCGCCGTCACACAGTACGATCGGCTACGCCAGCGCTTCGCCGCGAGCCCCACGGCCACGGACGCCGCGTGGGAGCAGGCGGACTGCCACCAGATCCTCGGCCAGAACAGCCAGGCGCGGGCGCTTTGGCTGGCGCTGCGCAAGGACGCCCGCTACGGCGAGCGGGCACAGAGCAACCTCGCCTCCGCCGAGCAGGCGGCGACTCAGGGCAAGACCGCGACCGCGGCGCCGCAGCGCATGGCCGCCAAGGCGCCGGCTGCGCCGAAGGCGGCCGCGCCCGCCAAGGCGCAGGGCGCCAAGGGGCCAGAGGGCGGCAGCGGCGGCCCCAACCAGAAGGCCAAGCCCGCGGACCTCGAGCACGTGCAGGAGGCGGTGGGGTACTAGATCAGGGCACGATTCGGGTTCCCGAATCGGGAACCCTGATTTAGACTCCGGCCATGCACGGCAAGCATTTGGCCGCGGCTCTGCCGGTGGGCGTAGTCGCGACCCTCCTCGGCGGGGCGTGCGGCAGCGACTACGCCACCATCGGGCTCGTGCTGCGCGCGCCGCAGGGCCTGCTCGACACGGCCACGGGCGTCAGCCTGCAGGTCATCGACGAGAGCAAGGCCGGCTGCGCGGCCGACGGCAACGTGACCGGCTCGCCGCCGCAGAGCGCCGTGCAGACGTTCAACCTGGACAAGACGGGATGCGCCGCAGGTGCGGCATGGTGCAAGCAGATCAAGCTGGACCAGGACGGCTCGACCAAGGTCTTCGGCGTCATTGCCAGCGCCCAGGGCCAGCCCATCGCCCAGGGCTGCACCAGCGCGAAGATCGACAAGGATCCGCTCGAGGTGTCGATCAAGGTGCAGCGCTTCAACCCGCCCAAGTGCTGCGACGACGGCAAGCTCGAAGCGGGCGAGCAGTGCGACACGGGGAGCGCGGGTGTGTGCCAGGGGATCGCCGCCGACGAAGTGTGCGAGTGGGACTGCCTGGCGAAGGAAGTCCTGCTTTCGGTCGACGACGCCGCGGCCCCGTTCCTCAGCAACGGCCTGCCCGGGACCAAGACCGAGCTTGCGCTGGCCTTCACGTGCCCGGCCAGCCCCACCGTCCCCAACGCCCTGCGCGCGGTCTTCACGGACAGCGCCGCGGACGCCACCGGCGGCAAGGACGTCAACTACCGTGTGCTCGCCAAGGACCTCTATCCGGTGAGCAAGGGGCAGCCGCAGCTTGCCCAGCTCGATCTCCAGCTCCGGCTGCCCCTGTGCGGCAGCGTCACCAGCAAGACGGGACGGCCGCGCGAGCAGAAGAGCCCGGCCATCGCCGGCGTCTCCGGCAACCGCGCGGCTGTCGTGTATGCCAGCGACGAGCAGGTGCCGACGCAGTTCGACATCTACCTCAGCGCGCAGAACGAAAGCGGCTGCGCCGACGATGCCGCGGTCAAGGTCAACGCCCAGCGCAACAGCAGCGCCGAAATGCCGGACGTCGCCGGCGGGCCGGAGAACAAGGCGCTGGTCGTGTGGCAGGACGGCGGGGAGGTGCGCGGGCGCATCTGGAGCGCGGACGGCTCCTTCGTGCCCGCCAGTGCCGACATCTCGATCGCCACGGCGGCGCCGGGCACGCGCCCCAAGACGGCCGGGTTCAGCGGCGGATGGCAAGTGGTGTACGCCGGTGCCGGCCAGGGCGACGGCGACGGCGTGTTCATGAAGCTTGTCTCCGTGAGCGGCACCGTCGGCGCCGAGACGCGCGCCAACGCCGTCACCGCCGGCGTGCAGGACCAGCCCGACGTGGCCGTGCTCGACGACGGCAAGGCGATCGTGGTCTGGCGGCACGCGGGCCAGATCTACTTCCAGCGCTACGGCACGGACGGCTCGGCGCACGCCGACGACCAGGGCGCGCCGCTCCAGGTGCAGAACACGAGCCCGGCCGAGACGCCGGCGGTTGCCGCCGCGGGCTCGGTCGGCAGCTTCTTCGCGGTCGTCTGGATGATCCCCGCCGGCGACGGCACGAGCAGCGTATGGGGGCGCTTCGTCGGGGGCGAGAGCGGCTTCGGCTACAACAGCATGACCGGCCAGAACGACGACTTCCTCGCCAGCCATCCCGCCATCCCAACCGGGTTCCGCCGCAGCCCGGCCGTCGCCGTCGGCGGCGACGGCTTCGTCGCGGTGGGGTGGCAGGACGAGTCGCCCGCCCACCCCGGCGTGTACGTGCGCCGCTTCCCGCTGCCGCAGTAGTAGCGATTAGCCGTTGGCTGTTGGCGCTAGCGGCCAACGGCTAGCAGCTAGTTGCTCTGTTCGGGGTCGCTGCCAAGATAGGCGATCGTCTTGATGACCGCGACGAGGCGCTCGCGCTCGGCCGGCTTCAGATCGACGAACTTGATGCCCATGCCCGGGTTCGGGTTGCCGCCCGAGGGCCGCACCTTGTTCACCCATTGCACGCGGCCGCGCATCACGAAGGGCTCGGGCTCGCCCGCCGGGGCGAAGCGCAGCACCAGCTCGGTACCCGGAGTCAGCG
>JACQWT010000498.1 GCA_016209145.1 Deltaproteobacteria bacterium | reverse complement strand
TTCTCCTCCGCCGGCAGGGTCAAGATCTTGTCGGCCGTGATGGCGCTCGCACGATGGGCTCGGGAGTCGTAGACAATGAGCCGGGCGGTCATCTTCTTGCCCTTGCCGCTCAGGAACTTGGTGCTGTCGGGAGCCTCGAACTCGGCATAGGTGTCGCTGGCCTCCACCGCCTTGCCGCGCATGTTCGACTGGATGAGCTGCTTCTGCGCTTTCTGCGCGTCCTCCACCGAGCTGCCCTGCAGGGTCTGCGGCGCCGGCTGGTTCTTGGGGATCATGTACAGCTCGGCTCGCGACTTGTTGCCGCCCCAGCAGAAGTTGCCGAACACCTTGACCGTGCCGCCCGGGTAGATGGGGTTCTTCTTGGTGTAGGCGTTGGTAGCGGCCACATCGATGTCCAGCGGCCAGGTCGTGGGATCGATCCCCGTCGGGACGTTCTCGAACATGTCGCCGGCGATGGGCGGGTCGGTCTGGCGGAAGAGCAGCTTGAAGGTCTGGTTGAGCGAGGGCGCCACGCACGAGACCCGCCATTTCACGATGTGCATCTGATCGAAGCGGGTGCGCACGGCCTTGGCGATGCGCGGCGCGCGCGCGCTCTGGCCGTCGCGCACGATGCTGAAGAAGCCGCCGATCTCGTGGTTGGCCAGGTTCTCCATGAAGGAGCGGGCGTTCTCGTAGAGCTCCTCGAGCTCGCGGCGGGGAAACCAGATGCTCACCACGGGCACCGGCGCCTTGGGCAGCGTCTTGTTGTCCTCGGGGAACCGGCCCTTGGTCAGGTACTGCTTCAGGATCTCGGCCGCGGGCGCCGCCGAGCTGGGATCGGCGCCAGAGGCGCCATTGGAGAGCAGCACCATCGCCTGATGCATCGGCACCTTGACCCGGCTGCCGACGTTGCCCAGCTCGCGGAAGGCGTTGGTGGCGGCGGTCTGAATGATCTTGGACAGGTTGCGCGTGCGCCCCTGCGCCAGGTAGGGCCGGGGCACGCCGTCGATGAAGGCCGCCGCCGTGGCCTTGCTGCTCACCCACTCGGAGTCGCTCACGATGGCGCGGTCGTTGAAGAACATCACATCGACGATGTCCTGCGGATCCATCGAGTCGACGAATGCCCGGGCCACGGCCTTCGCCTCCGGGAAGCGCGGCCCCATGCTTGCGGCTGCGTCGATGGCGAGGAGCCATGCCGTGCCGACGCCGTCCGCCGACTTGCTCTCGCCCCAGCGGCCCCGGGAGACGAAGGTGGCCGGCATGTCCACGTCCTCGACGGTGACCGTGAGGAGGGCGGCCTTCTCGGGGAAGGCGAGCGGCATGTACAATGCCTGAGGCTGCTCCAGCCTGTCGGCGATGCAGTCGAGCTGGTCGTTCTCCGGCAGCGCCCCGCACTCACCCGTGATGGCCGTGTAGCGCTTGTTCTGCACGAGCTCGAGCACGGTCGTGAGGACAGGCGCCCCGTCGACCATGGCCGCGCGCGGATCGATGCGCAGGATGTGCGCCTCCGGGGCCGCCAGCGCGGCGCGGGGCAGGATGGCTGCCGCCAGGAGCGCTGCCGCGCCGAGAACCACCGCCGCGCAGCGGCGCGGCGCGGCGCGGAACGGGCGGCAGGGATGGCTCGGTGGTCGGGGGGGGTCGATGCTCATGCCGAATCCTCCTGGGCCGTCAGCACGCCGCCCGAAGCGCGGCGCGGGACGATGGCCCGCCGTCCGGACGAGGCCGGACGGCGGATCTACCGGCTGGTGATGACGAAGATCGTGACGTTGTACCCGCCAAAGCGGATGCTGTCTCCGCTCCTGATGGGCACCGGGCTCTGCGGCCCGAGCCGTTGCTGGTTGTGGAAAGTGCCGTTGGTGGACTTCATGTCGATGAGGCTGGCGTTTCCCGCGTTGCACACGACGGTGGCGTGCCGGGTGCTCGTCGTGCCGTGGGCGATGGGGACATCGACCTTGACCGACGTCTCGGCGCGGCCCACCAGGTTCTCGCCCTCATAGAGGGGCCAGAAGCAGCCGTGCTCGTTCTCCTGGAAGCCGTATAGGAACCCGGCGAGCGTCCGTTGCCCGCCAACGTCGGCGTGCCTGGGGGGCGTGGGTCGCGCGGCTGGAGCGCCCGGACCGGCGCTCGGTGCCGGAGGCCGGGCGCGCGGCGGTCCGGGTGGGACGGGACGTCCGGGCGGTCCTGCCGGGGCGGCGCCCGGGATGTGCATGCCACTCCCGCCCGGCGCCGTCGGGGGCGCGGGTGGCGCGCCAGGGGGGCGAGCGCCGGGAGGAGCGCCTGCGTGGTGGGGGGCCCGCAGTTCGGCGCCAGGCGGGCCGGGCGGTGGGTAGGCCGCCTCGGGCTCGACCAGCTCCGGCGGTGGACCGAAGCCGGGCGGCGGCCCAGGGGGCTCCGGCGGTGGACCGAAGCCGGGCGGCGGCCCAGGGGGCTCCGGCGGTGGACCGAAGCCGAGCGGCGGTGGACCGAAGCCGGGCGGCGGTCGAGGCGGCGCAGGCGGCGGAGGGAAGCCGGGCGGTGATCCCGGAGGCACCGGCGGGGGCGGCACGAGGCCCGGCGGGAACGGCGCTGGGCCGGGCACAGGGGGAGGTGGCGGCGGACCATAGGGGCCGCCCGGGCCCATCGCGAAAGCGGGCGGCTGGGCATCCGGCTCCATGGGTGGGGGGTAGCCGGGGGGCGGAGCGGGCACGTCGTACGGTGGCCCCCCAGGTGCCTGCCATTGGTCGGGAGGCCCCGGGGGCGGAGGCGGTGGAGGGTAGCCTGGCGGTGGTCCCGGCGCTGGCGCCGGCGGATAGCCGTCAGAGCCGCCCGGAGGGGAGGCCATCGGCGGGTAGCCGGCATCCATCGCGGGCGGCCCGAAGCCAGGCGGCGGCCCCGGTGGAGGCTCGGGCGGCGGCGGTCCGAATCCTGGCGGCGGGGGCGGCGGGCCGAACCCCGGCGGCGGTCCACCCGCCGGCGGCGGCGGGCCGAACCCCGGCGGCGGGCCGAACCCCGGCGGCGGTCCACCCGCCGGCGGCGGCGGGCCGAAGCCAGGGGGATGGCCCCCGACCCCGGCCGGGGGAATACCCGGCGGCGGGCCGAATCCCGGCGGCGGGCCGGCCGGTGGCTGCGGCCCGTACCCCGGCGGCGGGCCGAAGCCGGGCGGAGCACCGCCCATGCCTGCCGCCCCCAGCGGGGCGTAGCAAGCCACGCACATGGTAGCGTGCGGAGGGTTGGGAGAGCCGCAACGCGGACAGTTCATCGCAAATCCTCTACCCCACCGGGTGTCTGGCTCTGGCTCGCCGGGTCGGCTGGAAGCCCCCGTCGAGGCGAGCGGCGGTTGTGGGCCTCAAGCCCCGGACAGGAGCATAGCGTGGCCCGGGGGCCAGAGATCAAGAACTGTCCACGCCGCCGTTGCGACCCGCCTCTCCCGCGGCGACAAGGCGGCGGGCTGGCCACCGCGGCGCTGCGTGCCCGCCCGGGATCAGCTCTCCTTGGCAGCGCGCACGCGGGCCGCCTTGCCGCTCACGTTGCGCAGGAAGAACAGGCGTGCGCGCCGCACGACCCCGCGCGCCTCGACCTCGATCCTCTCGATGCGGGGGCTGTGCAGGGGAAAAGTGCGCTCCACCCCCACTCCGAAGCTCACCTTGCGCACGGTGAACGTCGACTGGATGCCACGGCGATGACGCTTGATGACCAACCCGCGGAAGACCTGCACGCGCGTCTTCTCGCCCTCGACCACGCGGTAGTGCACGTGCACGGTATCGCCTACCCGGAACTGGGGCAGATCGGCGCGCAGTTGGCTCGACGCCAGGTTGGCGAGTGGGGCGACGTTGAGGTTCGCGGTCTGCATGGCGATGTCCTCGAGCTCGGGCAAACGCTTGGTCGCCGGCCGCTCGGGACGAGCGGCCAACGGGGGGCGGCATTATGCATCGTCGCGCCCCGGTGTCAACGTGGCCTGTACGCGTTCACGCCTTCTCCCAGCCGGCTCGTCAGGCGGCCGCGAGCGCGAGCGCGCCCACAGGGCCGGCCCGGAGCGTACTCCTGTACGCGAGGAGCCGGCCCGCGGACGTAAGCCGCGATCGCGGCCGACTCGGCGAGCCGTCCTTGCCGGCGCGGGAATGCCGTGAACGGGTACCGTGGCCTGGTGGGTCGGCCTACTGGTCCTCGTCCGCCTCGCCCGGCTCGCCGCGCAGCCGTTGCGCTTCGGCCAGCCGTGTCTTGAGCGTGCGGCGCAGCTTGGGCAGGTCGTAGAAAGCCGGCTCCTCGCTTTCGCCCAGCCGGCCGATCTGCTGGGCGATGGCGTCGGCGTGCTCCCGTGGCCGCCGTGGGATGCGCAGGGCCGCACCCAACCGATCGAGGGCCTCGATCTCGCCCGCATCGACCGTGCCGTCGAGTCGGGACATCCACGAGGCCACGGCGTACACGAAGAGCCGGTCGGCCTTGGACATGGCGCCGCGGTCGATCGTCCCGATGTCCACGGGCTCCTGGATGGCCGTCTCGATCTCGGCGATCTCGTCGATGTCGAGGCCCTCCTCGGCGGCCGTGCGGACGATGGCGTCGCGTTCGTCCGGATCGAGGTGACCGTCGGCCCAGCCTACTGCGGCCAGCGCCAGAAAGACGTCGCGTCCGAGCCTGGGTTCCATCGCGCCAGGCACGATACCGCCATTTCCCTTCGCCGCCCAGCGGCTTCGTCATTTGCGCATGCCGCGTCGGCGCTCGTTGCGCTGCTCCCGCCAGCGCCGCAACGCCGGGGCGAGGATCTCACCGATGAGCGCCCGGTAGTCGATGCCCGCGGCCGCGGCGATCAGGCAGAAGTCGGAGAAGCCCGGCGTGAGCCCGGGCAGCGGGTTGCATTCGATGAAGTGCACGGCGCCGCCGCGATCGAGCCGTAGATCGATGCGGGCGAAGTCACGGCAGCCCAGCACGGCGAAGGCGGCGCGAGCCACGCGCTCGATCTCACGCGCGAGCCGGGCGCCCACCTTGGCCGGCACGTCGAGGCGCACCGAGGTGCCGGCAAACTTGTTGTCGAAGCCGTACGTCGGGTGCTTCCTCGTCGGATCGACGAACACGACCTCCAGGGGCGGCAGCACGCGCGGGCGCCTCTCGCCGAGCAGCGCCACGGTGAACTCCCGGCCGGGCAGGAAGCGCTCGACCAACACCGGTTGGCGGTAGCGGCCGGCAAGCTGCCGCGCGAGCTTCCGGAGCGCGGCCTCGGTCTCCACGACGTTGCTTCCGGCGATGCCCTTGGAGCTGCCCTCGGCCAGAGGCTTGACGATCGCCGGCAACTCGAAGCCCGGCGGCAGCCGCTCCCTGCCGGTCTCCATCAAGACGAAGGCCGGCGTGTGGATGCCCGCCTGGCTCACCAGGCGCTTGGCCAGTGCCTTGTCCAGCGTCACGGCCAGTGCCGTCGGATCCGACCCGGTGTAGGGGATCCCGAGCAGCTCGAGCAGGGCCGGCACCTGGGACTCGCGCGCCCGCCCCGCCATTCCCTCCGCAACGTTGAAGACCACGTCGACGGGGGAGGCCGCCAGCCGGGACGGAAGCTCGCGCGTGGCCTCGAGGTCCACGACCTCGTGGCCGTGCGCGGCGATCGCCTCGTGGATGTGACGGACGGTCTCGGGGCTGTCGAACTCGGCCTGCTCGTCGCTTGCCGCCGCGCCGGCCGCGGGCACGCGCCGCAAGTTGAAGGTCAGGCCGACGCGCGGCGTGGCTGCCCGCTTTTTCGTCCGCGGGCGGGGATGGGATGAAGTTGGCACGGGGCTCTCCAGTTGTCGCGCACACTACCAACGGTGCGGCAAATGGGCTATAGGCTGCGCGCCGTGCGCGGTCGCTGAACCAGCGCCGCGCCATGGGGCGCCTTTCCCCACGGACGCGCGGGCGTGCCGCGGAAGCGGCGCGGCTTGGGTCCGCACCACGAGGGCAACATGCGCAAGCTGCTTCCGATTGGGCTGTTGACCGCCATCGCGCTCGCTTCCGGCGCCGCCGGGTGTGCCGTGGAGGAGGAAACCGAGGGAAGCCCGAAGAAGAAGGCGCCGGCCCCGCCCGATCCGGCCGTGCACTTCGCCGACGCGGCCCTGGAGCAGTGCGTGCGCACATCGCTGGGGGTCCCGGAGGGCGACATCCTCAAGGCGGACGCCGAGCTCGCGGCGCACCTCGAGTGTGTCAACATGGGCATCGCGACCCTGGACGGGCTCGAGTGGTTCAAGGGCCTGCAGACGCTCACGCTCTGGGAGAACGCCATCGCCGATCTGACGCCGCTGGCGGGCCTGGTGGCGCTGACCGACTTGCAGCTCGGCCACAACGCGCTGGGGGATCTACAGCCGCTCGCGGGCACAACGAGCCTGCGGCGGCTCGGACTTGCCGTGAACTACGTCGCCGACATCGGCCCGCTGGCGGGCCTCGCGGGCCTGGAGTGGCTCAATCTCGACGTGAACAACATCGCCGACGCGGGCCCCCTCGGCG
>JACQWT010000435.1 GCA_016209145.1 Deltaproteobacteria bacterium | reverse complement strand
CTGCCTCACGATGGTGACGTGCGCCCGATCCCGTTTCACCCTTGGGTTGCGGGCACAGCCCGGACTATGATGCCCCCCCGGAGATCGGACCATGCCCAACTCGAGATCGCAGCCGCCCCGGACCAAGTCGGTCCCGCCGCTTCGGCTACTGGGAGCCACCTTCCGCCGGATCGTCGACGCGCTCGACGGCGGCCAGGTCCCGTACGTGGTCATCGGCGCCCTTGCCGTGCGCGCCTATCTCCCGGATCGTGCGACCAAGGACATCGATCTGCTGGTGTCCCTCGCCGAGATCGAGCGGGTCATCGCGCTCGCGGGGGACGACTTCGAGCACGAGGGCACCCGCCAGTGGGGCGTGCACGTGCTGCGCGACCGGCGCACCGGCATCGAGGTGCACGTGCGCGCCGCGCGGGAGAAGAGCGACCGCCAGGCGCTGGAGTCTGCCATCACCATCAGGCTCTTCTCGCGCCGCGTGCGCATCCCCGCCCCCGAGTACCTGGTGGTGATGAAGCTCACCTCGATGCGCGGCCAGCGCAAGCACTGGGAGGACGTGATCGCGCTGGTCCAGGCGGACTGCATCGACGCCCGCTTCGTCATCGCGCACCTGGTGCGCCAGCACCCCGGGCTGGTCGATCTGTTCATCGAGCTCGTGACCGAAGCCACGCCCAAGGCGCGCGCCCGGACCCAAAACTGAAAGGAGCGATGCATCCATGGCAGCCGCAGACAAGAAGGCCGATCTGGCAGGACCCGGAATCAGCACCTACGAGGAGGTCGAGAAAATCCTCCCCGCCGACTACACGCCGCTCCTGCCCCCCAGGAAGCGGATGGCGGCCCTGTACGAGATCAAGGACTACATCGAGAAGAACCTCAGCCGCGAGCTCAACCTGCAGATGGTCCAGGTGCCGCTCATCGTCGAACGGGAGAGCGGCGTAAACGACATGCTCGACCGCGACGGCTCGCGCACGCCGGTGGAGTTCCCGTGCGGGCTCGGCATCGCCCCGCGCCTCAACGCCCAGGTCGTACAGGCCGCCACCAAGTGGAAGCGGCCGGCGCTGGCGCAGTTCGGCTGCCAGATGGGCGAAGGGATTTGCACGGACATGCGCGCCGTGCGCAAGGACTACTTCCTCGATCACGACCACAGCTCCTACGTCGACCAGTGGGACTGGGAGCGCGTCATGAGCGCCGACCAGCGCAATCTCGCCTTCCTCAAGGACGTCGTGCGCAAGATCTGGAAGGTCATCCATGGCGCCGGCAAGCACGTCCAGGAGAAGTTCCCGGAGCTCAGAAGCGGCAAGTACCTGGATCTCCCGGAGCAGCTCACCTTCCTGCACGCCGAGGAGATCCTGGAGATGTTCCCCACGCTCCCGCGCAAGCAACGCGAGACCCAGGTGCTGCAGAACTACCCGGCCGTCTTCATCATCGGCATCGGCTACGTGCTCGCCGACGGCTATCCCCACGAGAACCGCGCGGCGGACTACGACGACTGGATCACCGACACCTCGAGCATGACCGGCAAGGCCACGCACGGCCTGAACGGCGACATCCTGGTCTGGAACCCGGTCACGCGGCGCCGGCACGAGCTGACCTCGATGGGCATCCGCGTGACCAAGGACACGCTCGTCAAGCAGCTCGAAGCCGCGGGCCAGATGGAGAACTTGAAGCTGCCCTACCACCAGAAGATCATGAACGACGAGATCCCGCTATCCATCGGCGGCGGCATCGGGCAGGCGCGCACCTTCATGTACCTCCTGCGCGCAGCGCACCTGGGCGAGGTGACCGTCACCGTCTGGCCGAAGCAGTTGAAGGACATCTGCGCCAAGCGCAACATCCACGTGCTGGAGTAGCAGACTTCGAGCAGTGCCCAGGATCGTGCGCCTGTCCGACATGCTGCTCGTCCTGCCGCTCGGTGCCGGCGCTCTCCTCGGCTGCGGCTGCGAAGCCGAGCGAGCCGCCGCGGGCGAGGAGCGCTACCGCCAGCAGCGCGAGCGCATGGTACAGGAGCAGCTCGCCGGCCGGGACGTCGTGGATCGGCGCGTGCTGGAGGCCATGCGCACCGTGCCGCGGCACCGCTTCGTGCCGAGCGAACAGCAGGGCGAAGCCTACGACGACCACCCGCTGCCCATCGGCCTGGGTCAGACCATCAGCCAGCCCTACATCGTGGCACTGATGAGCCAGCTCGCCCTGGTGCGCCCGGGCGACAAAGTGCTCGAGATCGGCACGGGCTCGGGCTACCAGGCCGCGGTGCTCGCGGCGCTAGGCGCCGAGGTCTACAGCATCGAGATCGTGGAGCCGCTGGCGCGGCGCGCCGCGGCGCTGCTCGCCGAGCTCGGCTACCGGCGCGTGCACGTGCGCGCCGGCGACGGCTACCTCGGCTGGCCCGAGCAGGCGCCTTTCGACGCCGTCCTGGTCACGGCCGCGCCACCCGAGATCCCCGCGCCGCTGGAGCAGCAGCTCGCCACGGGCGGCCGCCTGGTGGCGCCGGTGGGCCGGCACGCCCAGGACCTGGTCGTCGTGACGCGCACGGCGAGCGGCTACCAGCGACGCACCGGCATACCCGTACGCTTCGTGCCCATGACCGGGCGGGCCCAGGGCGAGTAGACGCCTCCTAGCGCGGGCTGACGCCCGCAACCCACTCCGACCCGCTCCCGCTCCCGCTCCCGCTCCCGGGGCCGGCAGTCGGGAGCGGGAGCGGGAGCGGGCAGAAGGGAATCCTCGCGCGGCGCGACAACTTTCGGGAGTAGTAGACTAGGACGCGCGCAGCCCCTCGAACAGATCCACGTCGGGGATGAAGATGGGATGCTGTGCCCGGATGACCGCCACGCCGTAGATCTCGCAGAGCACGGCAAGCGCCGCCCCGTCGAGCAGCGTTACGGGCGCGACTCCCGGAGCCACGGCCTCCTCGCGTGCCCCCGAGAGGATCTGGCCCGTCGTCAGGATCCACCCCACGTTGGCCGCCCCGTAGTGGTGCAGCGAGCCGCGCAGCTCGGTGACGCGCTCGCGTCCGATGTCGCGGCCGTCGCGACGGATGACCAGCGCGAGATCGAGCCCCTCGCCCGCTCCCACCGCCGTGCCGAGCGGGTCGGCCGGGAGCTGGAGCCGCGCGCTGAAGTGCACTTCGGAGCCCGACGCCCCGGGGAAGCGCATCTGCCGGATCGCGCACAGGCCCATGCGCTCCAGGACCATCATGCAGAGCTCAACGAAGGCATGGCCGGGCAGCTCGGCGAGCTTGCGGACGAAGGCCCGGCGGGCAGCCTCGCGGTAGCGGCCCAGTGCCGCCTCCGCCTCGCGCTCCAGCCGCCCGAGATCGGGCTCGAGCAGCCAGTCGGTAAGCCCCACGCGTCCGCCCGCCAACCGGAAACGCGGGCGCCTTCCGGCCGCGGAGCGGCGCGCGTTGTCGGCGCGTACGGCCGCGGCGATCTGCGACTGCCCCAGTTGCCCGTCGCCGCCGCTCTTGGCGTTGCGCTGCGCCGTCTCGGCGATCTGACGCAGCGAGACCGCGCCCACGGCACGGTCGAAGCCGCGCAGCACGGCCGCGATGGCGTCACCCAGATCGGCGCCGGCGAGCACATCGACCGGAGGGCCTTCGCCCGGCGCGAGCTCGAGGACTGGCGGTCCTCGCCTGGGGCTCTCGGCCGTCGGCGCCTCGACCGGAAACGCCGGGGACGTCGTGTACGACGGCAGGCCGTCGGGCGGCGCGCTGCCGGCGGCCGGCCCCTCCGCGCCAGAGCGCGAGCCGTGCCGGCGACGGCGGCGGCGGCGACGACGGCCCTCGGGCCCGCCCGCATCGGCATCCGGCTCGGCCCGCGGCTCCTCCTCGCGCCCCAGGATCGGCTGGTCGTCGTCATCTTCCTCGGCGAAGACATCGGAGGCGCCCGCGGCAATCTCGGCGCGCAGCTCCTCGTCCGGCCCCGGCAGAGCCTCGTCCTCGTACGCCGCGAAGGCCGGGGCGGGCCCGCCCGCCTCTTCGGGTGGCGGGGGCGGCTCCGCGGCGTCGCCGCCCCCCTCGCCCTCGTCGGGCGCAGGCTCGGCCGCGACCGCCTCGGCCGGCTCCGGGCCGTGGTCGCCCGCGGCCCCCTCGTCCTCGCCCGGGCCGGCGGGCCCCGCTTCCAGCCCGCGGCCGATCGTCTCCTCATCCCACTCGCGCAGCGCAAACACGCCGGGGCGGACGCGGATGAGGGGGTTGTCGTCACCCTCCTTCTTCATGGTCGCGGCAAGCCGCGCCCCCATGGTCACCTCGGGGCTCTTGCCCACGTGGCTCAACAGGTTGCGTTCTATGGCCAGCTCCGTGATCTCCTTGTAGTGGAGCGGCCTACCGGCGAGGCGTAGCACCTCGCGTGCTGCTTCCGTAAACGTCATCGCTGTGGTCCATCCTTGGCTGGCACGCCGCCGCGAGCCGCGGCGGCGTTGCCGTCCCGCCTCCGCGCCCCCGCGATCCGCGGGCCGAGGAGGCGGCCCCTTTGCCCCTGGGGCGTGATTCACTATTCCTGCGCCGAGCTTGCGCCAGTCGCGCAACATGCTCGCCGGTCAGGGCGAACGGGGTTGGGGCCCCGTTCGCGGGGCATGGGGCGAAGCCCCATCGTGAAATTCTCCCGCGGACGGCGCCCCGGCGTTCCCGGCGCGCAACGGCCGCGGGGCGTTGCTGCCTGCGTTGGCCCGCTGCGTTCGCGCGGGCGTATCGGTTTCACCCTTGGGTTGCGGGCGAAGCCCGCGTCATGGAAATCGTTCGGCGATTCCGCCTGCCGCGCCGGCCCGGAAGCGAAGGCTCCCACCCGGCCGAGCGCTGGCCGTTGGGAAGCGCGTACCACGCGCCGTCCGTTCAGTCAAGCACCCCGCGTTCTCCGGGCCGCGCCGGAACGGCCGGCCACGAACAATGCGGCTTGAGGAGCCGCAAGCAATCGCGTATCGAGGGGCGAAACCCACCCCGCGGAGGATCGATCCATGACCGACCTGAAGAACCACGAGTTAGTCGAACGCCACGAGTTCCGACACATCCGCTACGAAACGCGCCCCGTCAAGGACCGCAAGGGCCAGCCCATCGAGGGTCTGCACCAGGCATGGGTGATGCTCGACAACCCGGCGCAGCTCAACTCCTACACGACCGAGGCGATCAAGGACGTGATCCTCGGCTTCCAGCGAGCCAGCAACGACCGCCGGGCGGTGGCGGTGGTGTTCACCGGGACCGGAGACCGCGCCTTCTGCACGGGCGGCAACACCAAGGAGTACGCCGAGTACTACGCCAACCGGCCGAACGAGTACCTCCAGTACATGCGCCTCTTCAACGACATGGTGACGAACATCCTGCTCTGCGACAAGCCGGTGATCTGCCGCGTCAACGGCATGCGCGTCGCCGGCGGGCAGGAGATCGGCATGGCCTGCGATTTCACCGTGTCGGGCGACCACGCCCGCTTCGGGCAGGCCGGCCCCATCCACGGCTCGGCCCCCGACGGCGGCTCGACCGACTTCCTCGACGTCTACGTCGGCTACGCCAAGGCGGCCGAGTCGCTCGTCTTGTGCGAGCCCTGGAGCGCCCACAAGGCGCTCTGGCTCGGCCTGGTCAACGACATCGTGCCCGTGCACAAGACCAAGGAGGGCAAGTTCATCGCCAATCCCTGGGTCGTCACCGACCGGATGCTCGACGAGCACGGCAGGCTCGTCTACGGCGACTGGAAGACGGGCGCCGAGCGCGACGCTGCCAAGAAGCTCGCGGCCGACTGTCAGACCGATCTGTCGAAGCTCGACGAGTTGGTCGACGCCTACGCGACCAAGCTCTGCTACACGTTCCCGGACTGCACGCGCAAGACGCTGCAGAGCCAGCGCAAGAAGAAGCTCATGCACTGGTACGCCAACAGCGAAACCAACCGCTCCTGGCTGGCCCTGAACATGAACGTCGAGGGCGCCCCCGGCTTCTCCGCTTTCAACTGGGGCGACCGGGACGCCCGGGAGATCGACTTCATCAAGCTGCGGCGCCGCATGGCCGAGGGCGCGCGCTTCGACCGCGAGCTCGTGCTCGAGGTCCTGCCCGAGGCGGCGCGCAAGGCGCTCCAGAACGGGGGCGGCTGAAAGGACGCGCCCATGAGCGAGCAGAGCTACCGCTTGATCCAGCAGGGGCTCGTCGAGGACGAGTGCGTGCTGGACGTCCAGTTGGCAGGGGGCAAAGGCAACATCCTCAACATGGCCATGATGGACGAGCTACGCAGCTTGCTCGATGCCCACGAGGGCCGCAAGCGGCTGCGTCTCGTGCTCGTGCGGGGCGCCGACAAGTACTTCTCGTACGGCGCCTCGGTCGAGGAGCACGTGGCCGAGCGCGTGCCGGTGATGCTGCCCGCGTTTCACGGCCTCATCCGCGCCGTGGCCAAGTACCCGGTGCCGATTGCGGCACTGGTGCGCGGCCGCTGCCTGGGCGGGGCCTTCGAGCTGGTGCTGGCCTGCCACCTGGTGTTCGCCACGCCCGATGCCTTGTTCGCCTGCCCCGAGATCAAGCTGGGCGTCTTCCCACCGGTGCTCGCCGCCATCGGCGCCCAGCGCCTGGGCGGGGCCACGGCCGAGCGGCTGCTCCTGACGGGGGCAGAGCTCGGCGCCGAGGAGGCGCTGCGGATCGGCTGGCTCACGGCGCTGCTCGGCGCCGAGGCCGAGCCGCGCGAGGACGTGCTCGCCTGGTACCGCGCCAACTTGAAGCCACTGTCGGCCTTCTCCCTGCGCCAGGCAACGGCCGCGGCGCGCGAGTGCGGCCCGCTCGCCCGCGCCCTGGGCGAGCCGCTCGACCGGGCCGAGAGCCTGTACCTGAAGGAGCTGGGGCCCAGCCATGACGGCAACGAAGGCATCGCGGCCTTCATCGAGCAGCGCAAGCCGAAGTGGACGCATTCCTGAGCGCGCGTTTCGAGAGCACGCTGGGGCTCGCCGCCCTGCCCTACTTCGAGCTGCGCGAGGGCCGGCTGCGGCTCGCCGACCCCGCGCTGGGGCCGATCTTCGACGCCCACACCCACCTCGCGCTGACCTACGGCCGGCGCCGCTCGGTCGATCTGCGGGCCGCGACCGAGCGCACCGAGCACTACCTGCCGGTCGCGTGTCCGGTCGATCTCGACGTCTACGCCAGCCGCAACTTCGCCCCGGTCGATCTGCGCCGGATGCGCCGCGATCTCACGCTCCACAGCATCACCCGCGGCGGCATGCGGCGCAGCCACAGTGCGCCCAACCTGCTGCGCGAGATGGCCGAGATGGGTGTGGCCGGGGCCGCCCTCCTGCCCATCGACCTGCCGGTGCTCTCGCACAACGCGGAGGCGTATCTCGAGGTGGCTGCGAGCTGCGCCAAGCTCGTCGCCTTCGGCTCGGTGCATCCCTTCGCGCGCGATCCCGCCGCCCGGCTCGAGCACCAGAAGGCCGCCGGCGCCAGGGGCGTCAAGCTGCACCCGGCCGTGCAGCTCGTGCCGCCCGATCACGCGCGCGCGCTCGGCGTCTACCGCGTCTGCGCCGAGCTCGGCCTACCGGTGCTGCTGCACTGCGGGCCGGTCGGCATCGAGCCGCGCCTGGGCCGCTACCTCTCCCAGGTCAAGCACTACTGGGCCGCAGTGCGCGAGTGCCCCCAGACGACGTTCATCCTCGCCCACGCCGGGGCTCTGCAGGTGGAGATGGGCATCGAGCTGTGCCGGCGCTACCCGAACGTGTACCTGGAGCTCGCCAGCCAGTCGCTGGGCGGCGTGCGCCGCGTGCTGGCCGAGGCCCCGGAGGGCCGCGTCCTCTTCGGCTCGGACTGGCCTTTTTACCACCAGGCCATCAGCCTGGCGAAGGTGCTGCTCGCCACCGAGGGACAGCCCGAGACGAGGCGCCGCGTGCTGTGGGAAAACGCCACGCGATTGCTCGGCGTGCGGGCGCCGCCATAGCCGACGGCCGCGCGGCCGACGGCCGAGGGCAATGCCCTGCACGGCGCCTACCGCCACGAGGATTTCGGCGCGCCGCGCTCCCACGGCTGCGTCAATCTCTCCCCGCTCGACGCCGCCTGGCTTCTCGGTTGGACCACGCCCGCCGTGCCCGCACGCTGACACGCCGCCCTGAGCCTGCGCGGGGGCACGCTGGTGCACATCCATCCGTGAGCGCCCCGGCGGGCGGTGCGCCAACAGGCGCGCTCAGCGCCGCTTGCCCGGGCGACGCCGCCGGGGACGGCGACGAGGCCAGATCTGCGGCGGCTCGCTCGCGCGAACCAGGCTCTCGTCGGCGAACCTCCAACAGCCCAGGCGGAAGCTCTCGACCCGAAGACCGAGCGCGTCAATGGCGCTGTCGGAGAGCAGTACTTCGGTAGCGCCATCCGACACGGCTGCCGTGCACGCGACCAGCGGGCATGTCCTTGCAGGCACCGAGAGGCACGCCGACACGGGCCAGGGTAGGATGCGAAGCTCGACCTCGCCGGTCGCGGCATCCCCGGAAGCCGAACCGGTTCCGCGGGGGTACGACGAGTAGAGCTGCACCGCGGCGCTGCCGGGCAGGAGCACGGCCGGCTCCTCGGACTCGAAGCCGCCGTTGAGGATCGCCGCGCATCGAAGCGATGCGCCCGACGGCGCGGTGACGAGCAGGGGTACTCTCGCCGCCATCAGGCCGGGCCCTTGCCGGACGGCGCGTGCGGTTCCGCGCGCAACCGCAGCCAGAGGAACCTCGGGAAGAAGCCGTCAAGTCGGCCACGCGCCAGCCCCGACCATCGCGGATCGACGTTTCTCTGGCCGATCCTGGTCAGCCGCAGATACCCAAGCCTGAGCCTCTTCATGCGCGAGAAGTCTACCACGCGCCGTTCGCCCCGGCCATGCGCCCGGCGCATAGTCAGGAGTTCCGCAAGTGCCCGTGGGGCCCGACACGACGCTGTTGGCCACGACCGACCGCCGTCCGAGAGCTCGGCCCGTCAATGCTGACACCAAGAGGCTCTTGTCGCCGTGCTGCTCGGCGCCTCGCTGATGGTGCTCTGTCGCGCCTTCCCCGCCAGCATCCTCGGCGCCATGCTCGCCTTCGGCGGCCTGGAGCTGGCGCTCGTCGCCCGCCAGGCGCGCTCGCGCACCGACGCCTTCGCCATGCTCCTCACGGCCGGCGCCTGCCTGGGCCTGAACGACGTCGCCCTGGGCTTCGCCATCGGGCTCGGGGCGGCGCTCTGCCTGCGCCAGCGGGCCTTCAGCATCGAGCCGCAGCAGGCGGGCGAGATCACCGGCACCGACGCCGCGGCCAGATAGTCTCTGGGCGGCGAAGTTGATACCGATTCGGGCAGGACTTCCAATGGGCTTGGGCTGCATCGAAGGGGCAAGGGATCAGGGAGTAGGTCGCGAGCCCAGACAGAACCGTCCTGGAACGACTGTGTCGGGCACGGCAGACCGAGGACATCGATGCCTCGAACCATCCGATCATGCCCCCGGATCCGGCGCACGGAGATGTGGCGAACGACAGGTCTTGCAACTACGGCCGATACGTCTTCGGGCCGGCGAGTTGGCCTTGCAGCCAGCGGAAGGCGTCGATGATGACGGACGAGTCGTAGATGCCGTCCGACGAGTCCCAGATGACGAACTCGACGGTGACGATCTCGCCGGGCACGATGGGCGCCTCCGTGGTGATCCAGCCCGTGCCGCCGCCGATCGCCGTGGGCATGCCGCACGGCTGGCCGGGATCGGTCCCGCCGTAGCCGGTGCCGCCGAGCTCGGCCGTGCCGCCGGAGCAGAAGTTGAAGCCCTGCGGACCGCCCCCGTAGCAGCCGGTGGCGCCGGCGACGCAGCGGTCGAAGAAGTTGAGGTTGACCGACCCGGGCGTGCCCTGCTTGTCGAAGACCACGTTGCGGTTGTTCGGGATGCCGCCCGCGCCGGTCGTGAGCAGCACCACGAACAGGTCGTTGAAGTCCGAGCAGGCGTACTCCGGGTACTCGGCCGACCAGAACGCCGTGTCGAAGGCCAGGCTGCGCGCGTTGGTCGGCGTGCGGACACGCAGCTTGAGGTTGACCGAGTCGAAGGCCGTGGGCGCGCTCGGCACCGGACAACCCTGCTTGTTGGTGGGGAAGCCGAAGGGCGTAGGCGTGGCGCTGCCGGTGCTCGTGCCGCCCTGCGGCGTGTCCGGCGTGTAGTAGGGCTGCCCCGGCGTGCCCGCCAGGCCCGTGGAGAGGAAGACGAAGTTCACGTCGCGTCGCGGGCCAAGCACGTCGCCGAACTTCGCGACGATCGAGTGCGATTGCGCAAAGGGCATGCCTCCGCCGGAGGCAAGCCGGAAGTCGGCGGAGATGAGGCCCCAGATCTTGTCCTTGCCGGTCGCGTTCTCGCTCGTCTTCTGGCAGATGTCGATGGCCAGGGCGTATTCGGCCGGATCCTGAGACGTGTACTGGAGCCCCTGCCCGCAGGCGATCGCCGGGTTGTCGACCTTGCCGTCACAGTCATCGTCCAGGCCGTTCGGGAAGTCGAAGGCGCCGCGGTTGATGGCGGGATTGACGTCGTTGCAGTCGCCGTCGCAGCTCGGGTAGCCGTCGCCGTCCGAGTCGGTGCACACCACGTCAGGCGCGACGTCGGGGATGACGTCCGGCACAACGTCCGGCACAACGTCTGGAACCACGTCCGGAACCACGTCCGGCACGACGTCGGGGACCACATCCGGAACCACGTCGGGCGCGACGTCCGGAACCACGTCGGGCGCGACGTCGGGGACCACATCCGGGAGCACGTCCGGCACGACATCCGGCACAACGTCCGGCACAACGTCCGGCACGACGTCCGGCACGACGTCGGGGACCACATCCGGGACCACATCCGGCACGACGTCGGGGACCACATCCGGGACCACGTCCGGCACGACATCCGGCACAACGTCCGGCACAACGTCCGGCACGACGTCGGGGACCACATCCGGGAGCGCGTCCGCGTCGGCGTCCGATCCGGCGTCCATGCCACCGTCGTCATCCGCCGCAGCGATCAGATCCTGGTCGATGTCGGAGCGCGCGCCGCACCCCGGCGCCGCCCAGAGCGCGGGCAGCACCAGGGCCGCGAGCACCGTCATGCACCGGAGCCTGGTCAATCGGGGCCTTTCCTTTTCTGGAGGCAAGACTAGCACTACCGCCGTCGAAATCCCCGGCTGGTGGCCGCAGCCGAGACGTAGCGCGGATTCTGTCCCCTACGGCCCGCCCGCGGCGGCCTGCTTGTCGTAGAAGTCGCCGTAGGGCTTGCCGTAGTAGTCGCCGTAGCTCTCGCCCGTCGTGCTGGTGTGCTCGCCGCCGGCGAACTGCTGGCCGATCTGGCGGCGCGCCTGATCCTCGGTGAGCTTGCCCGCCCGCATGTCGTCGTACGTGCCGACGTAGCCCTTCTGGCCGGCGCCGGCGACGCCGATGTCCTGCCCGCCCGCGTCGAGGATCTCCTGGCGCGCCCGGGCGTTGGCGATCGTGGCTGCGCCCTCGTCGTCGAGGTGCCGATCGGTGTTGCGCTGCACGTAGTCAGCCTTGCTCATGCCGGCGTGCGGGACGTAGGGCTGCTCGCCGTACTTGGCGTGCCCCGCCTCGTGCGCCAGGGTCTGCGTGAGCGCCGCGGGGTTGCCCTTCTCGTTCTCGTCGACGACGATGGTCTTGCTGCCGCGGTCGGCGTAGGAGCCCTTGCCCGCCGTGCCGTACTGGACCTTCCAGCCGTCCTTCTGCAGGTCCTGCATGTCCTTGGTGAGCGAAGGCGACTTCGAGGCGAGCGCGTCGACGTCGTTGCCCAGCCCGGTGCTCACGCCCGCCGCGCCGCCGGCGGCCGGGGCGCCCGGGCCGGCGCCGCTCGCCGCCGTGCCCGCTGCGGCGTCGCCGGGCGCGCCCGGCGCGGGCGCGGCGGGAGCGGGGGGAGCACCGGCCCCGGCACCGGGTGCCTCCGAGACGATCTTCGCGAGCTGGATCTTGCCGGCCGTGATGGCGATAAGAGGACTCTGGAGCGTGACGCCCCCGCCGTCGACCACGACCTCGCTCAGGCCGCACTTGAAGGTGATGCTGGTGCCGGCCTCGATCTTGTGGAAGGCGCCGATGAACGTCGCCGGCCCGCCGGCCTCGATGTTGTGCGCCCCCGCGATCTTCTCCAGCACCGCCCCGCCCACCATCTGCGTCTTGGCGGCGCCCACGGTCTCGCTCTCGTCGCCGCGGCTGACCACGACCAAGCCCACGGCCGACTCGTTCTTCAGGCCCCCCACCACCTCGGCGCGGTTGCCCCAGACGAGCTCCACTCGCGCCGCGCCGATGCTCTGCGAGAGCGAGCCGGCGACGTTGGTGTTGACGTCCTCCACGGTGGCACGCGCGAGTACGGCGCCGATCTTGTCGGTCTGGTTGCCGCCGACCTTGGCCAGCCAGTGGCCCGGCCCCTTGGCGCGATCCGTAGCGTCCACGCCCGCGACGCTGCCCTCCGGCCCGGCCACGTTGTCCTCGCTCTTGCCGCCGCCGCCGGCGGCGTCGAGGCCCAGGGCCTTGCCCAGCTTCCCCAGGCCGTCGCGCGCGAGGCCCACGCCCTGCTTGACGGCACTGCCCACCAGATCGTCGACCAGGCCGCGGGCAACCATCGCGACGGCGCTCGGGCCGCCGCCTCCGCCGCCGTCACCGCCGTCGCCGCCCCCGGCCCCGCCGGCGCCTGCCTGCGGGCCAGGAGAGCCGGCCGAAAGGGCGTCGGCTACTGCCCCCGGCATCGGCAGCCCGGCCGCCCCCGCCAACAGCGGCGCCGCGGCCGACAGGTCCCCGCCGGCGAGCGCCTCCATCTGCCCCCCGAGCTCCTCGACCTGGCCGGCCACGTCCCCGAGCGCCCCCAACGACTGATCGAGCTTGTCCTTCATCGCCGCCGTGACCGCGTCGATCTTGTCGCCCACGGCATCGACCGCCTTCTTGACGGCCATCTCGACGGCAAGCTGGAGCAGCGCCTCGAGCGGGTTGCCGTCCATCTCCAGGTGGTTGCCCCCGACGCTCGTGCTGCTCGATCCGGTGACGCCGAGCGCGTGCACCGCGTTGACCTTCACGTCGCGATTGCCCCCCACCTCCAGGCTCTGGTCGGCGACGACCGTGTGCTGCCAGCCCTTGGTGACGGCCACCGACTCGTTCGCCCCGACCGAGAGCGAGTCGGCGGCTCCGACCGTCAGCGTCTCGCAGTTGCCGACGGTCTTCAGCTTGTTGTTCGCCGTGGCGATCATCTGGTCGTACTGGGCGTTGATGCTGATCTCCTCGGCGCCGGCCCGATCCTCGAAGCGGATCTCGTTGCGCCCGCCGCCGCCCGGGGTGCTCGCGCTCTGTAGCGCCGTGCGCGTCCGGCCCTGGGGCAGCGCGTAGGGCGGCATGTAGATGCCGTTGTAGAGGCGCCCGGTCACGATCGGCCGATCGGGGCTTCCCTCCAGGAACTCGACCACTACCTCCCAGTCCACGCGCGGCAGCACCATCGAGCCCGAGGTCTGGAGCTGCCCCACCCGCATCCAGCAGCTCGCGCGATCGTCCTCTACATCCGACGGATCCCAGTGGAACTTCACCTTGACGCGCCCGTGCTCGTCCGTGTGGATGTACTCGCTCTGCGAGCCCGGTGGCGCCACGATGCGCGCGGTCTGCGGCCCGGCGACGACGGGCCACGGCGTCACCAGGGGCGCGCGGAAAGGCGCCGCCCCCGGCAGCAAGGCCGCGCGCACCACGTACTCGCCCTCGCCCGTCGCCTCGGCGCCCGGCGTCGCCACGAGCTCGTGCACGACGGCGGTGACGAAGTACTTGCCGTCGATGCTCGCGTGCAGGCCGTCGGCGATCTCGCACCGCCGGCCCGCCTCGAGCCGGCCACAGCTCGACTCGATCACCAGGCCGGCCCGCAGCGCCTGCTCGGCCTCGAGGCGCACGCGCGCCCGGCGCTCGCCCAGGGCCGGCTCGTCGTAGCGGCCGGGGTAGTCGTAGACCTCGAGATCGGCGTCGGCGTCGGCCGCGGCCGCGACGGTGGTGTCGAGCCGAGGACGCCGGAAATCGAAGTCGCGCAGCACGTAGCGACCGGAGCAAACGCGACTCTGCTCGGCGACGGCGAAGACGGCGTCCTCGTCGCTCGCCAGCGCCGCGGCCGGGCGAAACGGCAAGCGTGCGTCGCCGGCGATGGGCTCGGCGAGCGAGCTGTCGTCCTCGAACACCAGCACCTCGCCCTGCCCCTCGCGGTAGACCGACCGGCACCAGATCCCTTCTTCTTCCAGCAGGCGAAGGACGAAACAGAGCGCGCTCTCCTCGTAGCGCACGCAGTACTCGCGCACGGCGTAGCTCCCGCTCAAGCGCCAGTCCTGCATCTCGGGGCCGATGCCGTGCCGCGCCAGCACGTCGGCGACGATGGCCTGCACGTCGCGCTCTTGGTGGATCTCCGAGCCGCGCGTACGTGCCAGGAGCTGCAAGTGCGAGACCAGGCGCAAGCGAGCGTAGTGGGCGCCCGTGTCTCCCGCGGCGGACGAGCCCAGCGCGGTCACGGCCTCGATCAGGCCGGCGACGACGTACGGCGGGCCAGCCGCGGTAGAGCAGAACTCGAACGCCGCCTGCTCGCCCACGAGCTGCTCCAGATCCGGCTCCTCGTCCAGAAGCGCGGTGATCGACGCCTGGGCCGGCCGCCCGAGCCGCTGCTCCACGCGGAACGCCGCGATCCGGTGCGAGCGCACCGACTGGGTCGCGAGCGAGGCATGCAGGAGGCGCTGGACCATGGTGGAAGTGCTCAGTTGTCGATCACCAGGGCCGCGGACTCGGCCGCGTCGCCGTCGAGCTTAATGCTGGTCCCGGCCACGGCGATGAGCGCCGGGAGCAGGGTCAGCGTCGAGGCGCCCATGACCACCGCCAAAAGGCCGTCGGCCTCGAACACGACCTTGTCGGCCTTGACGATCTGCGCGCCGGCGGCCACCTCCGTGAAAAGAGCGCCGGCCTTCTCGGCCCGGTCCGCGTCGATCTTGTTGAGGATTGCGCCCGCGACCTGCTGCGTGAACGCGCCCCCCACCTCGACGCCGCGGCCGCCGAACGCGATCACGGCCTTCACGGCCCCCGTGGTCTCGTTGCGCACCCCGCCCACCACGATCGAGCGGTCGCTGGCCGTGAGCTCCGCCAGGGCCGTGCCGACCTGGTGGGTCATGTTGCCCAATACCGACTCGCCCACCGCGCCGATGACGACGTCTGCGCTGACGTTGCCCACCTCGAGCGACGAGGCGCCGGTGACGTTGTGCCGGTGGTCGCCGCCCACCATCATCGTCCGGTTGCCGCCGATGTCGAGCGAGTGGTCAGCGGCGACACTCTCCACCATGAACGTCTCGACGCTCACCGTCTGGTTCGCGCCCACCGTGCTCGCCTGCGAGGCGCCCACGGTGCTGGTCAGGCTGTTCGTGATCTCCACCGTGCGGTTCGAGCCGACCGAGCGCGTCTGGTCGTTCCCGATCGACTCGGTGGTGTTGTTCTCGACGGCGATCGTGGCGTCCTTCGAGGCGTTGAAGAACATCTGCTCGCCGCCCTTGCTGTCGTCGAAGCGCACCTCGTTGGACGTGCCCCCGCCCGGAGTCGTCGCCGTCTGCACGGCAGAGCGCGCCGCCCCCCCGGGCAGGCCGTAGGGCGGCATCGCCAGCGCGTTGTACATGCGCGCGAAGACCACGGGACGGTCGGCGTCGCCCTCGAGGTGGCGCACGCTCACCTCCCAGCCCACGCGCGGCAAGAGCATCGAGCCGCCGAGCGGGACCTGGCTCGTGCGCGCCCAGTCGCTCGAGCTCCCGTCGTCGGGGCTCACCCGATCCCAGTGGAACTTGACCTTCACCCGGCCGTGCTCGTCGACGTGGATCTCGCCCGGGCCGGCCGTCATCGCCGTCTGCGCGCCGGCAACGGTGCTCGCCCGCTCGCGCCGCGGCGGCCGGAAGGCCGAGCGCGCCGTCGGAATGGCCTCGAAGCGGCAGACGAAGTCGCGGCCCTCGCCGCCCTCGCCCGTGGTCGTTCGCCCCTGGTCGTGGTGGAAGGAGCGGCGTGCGCGCGCCTCGGTGCGCACCCGCACCGCGAGGTACTCCTGGTCGAGCACGGCGTAGGGGTGGCCTTCGATCGCGAAGCGCAGCCCCGGGGCCAGCGTCAGGGCCGTCGTCTCGCCGCTCACCACGTCGCGCTCGCACTGCAAGCCGTCCAGCAGCACCTGGGCGTAACGCTGCGCGGTCGGCGCCGCGAAGCTGCGCGCCGGGTAGTCGTACAGCTCCAGGGCCTTGGGGCCCTCGTCCTTGCCCACGGCCCGGCCATCGACCGGCACCTTGGGCTGGAGCAGGTCGTAGTCGCGCAGCATGACCTTGTCCGTGCGCACTTCGTGCTGCTCGGCCACCCACATCACGCGTTGGGTGGGCCCCGCGAAGCCGTACGTCTCGGCGTAGGGCAGCGTGCTCTGGCCCGCGAGCGGGCCGAGCCCTGCCGGATCGTCGCCCAGGACCACCGTGTCGCGGCCGTCCTCGTCGTGGCGCACGAGGAGCCAGATCCCCTCCTCGGCGCACAGGCGCAGCACGAAGCACAGGTCGGTCTCGCGGTACTGCACGGTGTAGGGCCGGGCGGGATAGCTCTCGCCCAGGCGCGTTTCCACGTCGCTCGCCCCGGCACCCTGGAGCACGCTCTGCAGGATGTCGGGCACGGTGCTGTCGCGAAAGACGCGGCAGTCCGCGCGCTTGCCCAGGCGCCAGAGCCGGGGCGCGGCAACCACGGCCGTCGTCGGGCGCCCGTCCTTGTCGGCCGAGCGCGTCGCCTCGACCACGACGGCGCCAAAGCAGCGCACGGGCGAGGCGTCGTCGCCGATACGCCGTAGCCGAAGCGCAAGCTTCTTGCCCACGATCGCGGTAGGCTCGGGGGCTCCGCCTTCGGGCAGGCTGACCTCGAGCCGCACGCAGGGCAGCTCGCTCAGCGCCTCCTCGATGACGCACCACAGGGCACGCACCTCGGCGCCGTCGATCTCGACCTCGATGCCGATCGTGTCCTGTTCTGCCATGGGTCACCCCGGCCCCATCTTCAGCGAGCCGCCCATCTTGACGAGCATCGCCCCCTTCAGCACGATTTTGTCACCCTTGAGCACCACCGGACCGCCGCCCAGCTTGAGCACGCTGCCGCCGCCCTTGAAGTTGCCCACCGCGCCCAGCAGCGTGATGAGCGGCGCCTTGACGCTGTACTCGTTCACCTTCTGGTAGTGCAGGCCGCCCACGAGGTTGGTGATCGCCGCGCCGGCCTCGCTCGACGCGGTGCCCTTGACGAGGTGAACCTCGGCCGCGAGCGAGGTCTGCGACTTGAGGCCGCCCACGGTCTCCGCGCTCGTGCCCTTGACGAGCTCGAGCTTCGCGGCGCCGACGTTCTCGTCGTAGGTGCCGAGGATGCTGTCGCTCACCTTCCCCACCGCGGCCGTCACCTGCGCCGTGCCCACCTGCCGGTCGAGGTTGCCGGCGACGTCCGCCGTGATCCCGTTGCACAGCACGCCCCGCAGCGAGCCCACCTTGTAGCTGCGCGAGCCGCCGACCTTCTCCACGAAGTTCGCGGTGGCGTCGCTCGTCTCGTTGCCGCCCACGGTGGCGCTCTGGGAACCGCCGACGTTCTGCGAGAGCACGGCGCCGACCTGCAGCGTCTGGTTGGCGCCCACCTCGATCGACTGGCTCGCGCCTACCGAGTGGGTGGCGTTGACGCGCACGACGTGCTTCTCGTCCACGCCGACCGTCTCCGTCTTGTCGTGGCCGACCACGATGTTGAGATCCTTCTGGGCGTGCAGGTTCCAACCCTGGCCGCCGCCGGAGTCGTTGCACATGAGCTCGTTGTGGCCCGCGCCGCCGGGCGAGCTCATGCTCTTCAGGGCGCCCTGCGCCTTGCCGCCGGGCAGGCCGTAGGGCGGCACCTTGGCGGCGTTGTAGACGCGCCCCAGCACGAAGGGCCGGTCGGGATCGCCCTCCAGGAAGGCGACGCTCTGCTCCCAGCCTACGCGCGGCAGGATCATGGCGCCTCCCTGGGGCACCTGGGCCACGCGCAGCCAGGGGCTCGTGCGCTCGTCGTGCCCGCCCACGCGGTCCCAGTGGAAGCGCACCTTGATCCGACCGCACTTGTCCACGTGGATCGCTTCCGGCTCGTGCGAGGGACCGGTGACGACGGCCGTCTGCACGCCCCGGATGCGCGGCTGGGGCGTGCGCCGCGCCGGCGCCCAGGGCGCCCCCGCCGGGATGGCGGCAAAAACGTTCTCGCACAGCACGTTGCTGACGCCGCTCTCCAGCGTCTGCTTGCCGTGCGTGACAAGCTCGGTCACGACGTACTCGCCGTCGAGGCCGCGCTGCGCCGCGCCCGTGACGGTGAAGGGAACGCCGCAGCGAAGGCCGATGGCGCGGCTGCGGCCACGCGCCACATCGGCGTCGGCGCGCTCTTCCCGCAGGCGCGCGCGCGCGCGGCGCTCGCCCACGGCCGCGCGCACGAAGCGGCCCGGGTACTCGGCGTGCGGCAGGGCGAAGGCGTCGGGTGCAGGCAGTGATGCCTCGGGCCGCTGCTGCGGGCGCTCGAAGTCGTAATCGCGCAGCACAACGCTCGTCGTGCGCAGAGCGCGCGTGCGCTCGAAGTCCGTCACGGGCTCGCCGCTGGCGCCTGCGGCCAGCGTGAGCTCCACCGCGGGCGCGTCGTCGGCCGGGACGAACGCCCCGGAGTCGTCGGCCACGACCATGACGTGCCCGTCCTGGGTGTGGCGGAACAGGTAGAAGATGCCCTCGTCCTCCAGCAGGCGATGGAAGAAGGCGAGGTCGGACTCGCGGTACTGGACGATGAGCTCGCGCGGCTCGTAACTCTCGACGAGCTCCCACTTGGCCGCCTCGACGCCCGCGTCCGCGAGCACCTTCTTGGCGACGTCCACCGCGCTCATCTCCTGGTAGAGGCGGCAGTCCTGGCGCTGGCCGAGGGCGGCCAGGGCGGGCCGGAGGCGCACCCGGAAGTGAAACTGTGTGCCCGTGAAGTACAGGAAGCTCGCGCGATCGACGACCCCGTCGAAGCGCCGCTCGCCCTGCCGGGCGTCCACGAGCTGGAGCTGCAAGCGCTGGCGCAGACAAGCGTCGACGCGGAACGAGCGATCCGCGGTCGAGAACTCGACCGCCACCTCGTAGGGCAGCGAGAGCGCCTCGCGCGCCTCGAAGAGGGTGACCTGCATGTCCGCAGGCAAGGGATCGCCGCGCAGCGTCAAGATGGCTTCATCGGCCGGCACGGTGGAGGATCATAGCGCGGCCTGCACACGCAACCCAAGGGCGAAGTGGACGAAGCCGTCGCCACGATCGGCGACACGACTACGGCGCGCCCACCGGCACGCTGCGCCAGATCACGCCGGGGACTTCGGCGGATGCGTCGCCGGCGGCAAGCACGGTGCCGCCCGGCCCCACGGCCACGGCGCGGCTGCACCACGTGCCGTGCACGATCCCGTCCGGCAGCCCGCCCGGCTTCTGCCAGGAGGCCCCGCCGTCGTAGGTGATGGCCAGGTAGCCGGGGCCGGTGCCGAGATTCCCGCACGCCACGGCAAAGCCGATGTCCTTGGTCCAGAACGCGAAGTCGTTGTAGCGGATCTTCCCGTACGGCGTCGGGCTCTTCGCGAAGCTCGCTCCCCCATCGGTGCTGCGCAGGAGGTTGGCGTAGCGGCCTCCGAGAAACACCGTGGTCGGCGTGGACCAGTGCCAACTGATGCGCTCCTCGTAGTTCTCCGGAACTCCGCTCGACGGGGCCCAGCTCTGGCCCGCGTCCTTCGTGTACGTGACGGCCGCAGGCCCATCCCAGGAGATGCCGTGGGCGGCCCCCCCGAAGAAGAACAGCCCGCTCGCGCTGCGCGTGCACTGCGTCTCCCACCTGCTGCCGAGGTCGTCCGTGACGAGGAGGCTGTTGGGTGTGCTCCCGAAGACCACGCCCGCAACGGGCGCGTAGCTCCAGTAGTGAGACGGCAACGCCGCGGCCGCGTCGCTCCACGTCTTCCCCGCGTCGGTGGACAGCAAGGCAGGGCTGGAGGACCCGGTTCCCGACGATGCAAGGACCGCGGAGTCGGAGATGCGCTCCAGGCGGTATCCCGACGCACCCTTGGGCAGCTCGTGCACCTTGGTCCAGCTCTTGCCTGCACTGGTGCTGCGCATGAGCCAGGTGGAGTTCTTCTCGAAGTCGAAGCCGATCGCCACGGCGATGTCGTCGGTCAGCAGGGCCAGCGCTCCGGGCCCGTAGGGGTTCTCGTACGAGACCCACTGCTGGTAGTACGGCCCGGTGCATCCCGGCAGATCGCCGTCCACCGCGCCGTCGCAGTCGTCGTCCCGGCCGTTGCAGAGCTCCGTGACGGGCGTGACCTCGCCGAGACAAGAGGTGGCGACGGCGCCGTGGCAGATCCGGACTCCCGATCTGCACGCCCCGACGCCCACGGTGTTCGGAGGCCCGGTGTAGCAGTCCTGCACCGGCACGGATCCCGGGCAGCCGTCACCGGCGCCACCGCCCCCTTGTGCCACGCTGGTGCCCGCGGCGCCGTCGCCGCGTTCGAGGTCGTCGAGACCAGCAATCAGGTGGCAGGAGCCGCTGCCGGCCCCCAAGGCGATCGTGGCGCAGAGGACGAGCGCACGCCGCTCCATCAGAACTGCCCCGCGACGCCGCCAGCACCCCATCCCACCGCCGGCCGGATGGCCGCAGGGCGTGTCTCGGCCGCAGCGGTGCGCGAGCCGCCCGCGAGCAGCCCGACCAACCCGAGCACGGCGCCCGCTCCGGCCACGGCGAAGCTGGCCGTGGAGACGTGAGCCAGCGCGTACGAGGTGTCGAGATCCTCGTGCCACTCGGGCTGGCAGATGCCGCCGGTGCACTCGTCGTGGAGCACCGACGCGTTTGACAGCGTGATCGCTCCGGTGACGGTGCCCGCGACAAGGCCGACCGCTGCCACGCCGAACCCCACGTACGCCAGCGGCGAAACGCCGCCTGAGCTTGCCCGATCCGGTCCGGGTGCGGGGCCCGGGCCGGGCGCCGGCAGCGCCACCGGCGCCGGGCCGGGCGCGCGGGCGGGCGGCGCCGCCACGGCCGGCCGGCCAAAGGTGATCTCGACCAGGCGGCCGGTCTGTCCCTCCACCACCACGATGCGCCGCTCGACGGGCGGCGCCTCGCCGTGCTCGAAGCGCAAGCTGCGAGGGCCGGGATCGAGCAGCATGGGCCTGCCGTCGAGCCTGTCCGCCGCCTTCTCGCCGTCCACGAGCACGCGCACGTCGGCCGTGTCGTTGCCGTCGGCGTCCTTGGCGACGATGACCACGGACGGCACCAGCGGCCGGAGCTCGCCGAGCCACCTTGCGCACTGCGCCTCGATGGCCGTCGGGCATCCCGCCTGCGCGCAGGCAATGGCTTCGCGCTGCGCAGCCACGAGCTTGCCCTCGCGACGCAGCCGCTGCGTGGCCGCGAACGACTCGGTACAGGCCTGCTTGACGCCCGCTGCCGCGCCCGCCTCCATAGCCGGCTCCGGTGCCGCTGCGGGCGGCTCCTGCGCCAGAGCCCGGCCCGGAGCAGCGGCCAACAGCAACGCCAGCACCGCAAGCGCGGCGAGCACGGCAGGACGCCCGGTGGGTGACACTAGATGCATTGTGGCTTCGGCTTGAGATCTCCGTTCTCGTCTACCATAAACGGGTCGGCGCAGTCCGGCCGCGGCTGGCCGGGGCTGGCGGCCGGCGCCGCGGACGGCCCGGCAGGCGGCGCCGGACGAGTGCTGCCGCTCGCCGGGGCCGAGGCGGCTGATGGCTTGGTCGCCGCCGCAGTGGGCTCTCGCCCGCGAGGCGGCGGAGGCGCTGCCGAGCCGAGCGGCGCCACCTCTGCCCCTGCCTCGGGCTCGCGCTCGTTGGCGGCGCCGCGCACGCCCGCAGGGGCGCTCGGCTCCCGGCCGGGCACGGCCGTTGCGCCGGTGGCCGAGGCCATCGCCGAGGAAGTGGCGCCGGCCGGCGACGGGGCGCTCCCGCCAACGAACAGCAGCAGCGCGCCACCAGCCGCCAGCGCGGCCGCCGCCGCCAGCGCGGCGAGCATGGTCCGGCTCCTTCTTGGGCTGCGGCCGGCCTCGGAAGCCACGGCATCGAACGTGAGAGAGGGCTGCCGGGACGCGTCCGGCACCAGCGGCGGTGAGCTCGCGCCGGCGCCGGCCTCGGTCGGACCCATGGCGAGATCGTCGTCGCTGGTCAGCTCCTCGAGCGCGAAGCCGGTGGGAATTCGCCCGGGCGAACTGCCCACCGTCGGCGCCAGCGCCTCCGGACGGCTCACCCTGGACACCGCCGCGGGCGAGCTGCCTGCCGCGGGCGGCAGGCACAGTCCGCTTTCTGAAGCGCGCAGCGGCCCCGCCTGCGCAGGTGCGGGCGAGCCCGCGACGAGCTGCGCGAATGCCGCCGACATCTCCTCAGCCGAGCCGAAACGCTCGGCGGGCTTGACCCGCAGCGCGCGTTCGAAGAAGGCGTCGAGCCCGGCCGGAAGGCTCTCGTCGATGCGGCACGGCG
>JACQWT010000434.1 GCA_016209145.1 Deltaproteobacteria bacterium | reverse complement strand
ATCAGTTTACCTCGGTCGGACAGCCGAAGAGCATCGTGATCTTGCCCTCTTGATCCGACTGCACCTTGGTGCAGGTCTTCGGGCACAGGAAGATCTTGAGCGGCGCCAGCGGGTCGTCGTAGTACCAGCCTTGCCCCGCGCCGCAGTCCTGCGCGCTCCCGGCCTGCGGGATGGTCTCCGGCTTGCCGCCGCCCGGCGTAAACTGCACGTTGAGCTTGGTCGGGTCGAACTCGCCCTCCTCGGGATCGGGGATCAGGTACTCGCAGCCCAGGGCGTTCGAGCGGATCTCCTCCATCTTCTGCTTGAAGAGCGCGATGTCGGCCGTGACGTCGTAGACTTGGCCCGTGCCGCCCGCTGCGGCGATCTTGTTCAGCTCGTCGACATCCGCGCCCTCGATGGCCACGACGTAGGTCTGCACGAGGTTGTAGTTGTAGGCGCTTGCCGCCAAGCCCTTGATCTTGGGATCGACGTCCTCGTAGCTCGGATCGCCGTTGAACTCCTCGCACTCCCCGCAGCAGGGCTCGCCGTCGCTGGTGAAGACGACGATGACCTTGT
This sequence comes from Deltaproteobacteria bacterium, assembly GCA_016209145.1. Taxonomy (GTDB): domain Bacteria; phylum Myxococcota_A; class Polyangia; order Polyangiales; family Polyangiaceae; genus JACQWT01. The sequence continues at coordinate 5,503 of JACQWT010000434.1, read as the reverse complement.
GCTCGGGGTGGGCGTCCTGAAAGGCGGTGGCGAACTGCAGCGTGCCCTTCAACGCTCCGTACATCGGCGTCGTGCCGCCCGGGTCGCTCTCGGGCGCATTGAGCTCGCCGACGAGCTTCGCCGCGTCGTCGGGCAGCACGAGCAGGGGGGGCGCCCCCGGCACCTGCGGCGGGTTGTACTGAACCGGGTTGCAGATCTCGTTCCCCTCGACATTCTCGTCGCGCGGGCCGAAGAAGTTCAGGGCGATGTTGATCTGCGCCGAGGCCGGATCCTGGAAGAACGCCGTCAGGGCCTTGACCGTCTGCTCCCAGAGCTCGCCCATCATGCTGCCCGAGCGATCGACGAGCACGATCATGTCGAGCGGGATGCGCTTCGCCTGTGCCTCGGTGGCGTTGCAGAGTGCCGGGACCCGATCCGCCGGCCCCGGCGCCGCCGCCGGCGCCACAGCCGGGCACCGCCAGCGCCAGGGTCACCGCCAGGAAAGCAACTAGACCGCCGAACAGCCTGAGCATGGGGATCCTCCGCCACCGTGCCCCCACAAGATAGGAGATCCGCGCGAGGGCGGCAATCGTGTATTCTACGAGCGACGGCGCCGCTCGGGCGGTGCCCACCCTGTCTCGTACTTCGGGGAAACGCGATGAACCAGCGATGCGCGGGCTTGTTGGTGACGGCACTCTTGCTCACCGGTTGCGCCACCGGAACGGAGCCGTTCGAGGTGGCCGCGGGCGGCACGGGAGGGCAGACCAGCGCCGGCGGCGCCGGCGGCGAGGGCGGGCAGGGCGGCGGCGGCGGCGAAGCCCCAGGGCCCTGTGGCATGGACTGCTCCTCGATCGAGACCGACGCCTGCCACAAGGCAGTGTGCAACGAGGAGAGCGGCAAGTGCACGGTCATCGCCGCCGACGACGGCACACCCTGCGAGGACGGCGCGTTCTGCACCGTTGCGGAGTACTGCACCGCCGGGATCTGCGGCGCAGGCCAGCCCAACGACTGCGGCAAGGAGTTGCCCCCCTGCACCGTGGCCACCTGCGACGAGCAGAAGAAGGAATGCGGCACCAAGCCGGCGGCGGACTTCACCGCCTGCGCGAGCGACGACCCCTGCCAGGTCAACACCAAGTGCCAGAACGGGCTATGCATCGGCTCGCCCAAGGACTGCTTCTTTGCGCCCGTGCCCAACGAGTGCCACGTGGCCGTGTGCAACCCGAAGAACGGCCAGTGCGAGCCCCAGGTCGGCAACGAGGGCAAGAAGTGCACGGACAAGAACGAGCTTTGCACCGTTGACAAGATCTGCGAGGCGGGGAAATGCCTGGGCGGCAAGCCCAAGGACTGCTCCCAGCTCACCGAGGGCTGCATGAACGGCGTCTGCGACCCCAAGACGGGCAACTGCAAGCAGGACCCCGTCCCGCCGGGCGGCAAGTGCGACGAGGCGGCCGACGAGTGCAACCACGGCCTGTGCGACGACAACGGCAACTGCAAGCCGGTGGCCGTACCGGGCCAGAGCTGCAAGAGCGCCGAGGACTACTGCAACGTCGGCGTCTGCGACCAGGGCGGCAAGTGCAAGCCCCAGCCGGCCAACGAGAGCAAGCCTTGCGAGGACGGCAACCCCTGCACCTCCGGCGAGAAGTGCACGGCCGGTGTCTGCGGCGGCGGCCAGTCGCTCGACCAGATCGTGTACTTCAGCGACGACTTCTCGGACAACGCCGCCGGCTGGACGCTCGGGAAGGAGTGGGCGATCAGCCCGGCCAAGGCGTCGAGCAACGAGGACTACGGCGGGCCCGATCCCGACACCGACCACTCGCCCACGGGCGACAACGGCGTCGCGGGCGTGGTCCTGGGCGGCAACGCCCAGGAGGTCGTGCACGACTACTACTACCTGACGAGCCCCGTCATCGACGCGGACGTGCAGGGCACGATCTGGCTCGGCTTCTGGCGCTGGCTCAACAGCGACTACCTGCCGTACATGCAGAACATCGTCGAGATCTACGACGGACAGAGCTGGGTCAAGCTCTGGGAGACGGGCGACTCGCCGGGCGTCCAGGACGACAAGTGGGTGTTCGTCACGCACGACGTGACCAAGTACAAGAACAAGAAGCTGCAGGTTCGCTGGGGCTTCCGCATCGGCTCGAGCGGCGTCTTCGCGGTTTCTTCGTGGAACGTGGACGACGTGGTGCTCGCCAACGTGATCTGTCCCCCCAAGTAAGCTGTCAGCTGTTAGCTGCTAGCCTGGCTGGGGCTGCCGAGGATCGGCGCAAGAGAGCGCCGGATCTCCGCTGCGACCTGCTCGGTGCCCGGCTCGCCGCCGACGTGGATCACCCGGTCGCCGGGCACGAGCAGCTCGGCGCGCCGGTACAGCTCGGCCAGCTTGCGCTGCAGCTCCGGGACCTCGTAGAGCTCGCGCGCCCCGGTGCGGCCCCGCCGCCGCGCGTCGGCGGTCTCGGGCGAAACGTCGAGGACTACCGTGGCGTCCGGCCGCAAGGCGTAGCGGTTGAGCTCGCGCACCCAGTCTACGAAAGCCTGCCCCGCCTCCGCTGCGCCGGCCGTCGCGCACTGATACGTCAAGCTCGACAGATCGTAGCGGTCGCTCAGCACGACGGCCCCGTCGCGCAGGTGCGGCGCGATCTCCGCGGCCACGTGATCGAGCCGGTCGGCCGCAAACAAGAGCGCCATGATCTGCGCCTGCGCCGCGCCGCCCAGGCTCAGGCGCCCGGAGAGCACGAGTCGCAAGAGCGCGCCCACCGGGCCGAAGCTCGGCTCGCGCGTGACGTGCACCACGCGCCGCTCGTGACGCAGAGCGCGGGCGAGCAGCTCTACCTGGGTGGTCGTGCCCGCGCCGTCTATGCCCTCGAAGACGATGAGGCGCCCGTCGTGCGCCTCGGCCCCGCCGCTAGCCGCCGTCACCATCTGGGCCCTCCCACGCGATGGGCGCCGGATCTTCGCCCAGCACCACGTTGTCGATGAGCCGCGTCGTCCCGAAGCGCGCCGCGACGGCCACCAGGGCCGACCCCGCCACGCTGGCCGCGTCCGGCAGCGGGGCGAGAGTCGCGGGGTCGCCGAGCGCGACGTAGTCGACGCGGTCCGCGGCCCCGGCCACCTGTACCTGCACCATGGCGCGCAGCGTGCCCGCGCGCCGCTCGCCCGCCGCGAAGGCCCGCACCGCCCGGGACAGGCCGCGCGCGATGCTCAGGGCCCGCCCGCGCTCGGCCGGCGAGAGGTAGGCGTTGCGGGAGGAAAGGGCTAACCCGTCCGGCTCGCGCACCGTGGGCGCGCCCACCACCTGGGCCGGCAGGCACAGGTCGCGCACCAGAGTCTCGATCACGCGCCACTGCTGGTAGTCCTTGCGGCCGAACACGGCCACGCAGGGTCCGGCCAGCACCAGAAGCTTGGTCACGATCGTCGCCACTCCCTCGAAGTGGCCCGGCCGATGGGCGCCGCACAGCGGCTCGGCCGTGGCGCCCGGCCGCACGCGCGTCTCTTCGCCGGGCGGATACATGTGCTCGCGCGCGGGCGCGAACACCACGTCGGCGCCAGCTTGCGCGCACTTGGCGCAGTCGGCCTCGAGCAGGCGCGGGTAGCGCTCGAAGTCCTCGCCCGGCCGGAACTGCGTAGGGTTGACGAAGATCGTGACGGCCACGAAGTCGGCCCGCCGCCTCGCCTCCGCGACAAGCGAGAGATGGCCGGCGTGCAGGGCGCCCATCGTCGGCACGAGCCCCACGCGCCGGCCCGCCGCCCGGGCCCGGTCGCAGGCCGCGCGGAACTGCTCCGGCTCGCGCAGTAGCTCCATGGACTATGGGCTCGGCGCGGCGCTGCCGGGCGGCCGGGCGGCCGGCTCGGCTGTGGACGCCGTCTGGGCCGGCTCGACCGGCGGCGGCTGGGGCGCGTTCGCCGTGGGCTTGGGCGGGCGCCGCTCGATCAGGGTCTCGGTCGCGGGAGGGCGCGTTTGCAGCCAGACGATGATCGCCGCGATCGCCGCCAGCACCACGATGATGGCCAGCGCCCGCCACGTCTGGCGCTGCGCCCTCCGGGACCGGCGCCACGGCGCGGGCCTCTCGTCGCCGGCGCCTTCGGCCTTGGGCCCGCGCCCGCCCCGGCGGAGCCCGGCTCGCCTGGCCCTCGCGCCGGCACTCGCCGGCTCCTCGTCGGGCGCGGGCTCGGTCTCTTCATCGTCATCGTCCGCCGCGTCGAGATCCTCACCGGTCTCCGGGCCAGCGCCGGGGCGCCCCTGGCGGCGCAACTCCCGCTCCCGCTCCTGCCTGCGCTGCTTGCGCGACTTCTTCGCCACGGCGCGGATACTAGTTCGGCTCGCCGAAGCTGCCAAGCAGCGGGGCAAACCCAGGGACCCACGGATCGAGCAACAAGCAGCATTGCCCGGCCGTCGCGGCCCCGGTATGATATATGTATGCAGAAGACGAGGGTCACGGTGACCGTTCACCCCGAGACCTTGGCAGCCGCGGAGCAACACGTGGCAAGGGGGCGCGCCCGGTCGGTCAGCGCCTGGGTCGACGCCGCCATGCAGGACAAGGCGCGCGCCGACGACCTGGTGACGCTGCTCGCTCAGATGCGGGCGCAGAGCGGACCGCCGTCCGCCGAGGAGGAAGCGTGGGCGCGCAGGGTGCTCGGCCTGTAGTGTTGGATGCCGGTGCGCTCATCGCCTTCGACCGCAACAATCGCCGCGTTCGCCGACTCGTCGAGCTTGCCATCGAGCACGAGGGCGCGCTCCACGTGCCCGCAGGCGTCGTGGCGCAGGCCTGGGGTGACGCCTCTCGGCAAGCGCGGCTGGCGCGGCTGGTCGGCTCTGGCCGGCTGTCGATCCGGAATCTCGATGTCACGGAGGCGAAGGCGGCAGGCGTTCTGTGCGCCGCCAGCGGCACGGCGGACGTCATCGATGCAAGCGTGGTGTTGCTGGCCCGCCGCCACGGGGCCGTGGTGGTGACGAGCGATCCGGACGACCTGCGCCGGTTCGATCCCACGCTCGAGGTGGCCGCCTGCTAGCCCATGTTTCCCCAATCGGTGACCCGTTCGACGCGCCGGTGCGAGAATTCGTAAGGAGATGAGCCCGCCGCGCGCCGTCCAGATCTACAAGGAGCCGGGCGAGGTCGAGCGCGCCTTCCGATGCCTCAAGGACGTGCTCGAGCTTCGCCCCATCTTCCACCAGACCCCCGAGCGAGTGCAGGCGCACGTGTTCGTCGCCGCACTCGGCTTCGTTCTGCACCGTGCCTTGGAGAAGAAGCTCAAGGGGGCCGGCATCTATCTGTCCGCCACCAAGGCCCTCGGGGTGCTGCGCACCGTGCGCGTGGTTGACATGGAGTTCGCCGACGGCTCGACCGAGCGCTGCGTGACACGAGGTTCGCCGCGCGCCGGCGCCATCCTGATCTACCAGGTCCGAAAATCGTCGCGTGGCGCGAAGAAAAACGAACCGCCAAGACGCCAAGGGCGCCAAGATCGAATCCGATTTTGTTTCTTCCTTGGCGTTCTCGGCGCCTTGGCGGTTCATCTTCTTGCTTGGGTT
>JACQWT010000433.1 GCA_016209145.1 Deltaproteobacteria bacterium | reverse complement strand
TGCCGTGCGCGTGCGCGGCGCACACGAGATCCTGGAAGCTCGCACCGGGCGACTCGAGGCGCGGATCGACCTCGGTGAAGTCGTAGCCGTGGTAGCAGTGATAATCGAGGCCGCTGCGGATGACCGCGACGGGCGTAATCCAGAGGGCCGTGAACCCGCGGTCATCGTGGATGTAGCCCAACCGGTCGATGAGGCCCTTGAAGTCGCCGCGCCAGCTCGGGTCGCCGAGATCGAGCCGGTCGCGGTTGTAGTAGTTGTTGCCGGGATCGCCGTCGAAGAAGCGCGTGGTCAGGACGAAGTAGATCGTCTCCTCGCGGAAGTCGCCCAAAGGCGGATCGGCCGGGCAAGGGCCGGCGCCCCCCGGACCATCGGCGCCTCCGCCCGTCGTGCCCGCGCCGGCGCCGCCCGCCGCGCCTCCGCCCGTCGTGCCCGCGCCGGCGCCGCCGGCTTGCCACGGCACGTCCTGTGGCCCGGAGGACGAGCCGCCGGAGGAGCAGGCGGCAAGCACGGGGCCGCCCAACGCGGCAGCGAGCACGAGCGGTGAGAGCAAGCGACGTCGAGGCATCATCCCCAGGCGTACTCCGGCCGGCCGGCCGGATCGAGAGGCGGATCGTCCTCGAGCACGGAGCCCGGGGCCCGGGGCGTTTGACGCAGGCATCACGCCACGGTACTTCTGAACGGTGAGGCTGGATCGACACATGAGGTGCTGCCGATGAAACGATCTGCGCTTGTGCTTGGCTCCGCCGCGCTCACGCTGCTTGCCTGCGGCGGCAACGTAACGCCCGCGCGCGACGGCGGCGCGGGTGGAGAGGGCACCACGAGCGGAGCAGGCGGGGCGGCCGGGGCGACCGGGACAGGCGGGGCGGGCACGGGCGGCGGCCTGGCTGGCGAGGCCATCTCGATCCTCTACTCCCAGCTCTTCCCGCCGTCCGGCTCCTCGAGCTCCGGCAGCAGCACGTCCAGCTCGAGCAGCGGCAGCGACATCGATCCCAACACGCTGTATGTCCTGCTCAGCAACGTGGTGATCGCGTGCGCCGATCCCCATGGCAATCCTTGTGGCCGCTGGGAGGTGTCGATCGGCATTCCGCCCAACCTGCAGCACCCGGGCAGCATCCCGCTGTCCAATCCCGATCTGATCTCCATGTTCTCGGTGGCGAGTCCCGACTGCGAGTCGGGCAGCGGCGGGTCGTTCGTCGACGGGAGTCTGGTGCTTGCCAGCCTCGACGCGGTGCAAGTGGTCGGCACGCTCCTGGACACCTACACCGGCGAGTTCGATGCCAACGGAGATTTCACGGCGCCGCGCTGCCCCTGAGCGGGGCTCGTGGCGCAACGAAGGAGGGGCCCATGGTGTCACGCAAGGAAGCGATTCTCGTGCCGGCTCGACATCTGACCGCTCTGCCGATCGCGCTCGCCGCGCTGCTCTCGCTCGGCTGCGGCGCGCCGGCGCCGCCGCCCAAACCGCCGCCCGCGCGCGCCGAGCCTGCCCCGCCGCCCCAGCCACCGCCGCCGCCCGAGCCCGAGGAGATCCCGAGCGGCAAGGACTGCGCCAAGGCCCAGAGCGAGTGCGCCGGCGGCGTGTGCCTGGTCACCGTCAAGAACGGCTGCCAGCAGCCCGTGACCTGCGATCTCGAGATCGTCACCAACTGCAAGCAGGGGGAGAACTACGTCAAGACCTCGGCGCGCGAGCGCGACACGGTCCCGGCCATGAGCGAGGGCAAGACCCAGGCGGCAGCGCCGTGCCCGCCCACGGGCGAGATCGTCAACACCGAGATCGCGGTCTTCAAGTGCAATTGAGCGCCGGCGCCCGGGGCCTCGCCGTTAGCCGAGGCGTACGTACTTCACGCGAAGCCGCTCGTAGATCTCCTGGGCGCGGCCATCGAGCGTGAGCAAAGTGGCCCCGTGGTGTGCGGCGGTGGCGCCCACGAGTGCGTCATAGACCGCACCTCCCGAGATACCTGCCGCGGCCAACCGAGCGACGAGCTCAAGCTGTGCGGCGCCAGGAAGGGTGAGAGGAACGCCGGGGAAGCGCACCGCCAGAAACTGCGCCACGAGCCGTGGCGGTGCCCGGTGCGGCGCCGGGAGGCGGGTCAGAACGGAGTATGTCTCCAGCGCGCAGTGGCCGATGAGCGACGGATGTTCGTCCAGTGCGCGGCGGGCGGGGGTGTGCGACTCGTGCCACGAAGCGAAGCCCGCAACGATTACGCTCGTGTCGACGGCCTTCATCGCCGGACGCCTTCAAGCGTGGCGCGCACCTCGTCCGCCGTGAGCTTCGGAACCGGCTCCTCGGGGTCGGCCACCCACCCTCCGCCGCGCTTGACGAGCCGCAGGGACGCGGTCTTGGGCGCCAGCACCACCACCCCGTCGCGCACCAGCAACTCGACGCTTGCTCCCGGCGCCAGGCCAAGCTGCACGCGAATTGCCTTGGGGATGACGACGCGCCCGCCAGCATCGATGGTTGCCGTCATGGATTCATTCTACCATCGCGCTTGGCATGGTCCACCGCCATCGCCGGGGCTTGACGTCCTGCCGCGCCCTCGCCGCCGCACGGAGCTTGCGGCGGGCGCCACGGAACTGAGGGCCCGCCGGCCCGAAGCTCACTTGGGCGGCTCGGGAGCGCAGTCGCCCGTCGTGCCGATCTGCGAGTTCGTGCGGAAGGTGTTCAAGAGCAGCCAGCTCTTCTTCATCTTCTGCGGGATGGTGCCGTCCTCGCGCACGTTGGTCACGTGGTAGGAGTACTGGTTCCAGATCCTGCGGGCCGGGATCCAGCGCTCCTCGGCATCGCGCAGAACGGTGAGCGTGACGCCGCTCTTGCCTTGCGGGTAGTTGGACACGAAGGCTATCTCCGCCGAGCCGTCGTTGTCGACGTCGGCCACCACGGGGTACTCGATGAGCGTGCCGGAGCTGCGCTCGGCGGTAAGGGAGATCTTCCCGCTCACGCCGTCGAAGACGTAGATCTTCTGCTCGTCGGCGTAGATGGCCTCGGCCACCGCGTCACCCAGGAAGTCGAAGGCCGTGGCCGTGGCCAGCCCGCTCATGTCCTGCACGTTGGCGGTCCACTTGGGCACCACCGTGGACGGCTGGACCTCGTAGACGCTGTAGTCGGTGCACGTGGCGGCGGCGATCTCGGCCTGGCCGTCGCCGTCGAAGTCGTGCACCACCGCCGGCTTGCCCCAGCAGTTGGGCGCGGGGTTGGGGGCGGTGGGCCGCAGCGGGCCGAACTTGATCTTGCCGTCGGCCTCGACCACGGTGATCCCGTTGGTGTTGGTGACGAAAACCTCCGGCTCGGGATCGGCGTCGAGGTTGGCCACGTGCGGATGGGCCGGCGGGAAGCCGGGGAGCTGCCAGTACAGGGAGCCGTCGTGCCGGTAGGTCTGGTGGCCGAAGAGCACCTCGAGCTTGCCGTCGCCGTCCAGATCGGCGGCCGTCGGCGTCACGCACCAGTACTGGCCGTTGTACTCGGCGCCGTTGCCGGGCACGCCCCAGAGGCGCTTTCCCGCGGAGCTGAAGACCTCGAAGCCGAAAAGGAGCTCGACGCTGCCGTTGGCGTCGAGATCGTACAAGCCGATGGTGGTGCACTGCGCCGAGGCGAAGCTCGCGAGGTAGCCCCCGACGTCGCCCGTCCACTTGAGCGTGCCGTCGTGCTCGTATGCCACGAGATGGCCGGCGGGATCGGCCGCAAGCACCTCGGGCAGGCCGTCGGCGTCGATGTCGCCGAACGCGGGGTAGACGAAGGAGTCGATGGCGCCGGGGAAGGTCAGGACGAGGTGCCCGTCGTCTCCGCTTAGCAGGTACAGCCGCCCGGTCGATACGAGGGTTTGCACGCCGCCGAAGACCATGGTGCTCACGGCGGAGACGAGGATGTCGGGCGTGTCGCACAGATCGATCGCGCCGTCGGCGTTGTCGTCGGTGAAGTTGCCCACGAGCGGCGTGACGAAGCTCCCCGTGTACATGGCGCCCGGATCGGCCGGCGGAGCGGTCCACGTCCACTGCACCTGTGGGCCGAAGGAGTCGGCCGGCGCCTTGTCCACGCAGGAAGGCACGACCGCGTCCTCGTCGTCCGGCGGGACCTTGCAGACGTTGGCGGGTGCTCCCGCGCCCGTGCCGCCCATGCCAAGGCCCCCGCCCGTGCCGAGGGTGCCGCCCAAGCCGTTGCCCGCCCCGTGAGCGCCGCTGCCCTCTCCCGCGCCGGAGCCGGCCGGCAGCCTCGAGTTGCCGCCCGCCGAGCAGGCTGCGCCGAGAGCGCCACCAAGAACGAGCACCGCCATACCGAACAGGTTCATGGTGAACCTCCTTCGCCCATCGTAAATCCTGCGTTCACGACTTCGTCTGCGCGCCTCGACGGCTAGCCCGGCCACGCCCGTGCAATCGCCTCGGCCACGCCGCCACCCGTGGACGAGTCGGCCGCGAGCACGTCCGTGGCGGCACTGCGCACGGGCTCGGGCGCGTGAGCCATGGCAAAGGAGCGACCGCTTGCCGCGAACATGGGGACGTCGTTGACCCAGTCGCCCACGGACACGACCTCGCCTGGCTCGCAGCCGCACAGCTCGGCCACGCGCCGGACGGCCGCCCCCTTGGTCACGCCCGCGGCGTGGGCGAGCAGCGCGCGGATGCCCTGCTCGGCCGGCACGCCGAGGGCGCGTGCCACGGCGAAGTCGTCCACCGCGAAAAGCGCTGTGCCCCGAAGCTCGACCGCCAGCTCGGTCACGGCGGGCACGGGGCCCACGGCGACGATGGTGGAGATGCCGCGCGGATCGCTCCAGCACGGGTGCTCCAGCACGTCGCCCACCTGCTCCAGCACGGGAGTCCAGTTGGCAAGGTAGCGCCGCAGCACGAGCCCGCGCTCGTCGTGCAGCACGGCGTCGCCGTAAAACGGGAACAGGGCCAGCTCTCGCTTCCGCAGGGCCCGGCGCAGGAGCGCGGCCGCGGCGCCGGCGATGCCGGTGTGCTCCAGCTCGCGCTCGCTGTGCGAATCGACGATGGCGGCGCCGTCGGCGCAGGCCACGGGAGCGTCAAGGCCGAGCCTTCGCACGAGCTCGCGCGTGCCCGAGTAGAGCCGGCCGGTCACGATGGTCACGCGCACGCCGCGCGCCCGCAGCGAGCCGATGGCCTGCTCGTCGCGTTGGTCGATCTGGCCGTCGCGGCGCAGCAGCGTCCCGTCAACGTCTACGGCGAGCAGCTTGTGCACCGGGACGGGAGCCTCAGTGGCAGGGAGCGCTGGTGACAAACAGGTCGTCGACGTTCCACGAGGAGACAGCCAGCACGCTCTGGGCGGTCTTGAAGCCGATGCGCACCTGGAGCTTCGCGTTCTTGAACTGGGCGATGTCGTACCAGACGTGCTGCCAGGACTTGTCACTGGTGCAGACAAACCCCAGGCAGCATTCCCAGACTTGGACCCACTTCGAACCGTCGTAGACCTCGATGTGATTGAGCATGTACGGGCTGAAGTCGGTGTTGAGCCAGCGATAGAGCTCGATGTACAGCGCATTCGCGCCGCTCGCGTCGATGACCGGGCTCGTGAGCCAGTACCAGTCGTGCACCGTCGTCGAGGCGTTGCCGCCGATCGCCACGCCGGCCACGCCGTTGTCGCCGCTCGGCGTGTGGTCCTGGGCGGGATCGGGCCCGGCGCAATTGGTCGGCGCCGAAGCCTTCGCCGGCCCGATCTGCCATTCATTGCCGAGCAGCCAACCCGCCGAGTTGTCCGCGAAATCCTCCTCGAAGTACACGTCCGGCTTGAGCGCCAGGCCGCCCTTGCACACGCCGGCCTGGCAGCTCTGCCCTGCCATGCACAGGTCGTCCTTGCACGCCTGGCCTTCCTTGATGGCCTCGCAGGATCCGTCCTTCGACGAGCCGGCCGCCTGCGAGCAGGCGTTGCAGCTTCCGGTGCAGGCGGAGTTGCAGCACACGCCGTCGGAGCAGAAGCCGCTCTTGCACTCCTTGTCGCCGCCGCACGCGGCCCCGTCGTCCTTGATCACGATGCACTTGTTCGACAGGCAGCTCGCGCCCGGGACGCAGTCGCCGTTCCACGAGCACCAGGCAGGGCAGGTGAAATTGAAGCCGTCGCAAAGGTAGGGCGAACAGCTCGGATCGCCGGCCGTGCCGTCCGAAACCGCCTTGCACGTACCCGCGGGATTGAGGTTGCAGCGGTCGCAGGGGTTGCCGCACGCGCTGTTGCAGCAGTAGCCATTGACGCAGAAGCCGCTCTGGCATTCGGCGGCCTTGGCGCAGCTCTGGCCGTTGAGCTTCTTGCCGATGCACTGCCCGGAGATGCACTGGTAGCCGGCGGCGCAGTCGGGGTCGCCGCCGCACCATCCCGGGCAGCCCGCGCTCTGGCCGTTGCACAGGTACGGCGAGCAGCTCGGGCTGCCGGCCGAGCCCTTGCCGAGGACCGTGCACGTGCCGTCCTTCACCGCGCCCTTGGCCATGGCGCAGGCGTCGCAAGCGCCGCCGCACGCGCCGTCGCAGCAGTAGCCGTCCGCGCACGCGCCGCTCGCGCACTGCAAGGGGCTGCTGCACGGATCGCCAAGCTTGCCCTGGCCCACGCACATCTGGAAGTTGAAGTCGCAGTAGTAGCCCGCGGCGCAGTCGGCGTACGCCTGGCAGGAGCCGAGGCATGCCTTGCCGGCCTTGTCGCAGACATACGGCTTGCACAGCTTGATCGACGAGAGGCCGCACTTCCCCTTGCCGTCGCACAAGCTGGGCCCGCTCTGCGTGCCGCTATTGCACGTCGACGGCGCGCAAACCGTGTTCGCGCCGTAGAGAAGGCAGGCCGGGGACTGGGCAGCGCCGTTGCAGCCGGTGCCGGCGATGCCACAGGTAGCCGGATCCGCGGCCGGGCAATCGGTGTCGGGATCCTGGCCGGCGAGGACGGAGGCGCACGTCCCCGACGGGGCGCCCGTCTTCCCGTTCTCGCAGGCCACGCACGCGGCGTCGCAAGCGCTGTCGCAGCAGACGCCGTCCTCGGGCGGGCAGTGGCCGCTCTGGCACTGCTCGTCCGCGATGCAGGCGGCACCGAGCCCGACCAGCGCCGCGCACGTGCCGCCGGCCGTGTCGCAGTAGAAGCCGGCCTGGCAGTCGCTCGTGCCGGCACATGCTTGCAGGCAGATCATCCCGCCCGGATCGCACACGTAGGGAGAGCAGGGCAGGCCGGCACCGCCTGACACGCAGTTGCCGGAGCCGTTGCAGACGCTTGCCGCACTCTGCACGCCGGCGCTGCAACTCGGCGCCGCGCACTTGGTGCCGGGGCCGTAGAGCTTGCAGGCGGGCGACGTGGCGTTGCCGTTGCAGCCGGTGCCGTCGGGGCCACAGGTCCACGGGTCGCTGTAGGGACACTCGCCATCCGGATCCTTGCCGGCGCTGACGGGCCCACAGGTGCCGTCGGGCACGCCGGTCTTGGGCGCGAGGCACGCCTCGCAGGGCCGGTCACAGGCGCTCTCGCAGCAGACGCCATCCTCGGCCGGGCAGTGGCCGCTCTGGCAGTCGGCCGGCCCGCCGCAGGGCTCCCCGTCGGCCGCCGAGCCGGGCCCAGAACCGCCGGTGGTGCCGCCCCCTGTGCCGGCTCCTCCCGAACCGGTAGCGCCGGGCGGGAACGCGACGAACTGCTCGCCGCAACCGCCGGCAAGGAGCAGGGCCAGGGCGGCAAGGCCGCAAGGGAGAAGCATGTTAAGCCGGTGCCTCATGGCGACAGACCTCCACAGGCCAGGTTATCAGGCCCGTGGTCAACTGTCATCGTCGCCGCGAAGCGCGCAGAAGCGCCACTACCCGCGGTACGACCGGCACGTCGGCCTGGGCCCAGTCCAGGCCGCCGAGATCGTCGGGGCCGAGCCAGTCCAGGCGCCGGTGCTCGCGCGCCGCGGGATCACCGTGGCGCAGGGCCGCAGCATAGACGTCGAGGCGGACGACCCGTGCGCCGCTGCGGCTCCAGCCGCTTCCGAGCCAGCGGCCAACCGCGATCTCGACGCCGAGCTCCTCGCGCAGCTCGCGGCGCAGGGCCTGCCGTGGGCTCTCGCCCGGCTCGACCTTGCCGCCCGGAAACTCCCAGCGAAGCGGCGCGCTCCCGCCGGCACCGCGCTGCGCCACGAGACAGCGCCCGCGGCGCACGATGGCGGCTCCGACCACGCGCACCACGGCGGCGCTCAATCGCGCTGCTCGACCGGCAGCTCGAAGAACGCGGCGAGCCGCTCCGCCATCGCCACCGCCCCCGGTCGAGTGGGCAGGCTCGTAACCCAGCTTCGCCGGCGCTTGCCCACGAGCAGCACGTGGCACGAGCGCGTGCTGATGGCCTTGCCGCCGGCAAGAGCGATCCGCACGGGCTCGACCACCACGCGATCGCCCGGCTCGACGCGAACGCTCTTGCGCTCCGAGCGCCAGAAGAGGATGCGGAACCATGGGGTGATGGTGCGCGCCTCGCGGTCGACCACCAGCCCCGAGGCGCCGAGCCAGATGGCCAGGGTCACGACGAGCAGCACGGCGCCCAGGCCGACCAGCGCCGCGCGCTCGACGGCGGAGTCGGCGTGCCGCAGCCCGCTGTAGCCGAGCCCGCCCGAGGTGAGCAGGCCCAACAGAACGACCGCCGCCACGCGGCAGCCCGACAGGGGCCGCGTGATGCTTGATCGAGTCTCCGCCTCGGCCGCGCTCATGCTCTCCTTCCGGCATGGGGATCCGGCGCGGCAAGGCTACCATGCCTGGGGCGGCAGCGTCGCGCCGCGGCCGGATCGCGCGTTCGCCTGCGCCGGGCATGACGGCGCTGTCATGGTGCGGCGGTGCTCCGGCACGGGCCGGCCGCGCGTAGTCGCGTCTTGGCGCAGCTCGGTCGCGGCCCGCGTCTTGCATTGTGGTACACTTGCCGTGCCTTGCGGCCGCTGCGGCGCGAGACGCGGCACGCAGAGGAACGGGAAGGAGGGCGCCGATGCGTTGGGTTCTCATTGTGGGGTTGGTGGTTCCCATCCTGGTGGCGGCCGGGGCCGCCGGGGGGCTCGCCATGCGGGAGGGCTCGCCCAGGCGGCCACCAGCCGAGCGTGTGGCCGCCAGTGCGGAGCGCTGCCAGGACGCCGACGGCGACGGCTATGGCCTGTGGTGCGCCGCCGGCGCGGACTGCAACGATCGCGACCGCGCGGTCCATCCGGGCGCCTCCGAGATCTGCAACTTCCGCGACGACGACTGCAACGCTCTGGTGGACGACGCGCCGACGTGCACGCCGCCGCCTTTTGAGCCCGTTCGTGTGGACGTGCCCGCCGGCCGCTTCTTGATGGGGAGCGCGGAGGGAGCGCGGGACGAGCGGCCCGTGCGCGCCGTGGCGCTGGCGGCGTTCCAGATCGACCGCTACGAGGTTACCAATCGGCGCTACCGCGCCTGCGTGACGGCCGGGAAGTGCGCCCCGCCCGCGCTCGGCTCGTCGCACCGCCGAGCGCGCTACTACGGCGAGCCGGCCTTCCTCGACTACCCGGTGATCTTCGTGGGCTGGCAGGAGGCAACCCAATACTGCCGCTTCGCCGGCGGGCGGCTCCCGACCGAGGCCGAGTGGGAGAAGGCTGCCCGGGGCGGCGGCGAGTCGCTGCGCCCCTTCCCCTGGGGAGACGAGCCGCCGGATTGCAGCCGCGCGAACATGGGCGGCGCCGGCTCCTGCGGGGACGACACCGACCGCGTCGGCCGGCGCCTGCTCGGCCGCAGCCCCTACGGCGCGCTCGACATGGCCGGCAACGTCTGGGAGTGGGTCGCCGACTGGTACGACCCGGACTACTACGCCACGGCCGGCTCGACCGATCCCTCCGGTCCGGCCGCCGGCACGCTCAAGGTCGCGCGCGGCGGCTGCTGGCAGAGCGGGGCCGACACGCTGCGCGTCTCCTGCCGCAAGGCCGAGCTGCCGACGACCTTCGCCTACAACCTCGGCTTCCGCTGCGCCTACCCGAAAGGCAGGTAAGCCATGCGTACGACCGCGCTCGTTGCCGCATTTGCTCTTGCCTCGCTTCTCGCGCCCAGGGCGTGGCCCTGCGGCGCGCCCTTCGCGAAGGAGCAGATCGAGATCGAACCGTCGCAGCAGATCGCCATCGCGTACCGCGACGGGATCGAGACCTACGTCTTCAGCCCGCACTTCTGCGGCAAGGCCACCGAGTTCGGGCTCATCCTGCCCATCCCGGGCGCCCTCTCGGCCGATCCGTCGCTCGCCCCGCCGGAACTGTTCACCGAGCTCGATGCGCTCACGGCCCCCGCAGTGCAGGAGGAGTGCGAGGAGTCGGAGAGCAACGGCTGCCTCTTCCTGCCGGGGGCAGGCGCATCGGATAGGGCGCTGGCGGCCGGTGCGGCCGTACCGCCCGCCAACCAGGCGGTCGACGTCGTCGACACAGGCCACGTGGGGCAGTTCGACTGGGTGCTGCTCAAGGCCGACACCGCGGCGGCGTTCACCGACTGGCTCGACGCCAACGGCTACCCCTATGACGGCGAGGCCGTCGAGCTGTTCGACCACTACGTGTCCAAGGGCTGGTACTTCGTCGCCTTCAGGTTCTCCACTTCGCAGCAGCCGCCGGAAGGCTACCGCCTGTGCGGCGCACTGGGACCGCTGAGCCTTTCCTTCCCCGCCGAGAAGGCCGTGATCCCGTCGCGGATCGCTGCCGTCGGCGCCCAGGGCGAGCTCGTCTGGCAGATCTTCACGCTGGGCCCGAGCCAGACCCGCACGCAGGTGAGCGGCGTCGGGGAGACGCTGCTGTACGCCGGGACGCTGGGCGCGCCGGAGCTCGGCGCCTATCCCAAGACCGCGACGTTCGCCAAGTCGGGCGATCGCGTCACCAAGCTCAACCTCAGCTTCTCGGCGAATATGCTCGATGACGACATCGAGATCGAAACCAACCCGAGCCCCGCGGACTACCGCGCCACCGAGGTTCTCTACGTCGGCGAGTGTGAAGGCTGCTCGGTCGCCAGCGGCCGGCGCGTGCCTCGCATCCCGCTCATCGACATCATGCTCGTGGCCGCGGCCCTGTGGCTAGGCCGGCGCACGGGCTGCCGGCAGGGGCGATAGCCAGTACTGCGGCGACGCAGGCCCTTCGGCTCGGCCACGCTCGCGGGGATCCGCGATGGCGAGCGGACCGCGGGTGGCGCCCCGGCGCGGCACAGCGCGCTGCGTACAGAAGTGTGCGCGGAGTTGCTCGTCGGCGTGGCAACGGCAAGGGTGGCCGCCCGCTGGGCCGGCCGGCGAGGCTGTGCCCGGCTCAGCCCGCGCCTGCCTCCATGCCGACGCGGCCCTCGAGGGCACGGATGCGGCGCTCGTGGTCGTCCACGCGGTCCCGATCATCGAGGCGTTCCCGCAGCAGATCGCGCACCTGGCCGACGGCGTCCGCCACGGCCACGATCTCCGAGGCCAGTCTCACCTCCGACTCGGTCTGCCGCCGCTCAAGCGCACCGAGCCGCTCGCCGTGCTCGCGTAGCAGGCCGCGGTGCTCGCGCAGTTCATCGCGTATCTCGGTCAGCACGCGCAGCACGGGCGAAACCTTGCCGGCCATGACCAAACACTACCACGCCGGCCGTAGCGGGCAAGGGCGGGACCGGGGCGCATCCCGGGGGGGCCGGCAGCTCGGTGCCGCGGGCACCAGAACGGTCCCCACATGGCGGCGCCGGAGGGCGGCCGCCAAACACCGTGCCAGGCCCCGGACGGCACGCCTGCCTTCACCAGGGTCTGCGACCCGCGTGGGCCTCTCCTCGGCGTGGGCGGCCAGATGATCACCGCGAGGACGGAGTTGCGGCGAGCCACAACGCTGGCCACCAGGCCCGCTCGGGCTTGGACCTCCTTGCTCCTGGAGCTACTGATGATGCTCAGGGCGCGACGAAGCCCGCCTCCCGAACCAAGGCGCCATCGAACGTCGCGACCCGGTCGCACCCCGCCTGCCGTGCGCGCTCGCGGATCACGTAGTCGGCGAAGTCCCCCTGGCCGCTTCGGTAGGCGTGCAGGGCGTGCGCCAGAAGGTCAGGGGACGCGAACAGAAGCTGTCGCGTCTTGAGCATGCTCTCGATCGTGGCCGCGATCTCCTCGCGCGTGACCTGGTAGCAGCTCCGCAGCACCCAGACCATCTCGCACACCACCACGTCCGACACGAAGAGCCTCTCGCGCCGGTGGGCCGCCCGTCTCAACAGCCGGGCAGCCTTGTCTGCCTGGATCTGGTCGTCGTCGACGAGGAAACGAACGAGCACGTTGGTGTCGAGGGCGATCACCTGCCCGCCGCCGCCAAGGCGATCGCGCGGTTCATGTCCTCGACGCTGACGCCACGGACCTTCGGCTTGATGACGCCGCGAAGCGCAAGGATATCGGCGCCTTCAACCTCGATGACCACGACGCCATCGTCGCGCACGCGGAACAGGAGACGGTCCCCGGTGCGCAAACCGAGAGCCTGCCGAACCGGCTTCGGCACCGTCACTTGCCCCTTGCTGGTCAATGTCGCGGTCGGCATGAGCGACTCTCCTCCGGTTTCCTTACCAAGTGTAAGGCAGTGGGCGCGCGTCGTCAAGCGGCGGTGCCGTTGTCCGGGGGGCTACGGCGTCGCCTCCAACTCCTGGAAGAAGGCATCAACCTCGGGCGAGCCCTCCGCCGCCGACATCTGCTTGGCGCGCCGGGCGCACATCTCGGCGCGCTTGCGGTCGCCCTGGCGAAGCGCGATCCTTCCCTGCCGCACCATCGACTGGACGGGAGTGATGCGGCAGCCCTCGATGCTGGACAGGGCGCGCAGCACCCGTCCGGCAAGGTCCCACTCGCCCAGGCTCTCGGCCAGATCGGCGAGCTCGGCGGCGACCTCGCCGTTCTTGGTCGCGGTCTGGTGGGCGCGCTGGAGCATGGCAAGCTGCTCCTTCGTGTCGCCCTGCGCCCGCGCCACGTGCGACTTGCGCTGGTAGAGCACGCACAGCTCGGCCGCCGCACGCCGCTTCTTGCACTCCTCCACGGCGGCGTCGAGCCGTCCGGTGGCCTCCGCGAGCTCGCCCTGCAAGATGGCGGCGTCCACCAGGCCCACCGTGGCGGCCATGTCCCCGGGCGCCAGCTCCAGCACGCCGCGCAGGGCCGGCAGGGCGGCCGCGAAGTCGCCGAGCATGACCAGCGTCTGGCCCGCCCAGCGCAGGAAGGCCGCCTTCTGCTCCGGATCCTCGATCGCGGCGGCCTCCTCGATCATGATCTTCGCGAGCTCGCCGTGCGCGCCAATCTGCTCGTAGAGCTGGCGGACGAGCGCGCGAAGGGCGGCGTTCTCGGGCTGCTCTGCGCGCGCGTGCTCGAGCCCGGCGCGCGCCTGCTCGACCACGCCGAGCATCTGGCAAGCGTACAGGAGCTTCTGCGCGGCATCGACCTGCCCCTCGCCCGACTCGAGCCGCACCAGCAGCTCGCAGCTTGCCGCCACCGCGTCCCAGCGCTCGGCCGCCGCCTCCAGCGTGCAGCGGGAGCGCAGCGCCTCGACGTCCTGGAGCGCCCGCTCGGTCCAGCCCTGAAGTAGGCCCAGGGCCTCGGCTCTCTTGCCCTGGACGAGCATCACCTGCGCGGCCCGCAGGGTGGCGCTGCGCTCGGCCGCGGCGTCGCCCGCCGCGGCCGCGGCAGAGCGTCGCTCGTGCAGCGCGGCCTCGAGATCGGCGGCCACCGAGGAGGAGTCGATGGCGAAAGCCGCCTCGAGGTCGGCAAGGGCGCCGGCCTCGTCGCCCGCGGCCCGCAGCACCGTGGCGCGCCGGCGCAGCAGGTTGAGCCGGCCCACCTCGTCGGCCGCGGCCGCCAGGGCCTGAGACAGGGTTCCGATGGCCGCCGCGCGCTCGCCCGCCGCCTCCTGCGTCGTCGCGAGCTCGACCGTGAGCGCGCAGTCGGCCGGCACGAGCTCCAGCGCCCGGCCGAGCAGGTCGCAGGCGCGGGCATGCTCCCCGAGCTCGTCACGTAGCAGCCCCGCGGCCTGGCGCCAGAGCGCCGTCTTGGCCGGCGCCCCCTCGGCGCGCTCGGCCGCCTCGACGAGCATCTCGCAGAGGCCCGCGGCGTCGCCGCGCTCGCGGTAGCGAGCGAATAGCCGCGCCCGAAGGTTCTCGTCGTCCGGGGCAAGCCGGCAGCCGAGCTGCAGGGCGCGATCCACGCCGCCCTCGTCGCGCATGGCCTCGTACAGATCGGCGAGCCCGAGGGAGCGTGGGCCGGGGTTCTCTGCCGGATCGAGCTCGAGCAGCTTCTCGCACAGCGTGGCCCGCTCGTAGACGCTGTCCGCCGGCCCGAGCCGGCGCAGAAGCGCCCACATCAGTTGGGCGTCGCCCGCGGCGCGCTCCAGCGCCGCGCGGTACGCTGCGGCCGCCTCCTCCGGGCTGTCCGACCTCTCCAGGCGGCTGCCCAACGCCAGCGCTGCGGCCTTGATGCTTGCCGCCTCGCCCCGCTCCATGGCGACGGCAAGCTGCCGGCGCAGCAGCGCCAAGAGCTCGGCGATGTTGCCGGTCTTCTCCCAGTAGTCAGCGAGCCGCGCCTGCGCCACGGGGTGCAGCGGATCCTCGGCGAGCACGTCCTTCAGAATGGCCATGGCGTCCCCCAGACGGTCCTCGTGGGCCATCAGGGCGTCGGCCAGCATCAGGCGTAGGTCGTTGCGGTCGGCCGGGTCGCCGAGGCCGTCCAGCGTCTCGCCGACCACGCGCTCGAGTCGGCCGAGCTCGCCCGTGCGGCGGTAGATGTCGCAAAGGGGCTGCCACGCCTCGCGCGCGGTGGGCTCGCGCTCCAGCAGCCGCTCGTAGAGCCGGGCTGCAAGCGTCATGTCCCCGCCCTCGCCGGCGGCCTGCGCTGCAAGCCTGCGGCCCAGGCCGAAGCAGGCTGCCGGATCGGCCACCTCGCTTGCTTCCTCGAGCCATTTCACCGCGCCGGCGATGTCGCCGGCCTGCTGCCGCCGCTCGCAGAGCGCGAGCAGGGCCCAGGCCACGGCCTTCATGCCTGCGCCCGAGCGACCGATCTGCACGGCCCGGACGAGCAACGCGTCGGCGCGCGCCTCCTGTGCGAGCTCCGTCGCCAGGGCGACGGCCTCGCGGGCCTGCTCGGCGGTGGCCTGGGGATGGGCCGCGCGACGCTCCAGGTAGTGGAGCAGCAGCTCGCCGCGCTCGGCCGAGCGCGCGACGCGCTCGTAGAGATCGAGCAGCCTCGGCTCCTCCGGATGCGCCTCGGTGGCGCGGCGCAAGATCTTCCCCGCCCGCTCCGGGCGGGCAT
The DNA here is from genome assembly GCA_016209145.1 of Deltaproteobacteria bacterium. GTDB lineage: Bacteria > Myxococcota_A > Polyangia > Polyangiales > Polyangiaceae > JACQWT01. The sequence continues at coordinate 22,859 of JACQWT010000433.1, read as the reverse complement.
CTTCTGCCAGCGCGGCGCGCAGCGACTCGATGCCGGCCTCCAGCGTCTCGGCCGAGGAGAGCAGCACCTCGGCCATGCGGTAGCGCGCGTCGGAGCGCGTCTCGTCCTGCGCGCCGCCTAGGCTCGCCAGGAGGCCCAGGAGGCGCACCTGCTCCTGCTCGTCGCCGCGCGCGCCCGCAAGCCGCGCCTGGGCGCGCAGCACGTCCACCTCGCGCACGCCTGTCGCGGCGGCGCGAGCGTAGCTCTCAGCCGCGGCGTCCAGGTCGGCGCGGAGCTTCTCCTGCGCCTCGCCCAGGCGAAGCAGTAGCTCGCAGTGTGCGTGCGCGTTCGTCTCGATCCGCGGCCGCTGCAAGAGAAGCTCGACCAGCGCGACGTAGCGGTCCAAGGCACCCAGGCGCGCGGCCAGCTCGCGCGCTGCCTGGTGGAGCAGGGGCGATGCCGGCTCGAGCTCGACGGCCGCGAGCCTGGCTTCGAGGGCTTCGGACGGCTGGCCCAGGCCCCGATCGAGCACGTCGGCCTTCTCGCCCAAGAGCACGGCGCGCTCGTGCGGGCCGCGGGCGCGGGCCAGGCGCGCCTCGATCACGCGCGCCAAGAGATCCCAGGCGCCCCGCTCGCGCAGCCGCGCTTGCAGCCGGGGCGCCTCGGCATCGTCCTCGCCCAAGGCTTCGAGCGCCGACTGGACGAGCTCCTCCGCCTGGTCCTTCTGGCCCCGCTCCGCGGCGATGCGGCTGAGCTCGAGCAGCACTTCGGGCGCGCCCACCGCCCCCTCGGCGCGCTCGGCCGCCGCGCCCCGGCGCACCATGAGCAGCAGGCTGCGGTAGGCGCGTTCGGCCCGTTCGAGCTGGCCGCACTCCCGCGCCATCTCGGCCAGCGAACGCTGGATGGTCACGTCCTCGGGCGCCATCATGGCAGCGCGGTCGAGTTGCTCCAGGGCGGGCAGGGGCTCCCCCTTCGCCCCGAGCACGCGCGCGAGCTGCCCGTGCGCCCGCGCCCGCTCCGCCGAGCCGCGCCGGCCGAAGCTCTCGATGAGCGCGGCCAGAAGCTCGCGCGCTTCGTCAAGCCGCCCGGCCGCCAAGAGCCCCTCGGCGAGCAGGCTGCGCAGGGTCCGATCGTCGGGAGAGGCCGCCACCGCGCGTGCCAGCACCGACACGCTCCGCTCGGGGGAGCCGAGCTTGTGGTGATAGATCTCGGCGGCCTCGCGCGCGTACGCGAGCACCGTGGCTGCGTCCGCGACATGCTCGGCCGCGGTCGAGAGCGCCTCGCCGAGCTTGCTCCAGTCCTCCCGCTCGCGATACAGCGTGAGGAGCAGCTTGCGCACCTCGGCGTTGCGCGGCGCCTCGGCGAACGCCGCCTCGAGCGAGAGCACGGCCTGATCGGCCTGACCCGCGGCCAGGCGGGCGCGCGCGAGCCGCAAGAGGCCAGCCACGCGCTCCTTGGGCGAGATCGATTCCAGGCGCCGATCGAGCCAGCGCGCGGCCTCGGCCGGCTCCTCGCGCGCGAGGTAGAGCCGGGCCAGGGCGTCCAGGGCCTCGTTGCTCGGACCGAGCTCCACCACGCGGCGGTGGGCATCGATCGCCGCGCCGCTGTCCGCCAGGCTCTTCTCGGCGATCTCGGCCACGCGGCTCCAAAGCCCGGCCGCGCGCTCCGGGGCCGCGCGGCTCTCCAGCAGCGCGGCCTGGCCGCGCAGCACATCGGCGAGCTCCCGGTAGCGCCCCCGCTCGCCCAACACCTGGCACAGGGCCTCGACCGTGGGCTCGTGCCCGGGCTCCTCCGCCAGGTTCGCGAGCAGCACTTGCTCCCTGCCGCCGCGCTCCTCGAGCTTCGCCGCCTTGCCCGCCATCGCCAGCCGAAGCTGCAGGCGCCCTGCCTGATCCGGGGTGAGCTTCACCTCGCGCAACCGCAGGGCCACGCTGCCGTACTCTTGCTCGAACTGCTCGGAGAGCTCGGCCAGCCGGCGGATCGTGTCGCGTTCGTCCGGGGCGGCCTCGAGCGCGGCGCGGTACAGCTCGGTGGCGCGCCGGATCTGCCCGTGCTGCTCCGAGAGCTCCGCCGCACGGCGGCGCAGGGCCCCCCTGTGCTCCGGATCCATCGGGAGCCGCGATCCCTCGACGAGCAGATCGATGGCCCGCTCCGCGGCGCCCGTGGCAAGGTGGTGCGCGGCGAGCCGTTCGAGCGCCCAGAGCGCCGCCTCGGCCGGCTGCCGCTCGTCGCTCGCCGGCGTGCCGGCTTCCCAGAACGCGGCCGCCTTGCGATAGAGCCGGCCCAGAGACGCCTCGCGGAGCGCGCCCCGGTCCGTCGCCTCCAACGCGACGCTGGCCGCCTCGGCGGCCGCGTCGAGCGAGCGCTCCTCGAGGCCGTCCAGGCGCAGGAGCGTCTCGACCAGATCCGGTCCGGGCGCACGGCGCTGCAGCTCCGCGAGCTCACGCAAGGCGGCGGCGTCGCGGCCGTGGTGTGCGAGGGCGCGCCCGAGGGCCGCCGCTGCCGCCTCCGGATCCTCGCGGCGGTCTCGGTGCCACTGGGCGATGCGGCGCTCGAGCTCGGCCACCAGCTCGGGCCGCAGCTTGTCCCCCGCGCCGCCGAGCGCGGCGCCCAGGGCCTCCGTGAGCTCGGTCCACCACGGTCCGCTCTCGGCCGCGCGCTCCAACGCCGCGAAGAGCGACGGGGGCACTGCCGCGCGCGCCGCGACTACCTCCAGCGCCTTGCCCGCCGCGAGCTCCCAGTGGCCGGCCAGCGCCGCGCAGCGGGCCACGGCCTCGATCGTCTCGGCGTCAGCGGGAGCAAGGCGGGCGGCAGCCTCGTAGGCCTCCATCGCCGCGGCCACGTCCTGGAGCCGCTCGTGGATCCGCCCTTCGCTGCGGTGCAGCTCGGCGGCGCGCTGCGGGCTTTGCGCCGCCGCAGCGCGGGCCGCGTCCCGCAGCGACCAGGCCGCCTCGATCCAGGCACCCGTCTCGCCGGCCAGACGCAGGAGCTGGTCCTCGATGCCGAGGCTCGCCGGCTGCAGCGGCAGCGCGCGCGCCAGCGCCTTCAACGCCGCCTTGGCGTCGCCGTCCCGCCCTTCGTAGAGCTCGGCCGCCTCCAGCAGCAGGGCGACGCGCGTGGCGGCGTCCGCGCTCGTGCCCAGACGGTGCTCCAGCAGATCGAGCCTGCAACGCCAGTCGTCGGTCACGCCATAGGCCCAGCCGAGCGCGCTCGCCGCCCGGGCGGCGCAAGAGCCCGTCTCGAGCAGCGCCGTAAGGCCGGCACGGGGCCCCTCGCCGGCCGGATCGACGCCGAGCGAGCGGGCGTAGAGCTCGGCCGCGCGTTCGGGCTCGCCGAGATGGGCGCGGTAGATCTCTCCCACCCGGAAGAGCAGCGAGGCCACCAGGCTGCGCTGCCGCTCGGCCGCGCCCGACAGCAGCTCGCCCAGCTCGGCATGGCGCCCGGCCCTCTCGAAGAGCGCCGCGAGCGCCGCGACCACCTCGGCGTCCTCGCCGCTCTCGGCACGGATCTTCTGCCACGTGGCGATGGCCGCCTCGGGATCGCCCAGGTACGTGGCCTGGATCTCCGCCAGGCGCGCCAGATCGGCGCGACGCTGGAGGGGCAACGCCGTGACCTCGGCCCGCCGCGCGCAGAGTGCGGCAAGATCGGCCCAGCGCTCGGCGCGCTGCAGCAGATCGATGGCCGCACCGAGGGTCTCGGGTTCGGGCTCGGCGGCCTCAAGGATCGGCCGGTAGTTGGCCAGAGCGCGGTCGGTGTCGCCCAGGCTGTCGGCCAGCCGCGCCGCCTCGGCCAGGATCTGCCGGCGAAGCGCCGTCGAGCTCTCGAGCACGGCCAGGCGCTCGAGCACGGCCAGGCGCTCCGCCGCACGCTCGCCGGCGGCGAGCAGCTCGTTGAGGTGGTGGGCGGCCGAACGCGCCAGCGCCGGCTCGGCATCGGGGATCTCCAGCGCGCGCTGGTACAGCCCGATGGCGGCTTCCGGCTGCCCGAGCGCGTCGCGGTGCAGGTTCGCCGCCTCCAGCAGCAGGCCGAGCTTCTGGGCGCCGCCCTCGCCGGCCTCGGTCGCCGCCAGCAGGGCCTCGGCCAGCAGGTCCTGGCGGCCGGAGCGAGCGGCAAGCTGGCGGAGCTGCTTGCGGGCCTCGGCGTCGCCGGGATCCATGCGCAGCACGGCGCCGTAGTGCGCCATGGCCTCGCCGTCGCGGCCGAGGATGGCGAGCCGGCTGGCGATCTCGCGGTGCAGGGGCCGTTGCTCGTCGGGCTCCACGAACCCCGCGGCGCGCGCGAGCACGCGCACCACGTCCTCGGGGCGCTCGGCGATCTCGTAGCTCTTGCGCAGCAGCGACAGCGCCTTGCGGCGCGCCGCGGGCACCGCCGTGTCGAGATCGAGGATGAGCTCCAACTGGGCGCACGCCTCGGGATCGCCGGGGATCTCGCCCGAGACCACCTCGAGCTCGGACAGGGCGCGCTCCGGATCGCCAAGCCGCTCCCGGAAACACGCCGCGATCTTGAGCCGGGCCGCGCGCGCCTCGGCCACAGAGAGCTTGGGCAGGAGCGCGTGCCAGAGCTCGACCAGATCGGGCCAGCGACCCTCGCGCTCCAGCAGCCGCTCCAGCATGGCGGCGAGCTTGGCGTTGGTGGGATCGAGCCCGAGAAGCTGCTGCAGGTAGTCGGCCGCCCGGCCCGACTGGTCGGCGAAGTCCTTGGCCACGTGCGCGGCGTCGTCGAGCAGGCGCCGGCGCTTCGCGGGCTCCGGCGTGACGGCCAGGACCCGGTCGTAGAGCGACAAGAGATCATCCCAGCGCTCCGCCGCCGTGAGCCCCATGGTGAGCTGCTCGAAGGCCCACTCGGCCTCCGGGTAGCGGGCGAGGACCTCGGTGAGCAGATCGAGGGTCCGCTCCGGCGTGTCCACGAACCAGAGCCGGAAGAACTGCACGGCGCGCCGCGCCAGGGCGTGCGCCACGTCCCGCGGCAGGGTGCGGGCGAGGACGTCGCGGTACAGGGCAGCGACCTCGTCGGGTCTCTGGAGCTTGTCCGCCTGCTCCTCCAGGTGGTCCCAGCTCTCCTCGCTCTGCGGCGCCCGGTCCACGGCGGCCAGGGCGGCCCGAAAGGCATGGTCGAGCTCGCTTGCCGCAGCGGCGCCTGGCGCCGCCTTTGCCGCGCCCTCCGCTCTCTTGCCCCCAGCCTTCGCCGTGCCCTCTCGCTGCTCTGCCATGGGCCTTGCCCCTTCGCTGCCCCGAACGAGTCGGGGGCGCGACTATAGCAGAGTCCCCCATGGCGCGAACGCGCTCAGGCCAGCCGGGAGCTCGCCAGGAACGCCGGCATGGTGCGAAGCTTGAAGAACGTGACCGAGCGGCTGACGAGCTTGCCGGTCTGGGTTTCCTTGAGCGTGCCGAAACAGGTCGTGTGCGAGACGGGCAGGTTCCAGGGCAGGATGTTGACCTTCTCGCCGACGTACTCGTACTGCGTCTCGGCCACCGCGAACCGAAACGCGTAGCGAATGGAGCGCGTGGTGAAGTAGCGCAGCGCGAACGTTCCCTCGCACGGGGCGCGCTCGCACAGCTCGCCGGCGGTGACGGTGCCGCGCAGGGGCTGCTCCAGGAAGCCCGGGCCGAGAGGATTGGCCCAGGCGAGCAGGTGCTTCGGGCCCCAGCTCACGCGAAACTCGAAGGGGAAGCGGCCGCGCGGCCCACAACCCGGCTCGAACTCGTGCGTGCCGATCATCTGCTCGTCGATGAGGAAACCCAGGCGGCGCTCCCCGATCATCTTGGTGAAATCTGCGAATCTCTGCATGGCTCGATCCTGCGGTGCCGGCTCACCGCCCCGGCTTGCGGCCGTGCCGGGGAGCGGTGTGGCAGAGCACGTCCTTGGGCTCGCGCACGCTCTGGTGGCACGCCCACTTCTCGTCGTTGCACTTGATGACGAGCAAGCCCGCGCGAAACGCCTGGTCGATCGAGACGCCGGCGCGGCTCACGAGCAGGCTCTTGGGCGTGCGCGCGGTGCAGCCCTTCTCCATCAGCACCTCGATCACGCGGCCGGCGCCCTTCAACTGCACCGTCTGCTCTGCCGTCGTGCCGGGCTCGGGCCGGACCACCTTCCTCACCTTGCCCAGGATGGCCTCGACGGCCTCCTTGTCCACCAGCGGATCGGTGGGGTGCGGCGCGGCCATGGCGAAGGTGTAGGTGATGGCCATCATCTGCTGCTCCGGCGGATCGGTGTGGCGCACGGGCCCGCTCGAGCCGAGCGGCAAGGGCCGCGGCGGCATCTTCGGCGCCCCGGCCGAGGCTGACGCCGCCGCCGAGGCGGAGGCGGAGGCCGGGGCCGACGCGGACGCCGCCGCGCGGGCGCTCGCGGCCGGGGCCGAGGCCGACCCGGCAGGAGCGGCCGACTGCTCATCGAGGAAGCGGTCTACGAGCGGCTTGCGCTCCTCGCAACCGCCCAGCACAAGGAGCGCGAGCAACGGCGTCGCAAGTCTCATCTTGGCCTCCCCCCGGGGGACGATCGCGGCCCCCGGAAACGGCAGCGACAAGATAGCACAAGTGCCGTCCCCGCGACCGCCGCGCCTCATCCCGCGCGACAGGTCCATGGCTCGCCCGCGTCACTCGCCTCAGCCCGCACCGCCTGGATGCCAAGCGTCTGATTCCGCGTGAGTAGCGCGGCGGGCGGCTCGGCGCATGCCTCGCTGCGCACGAGACATGGCAACTGGAGCGGTCGTTGCGTCGATAGATCCTGGTGGAAACCGGTGACCTTAGAACAGCGAACCGCAGACCGGGAACGGAAATTGAATGGTGACGATATCGCCGAGCGCTTGCTCGCTCTTGGTGCCGCAGCCATGGTGGTTGTCGGCAAGTTGGAGAAGAACCGCGCCGGCAACCACGTCGCCGCGCAACTCGTGCGCTGTGGCACGGCGGGAGGCGCCCACTACGAGGCAAGGGGAGCGGAAAGCCGGGCTGATTTCGTCCACAAGGTGCGCCTGGCAGCCAAGGAAGTGCGCGAATCAGTCTACTGGATGCGCCTGGCTCGGCGTGCCGATCTGTTGCATGTGAGCGTGGAGCAGGCCGTGCAGGAGGGCAGCGAGCTCGCCGCCATCTTGGCGGCATCGGCCACCTCCGCCAGAGCAAGCCGCTAGCCGCGGGCGCATCGCATTCTCAATTCCCGGTTCTCTGTTCCCTGTTCGCGGTTCACCGGTTAGCACCCATGGCCCGCACCCCCTGGCGGGTCCTGCCGAGCCGCACCAGCACCCGGCAGATCGCCAGGCTGACCCAGCGCGCCTCGGCGCGCGTCCGGTCCGAGTCGCGGGCGCGGTGCAGGCCGGAGTACGACAGCCGCCACAGCCCCGACGGGAGCTGGTGCTCGTGCAGCCAGGCGACGGCCTCGGCCACCGGGCGCGCCACGCCCGGCGGGTCGATGCGCGCGACCACGTCGAGCGCGCAGACGAGGTTGTTCCACCAGTAGGGAAAAAGGACTTGACCCCAGAGCCGCCCGCGGCGGTGTATGATGAAATCCACTGCGGTCTGGCCCTTGCGTGGGGCCCGCCGCACGGAGGGCAGCCATGGCGCAGAACGACGTTAGGCTGGCAATTCTCTCCCGCCGCGCGCGCTTCGTCGCGGCGGCGCTGGCCGGAGCCGGGCTGGCGGTTGGAGCCTGCGCCAAGGACGAGTCCAAGGCCACGGCGTGCCTGAGCCCGGCCTTCGACGCAGGCCATGGCGGCCAGGGCGGCCCGCAGGCATGCCTATCACCTGCGGCCGGCTACGGCGGCACGGGCGGAGTCGGCGGCGCGCAGGTGTGCCTCTCAGCGGCCGGGGGTGGGGGGCAAGGCGGCGCCGGCGGGCCGCAACCGTGCCTGGAGCCGCCGGTCGACGGCGGCGGCTAGCCGGCCGAGCGTTCGCCCCGACTACTTGTGCGTGCCCGGCTGCGGGCGCCCTCCCGGAGGGGGAGGCACGCCGCGGCCCGGCGTTGACACCTTCTGCGTGGAGGTCGAGGCCGGCTTGGCCGTGGCGGTCGAGGCCGGGGGCGCGGTCGAGGCGGGCTTGGTGGCCGTGCTGGCCGGCGGAGTCTGCCCCGCCTTGCCGCCAAACGGCTTGAAAGCGAACGGCTGCTCGCCGCCCGTCGTGGTGGCCGTAGCCGTCGTCGTGGCCGTGCCCTTCGGGTAGTACGCCTGCGTGCTCGTGGGGGTGGGTTGTGCCGTGGCCGCAGCCGCATCGGGCTCGGCCGCCGCAGCCGTGGCGGTTTGCGCCGCGGGCTCCGGCTCGGCGGCAACCGGCGCAGTCGAGCCTTCCTCTTTCTTCTTCATGGGGCAGCCCGCCACGGCAAGCAACAGCACAGCGGCAAGAAGCGGGGTGTGGGTTCGCATAGTCCCTCCAGCAAGCAGGCGGGGTGAGCGGCTCCGGGGCCGCTGACTATCCGCCGGCTGGATGAGAAGAGAATCGCGGATCGGCCGGCCTGTCAACGGCCATGGGGACAGCCCCCTACCGCCGCCACCTGCGGCGCGCCGGGGTGCCGAGCAAGGTCAGCGGTTCGCCCGACTCCGAGAGCTCGACCACGTCGCCCAACGCGACGCGCACCTCGTTGTCCGCCCCGTCGAGAAAGAGACGCGCCTCGTGGCACTTGGAGCGCACGCGCAGCACGTGGCCGGGCTGCACCATGGCGCGCCAGAGCTGGTACTGCTCCCCCAGGGGCGTGTAGGGCTCGCGCACGACGAGTTGCAGCTCGCGGGAGCCGAGCGGCAGCACCTTGCCGCCAGCGGAGCGCTGCGCGGCGGTGGAGCCGGCGGCGGGGCCGATCCAGAAGCCGCTCGACTTGTGCTCCTCCACGAGGCCATCGAGCTCGATGATGTAGCGCGTGGTGGCGGCGGGCGAGACGTGACAGAACAGGGCGTCGTTGAGCACGCGCGAGGAGACTGTCCTGCCGCCCAGCGCGACCCGCATGCGGGTCAGGAGCACCCGCTTGCTTTGCCCCCGCAGGGCGGAGGCGACTGCCTCCCGGACCCGTCCCTTGCGTGCCCCGCAGAAGAACCCAACCGAGTGTTGGGGCGCGCTGTTGACGGCCAAGACGGGCTGATCGCCCACGCTATGCGAGGCGTACAGGAGCGTGCCGTCGCCGCCGACGGTCACCACGAGATCGAAGGCCGTGGCATCGAAGCCGGCGCGCGTGCGCGGCACGACGCAGTAGCGGACGCCGGCCTCGGCCAGCGCCCGCTTGACCTCGGCCACCGTCTCGACGTGGCTCGTGTGCGAGGCCTTGACCTTCGCCACCGTCGGGTCCGCGCGGCGCATCAGCTCCCGCATGCGGCCGTCGGGACGAGCCATCAAGCGGTCCCACGCGGAGCGCTTGAGCACGAGCGCGACGCGCGGCGGCCGGGCTACGGTGGCTGCGCTCATGAGCCTCCGGCGCCCGCGGCGAGGATCTCGGCGAGCCGGCGCAGGCCGATCTCGGTCTTGGCGTCCTCGATCTCGCCCGCCCGTGCCGCGGCCAGGGCCGCCTCGAGCGGACAGAGAATCACGGCGGCGTCGCGCTCCAGCACCGAGCCGTCCTCGGTCGGCGCGCCGCGCTGCGCGGGTGCGACCGCGACGTGAAAGAAGTGCAGCCGCTCCCCGACCATGCCCGGCGTCGGGAACACCGCCGGCCCGAGCACGCCCAGCTTCTCCGGCCCGAGCGCGAAGCCCAGCTCCTCGCCGAGCTCGCGCGCCGCGCAGCGACGCAGCCCCTCGGGGCTGCACTCGTCCGGCTCGACCAGCCCGGCGGGCAGCTCCCAGAGCGCCCCCAACGTGTCCCTCTCGGGAAGGGGCCGGCACGCGAGCGGCCGCAGGCGCACGGCCGGTCGAAGCGCCGAGCGCAGGTAGACACGCGCGCGACCTTCCGCATCCCGGCAGTGGGCCGCCACGACCACGGCATCGAGCGCCACGCGCTCCACGCAGTCATGGGAAAACGGCTCGCTCGTCCGCCCGTCGCGGTAGCGCGCCCGGAGCCGGCGGCGCCGCAGCCGCAGGAATCCGCCTTGGTCGGGCGGCGACAAATCCTCGACGAGATCGAGATCGATGGCCGGCAGGTCGGGTAGCAGCATCAAGAGCGGCAAGCATAGCAGGCAGCCGGCCCGAAGCTGCACCCGTCATCGCCCCCAGCCTGCAGTCGGGACGCAGGTACCACAGCGACCAACATTCGCCCACTTTTTGGCAGTTCCTCGTGCCCTTGGCTACGTTGGGCGCGCCGTGGAACTCGCACTGTCCCTGTCCCAGCAGCCGCGTAGTCCGAAGATCCTCGTCCTGGAGAGCGACCACACCCACGCCGGCGAGCTGCGCTCCCAGCTCGCGGCCCGTGGCTACGTCGTGCTCGTCGCCAGCGAAGGTGGCGCCGCCGCTCGCCTGGCGGCGGTCGAGCGGCCCGACGTCATCTTGCTCTCCGACCGGCTCGCCGGGCAGAGCGGCTTCGCCGTGTGCAACCGGCTCAAGCGCGATCCTGACTTGCGGACGATCCCCGTGATCGTCCTATGCGCGGACGCGGGGCCGGAAACCCTGCGCAGCCACCAGGCGCTGCGCACGCGCGCGGACGGCTACCTTGCCCGGCCGGTGGCCCTGGGCGAGCTCGTGGCGCGCATCGAGCGGCTGCTTTCGCCCGGCGGGGCAGACCGGGCCTCACGGATCGAGCTTCGCCCGGCGGCCGGCGTCCCGGCAAGCCCCGGGCCGCGGCCGGTGCTCGAGCTCGATCTCGGCCCAGGCCCCGGCGCGGCCGAACCTCGCGACCTCGACCCAGAGGCGCGGCCCGACCCCTCGCCCGGCCCCGAGCCGACCGAGATCCCGGGCGCCGCGCCGGACGCTCCTCCCGAGGCCGAGCCGGCCCGGATCCCGGACGCCGCGCCGTGTGCGCCGGCCCAGGCCGAGCCGACCGAGGTACCGGCAGCCGCGCCGGTCGTCTTTGGCAGCGCGATCGAGGCCGGCCGCCGGCTCGCGACCGCGGGGACTGATGCCGCCCAGACCGAGAAGGCGCTGCTGGAGGAACGCTGCCGCGAGCTCGCTCGCCGGCAGCGCGACGGCGAGGCCGAAATCGAGGCGCTGCGGGCCCGCAAGACGCTGGCCGACAAGCAGTCGGGGGACCTCAAGGCCCGGCTGCGGACCCTGGCCGACCGACTCGAGCAGCGGAGCAAGGAGCTGCGCGCGGCGCAGCGCGGCTATGCCGAGCAGGTCAAGCACCTGGAGCAGACGCACGAGCAGGCGCGACAGAGCCTGGCCGAACGGCACTGCCGCGAGCTCGCCAGCGCCGAGGCGGCGCGACTGCTCGCCCTGGATGAGCTCGGCCGCCAGCGCGATCTCGGTGCGACCGAAGCCGCCGAGCGCGCGGCCCAGGCCGCGCAGGCGCAGCAGGCGCGGATGGAGGCGGCACAGCGCGAGGCCGCGGCAAACAGGCAGGAGATCGACGAGCTTCGCGCCGCCCTGGCGCGGGCCCAGGAGGCGGCCCAGAAGGCGGCCGAGGAGCGCCGGCTCGCGCCGCCCTCCGGCGAGCAGGGCGAGCGGGTGGCCGAGCTCGAGGCGCGGCTGGCGGCCGTCGCCGGGGAGCGTGACGGCCTGCGCACCGAGCTCCATGCCGAGCGCGCGCGTGTCGACGGGCGCCTCTGCGAGATCGGCGCCCAGGCCGAGCAGCGCTGCGCCGCCATCAGCGCCCAGTGCCAGGAGGCCCTCGCCCATCTGGAGCAGATGAAGGGGGATCGCGAGCAGGTCGCCAAGCGCGCCGAGCGTCTGCGCGCCCGCGTCGACGAGCTGGCTTCTCAGGTGCGCCTCGGCGCCGAGCGGCTCGGCGCGGCCGCGCGCGCTCACGCCGAGAAGCTGGAGCGCCTGGCCGCGGAGCGCGAGCAGGCCCTGCGCGAGGCCCAAGCCCGGCACCGCGACGAGCTGGTCGAGATCGGTCGGACGCACCGCCTCGAGATCGAGCAGCTTCACGCCCAGAACCGCGAGGCGCTCGACGCGACCGAAGCGCGCCACCAGGACACGCTCGCCACGGCCAAGGCCCAGTACGACGAAGCGCTGGCGGACGGCGAAGCGCAGATCGCCAAGGACAAGCAGATCATCGCCCTGCGCGAGGAAGCCGCGCGGCGCGAGCGCGCGCTCCTCGAGGCGCGCGAGTTCTTGGCCGTCGAGCGCCGCCGCTCGGTCGAGCTCGCCGACCGGGTGCGGGAGCTGGAGTCGGCCCGCGACGAGACGGCTCGGCGCGCGACCGAGACCGGCGAGGAGCGCGACGGAGCGAGAGCGCGTGCGGCCGAGCTCGAGACGCGCCTGGGCGAGCTGGGCGAGCGGCTCGACGGCGCCAGCGCCGAGCGGAGCCGCGCCGAGCGGCGCGCGGAGCAGAGCGAGCAGCGCGCCCAGGCGCTGCAAGAGCGGCTGGCCGAGGCCGAGCAGGAGCTCGGCGGCTTGCGCAAGGACCACGCCGAGCAGCTCGAGCACGCCGAGCGCCTCCAGGAGCGGGCGCTGCGCAACGCGGTGCAGCACGGCGAGGCGGTCGGCCGCATCCAGGCCCTCGAGGCGGACAAGGCAGGCGCCGAGAGACGCGTCGACGAGCTGAAGGGCACGCTGTGCTCGCTCGAAGCGCAGCACCAGGACGCGCGCGCCCGGCTCGATGCCACGCGGGTCGAGCGGGCGCAGGCCGAGCAGCGCGCCGCGCGCCTGGAGGCCCAGGCCGCCGAGCTGCGGGCGCAGCTCGTCGCGCGCGAGGCGGAGCTCGCCGAGCGGCAGCAGGCCCACGGCGCCGAGATGACGCGCCAGCAGCAGGAGCAGGCCGGCCTCCTGGAGCAGGCCGAGCAGAAGCGCCGCGAGGCGATCGAGACGCTCGGGTGCGAGCACCAGCGCGCGCTGGAGCTGCTGTCGAGCCAGCACGGCGAGGCGCTGGCCGCACGCGATGCCCAACACCAGCAGGCGCTCGCGCGCGAGAAGGAGCGACACGACCAGGCCCTGGTCGAGGCGGCGCAGCGACACCAAGGTGCCTTCGCCCAGGCGCAGGAAACCCAGCGCCAGGCCCTGGCCGAGCTGCAGGACCGTCACGACCGCGCCCGGGCACAGGCGGAAACGCGCCAGCATGCCGTGACCGTGCTAAAGGCGCAGCTCGAGGCGTTACAGGCCGAGCTCGACAAGGCCCGCCAGGAGTGGGAAGAGCAGGGGCGCCAAGCCCTGGCGGCGCTGGCGGAGCAGCACCGGACTGAGGTGGACGAGCTGAAGGCCGCACGCGAGCAGGCCGAGCAGCAGGGCGAGGCGCGCATCGCCCAGATCGAGGCCGCGCACGAGCGGGCCGTCGCGCTGTGCGAGCAGCGGCTGGCCCAGCGCCACGGGGCCGAAAGCGCCGACAAGGAGCGGATCTGGAGCGACATCCGCACGCAGCTCGACGCGGAGATCGGCAAGCTGCGCCGGCGCCTGGCGCGCGCCGACGAGCGCGGTCACGAGCTGGCCGCGCGGGGCGCCGCGCTTGGCGCGGCCCGCGACGAGCTTCAGGCAAGGCTCGATGAAACGACCGCCGCCCTGTTGCTGGAGCAGCAGCAGGCCGACAAGCGCCGGGGGGAGCTGCGCCAGCAGCAGCAGGCGCTGCAGGCCAAGCTCGACGAGGCCATCGCGGCCCTGCTGCACGAGCGGGAAAGGCGCAAGAGGGCGCAAGGGCAGCGCCGCGCCGACCGCCAGGCCCTGGAGGGCGCGCGCCGGGCGCTGGCGACCATCACCACGCGCCTGCAGCACGTAGGCGCAGAGGAGGGTGAGTAGGCGCGCCGGGCGCGCGGCCACGGCCGCGGTTCACGCGAGCTGATCGCGCCGGAACGCGCGCGGCAACAGCTCGCCGAGCGAGGTGGCGACCGCCGGCGCAGAGCCGTCGGCAGGCGCCACGCGCACCGGCAGATCTGCGGCGAACTCCGCCAGCGCCTGGCGACACATGCCGCAAGACATCCCCAGGGGCGGCCCGGCGGTCACCACCGCCAGCGCCACGGGCTCGGTGTCGCCGCCGGCGACCATCTGCGCGAGGGCAACGCGCTCGGCGCAGATGGTCAGCCCGTAGCTCGCGCTCTCGACGTTGCAGCCCTCGAAAACACGCCCGGAGGCGCACAGCAGAGCCGCGCCCACCCGGTAGCCCGAGTACGGAGCGTACGCGCGCAGGCGCACCGCACGCGCGCGCAAGAACAAGCCGTCCCAATCGACTTCGCTCATGACTAGCCGGTTCTGCCGCCGCCGCCCGCCAGGCCCGCTTCGCCCATGAGCCGGATCCAGCCGGCGAGCAGTCCGACGAAGGCGTCCCGGGCATGGCGCGCGGTTCGCTCCACCTCGGCGTGGTCGAGCCGCTCGCCGGTGATGCCGGCGGCCATGTTGGTGATGCACGAGATGGCCCCCACGCGCACCCCCATGTGGCGCAGGGCGATGACCTCGGGCACGGTGCTCATGCCCACGGCGTCGGCCCCCAGAAGGCGCAGCATGCCTATCTCGGCCGGCGTCTCGTAGGAGGGGCCGAGCAGGGCGGCGTACACCCCGGCCTCCAGGCCGATGCCAAGATCTGCCGCCGCCTTGCGGGCCAGCTCTGCCAATTCGGGATCGTAGGCCCGGGTGAGATCGGGGAAGCGGGGCCCGAGGCCGTCCTCGTTCGGCCCGACGAGGGGACTTCGGCCAGTCAAGTTGATGTGGTCGGTCACGAGCATCAGCGTGCCCGGCCGAAACGAGGTGCGCACGCCGCCCGCGGCGTTGGTCAAGAGGACAACGGCGCAGCCCAGCCGCGCGAGCAGGCGCACGCCGAAGACCACTCGCTCGGGCGCGTGCCCTTCGTACAGGTGTGCTCGCCCCTGCAAGCAAGCCACGGCGAGGCCGCCGCACGTGCCCACGCAAAGGGCGCCGGCGTGGCCGACCACCGTCGTCCCCGGCATGTGCGGGATGTCGGCGTAGGACACGCGCACGGCCGCGACGAGGCTTTCGACGAAGGCGCCAAGCCCCGAGCCGAGCACGACCCCCACCCGCGGCTCGGCCGCCCCGGCTGCCCGCACGGCGGCCACGGCCTGTTCGAGCTTCACCTCGGGGTCGCTGATGGGCATGGGCTACGCAAGCAAGTCTCCCGTGTGTTTCGCCATTTGTCCAGAAACGGGGCGCTCGCACGGCGAGGGTCGGGTTGCGGGCGAAGCCCGCGCCATGCTAGCCTGTGCCCCTTCTGCCGGGCGGAGGCACTCATGGCTACCAAGATCGAGGCATTCTTTGCAGAGAACAAGATCGATCCGCGACGGCTGCTGGCCGCCTCCCGGCAGATCGAGCGGCTGCGGCCCGAGGACCGCGCCATCAAGCGGGCGCAGCGTGAGGCGCGGCGGGAGGAGAACGCCGAGAAGCGGGCGAGCCTGTCCAAACCGCGCAGCGGCCGCACCGTCTCTGCAGTCTGCTTGGCGAACGCGCTCGCGGGCAAGAAGATCTCGGGACCGGCCAAGACGCGCATCCTGCGGGCCGTGAACCGGATCCTCGGGCAGAAGAAGCAGCCGGCGGTGGCGCTGGGGGCGCTGTTCGAGGCGTAGCCGCCGCAAAGAAGTTGGCCCAGGCGCGCGGGCTGTCTCAGGGTGCGCCCATGGTGTACCTGGCGGCGCTCGTCGTGCTCGGGCTCGTGGCCTTCGACCTCATGGAGCTGCAGCAGGCACGCCGGGCCGAGCGGCGCCGCGCGTAGTTGGCGTCCCCGACGTCCCCGAGACGCTCCCCTACAGCGCGGGCTTCGCCCGCAACCCAAGCGCGCTTGATTGTCGATTCCGCGCAGCCGCGGAATCGGGGCAACACGCCCGCGGGAACGGAGCGGGCGGACGCAAGCAGCAACGCCCCGCGGCCGTTGCGCGCTGTGGACCAAGAGGTGCCGTCCGCGGGAGAGTTCCACGCTGGGGCTTCGCCCCAGACCCCGCGAACGGGGCCCCAACCCCGTTCGCCCTGGCCGGCCGGCTTTCTGTGCCCAAGCGCATCGATTCTCTGACCTGGTAGAACAGGGCCGTGAACGGCCGCCCTGGGCCGGGCACCCAACGGCTCATGGAGGCAACCCTCGCCAGGCCGTCGGGCTTCCCCCTGCTGTGGGCCGAGGGCTTCCTGTCGGCGCCGGCCAGGGCCCGGCGCTCCGGTCGGGCTGCCCCGAGCTGGCCCTGGGCGGCTCGTCCCTCGCCACAGGCGGCGACAAGGGCTACGGTAGCTCCTGGGGTGGAAACGCGCGAAGAGGACGAGCTGGTCAGACGGGCACAAGCGGGTGTGCCCGAGGCGTTCACCCGACTGTTCCGCAAGCATCGGGCCGCCGTCTCGCGCATCGTCTTCCGGATGCTCGGTCCGAGCGCCGATCTCGAGGACGTGGTGCAGGAGGTGTTCATCCAGGTCTACCGGAGCCTCCCGGACTTCCGCGGGCAGTCCAAGTTCTCGACTTGGCTCCACCGCGTGGCCGTCAACGTCGTGCTGATGGCGCGCCGCAGGGCCCGGTCCCGGCCGCTCTTGACCGGCGAGGAAGCCGCCCGGAACGAGCCCAACGGCGATGTTCTGCCCGACCAGCAGCTCGCCCGGTCGCGGTGCCTAGACGCCTTCCGCCGCCTGCTCGATCGGCTGAGCGAGAAGAAGCGCGCGGTGTTCATCCTACACGAGATCGAGGGCCTGCCCGCGGCCGAAATCGCCGCGACGCTCGCGTGTCCCGTGCTCACCGTGCGCACCCGGCTGTTCTACGCCCGGCGCGAGCTCGTGCAGATGATGCGCTCTGAGGCCTGCCTGGCCCAGCTCCTCGACGAGCTCATTGTGCCGGACGAGCCGGCCGCCAGCGCGGCCGGGCGGCGCGGGGGGCCGGGGCCCAAGGAGGCGCCGGAGGATTCCGAGTCGTGCGCGGAGGACGAGCACGGCTCGCCCAGCCCGAAGTAGCGGGAGGCCCTGTGGACGCCAAGGACCAGAATGGTAGCGATCGAGGAGTTCGGGCCCTGCGCCAGCTCGTGGAGCAGATGCGGGCCGAGAAGCCACCTGCCCTCGATTGGAAGCGCATCGAGCGCCGCGTGCAGCACCAGCTTGCCGAGGAGGGGATCATCCGGCCTGCGGCTGAGTCACGCTGGCAGCGCCGCTCGTTCTGGCGCCATGCTGCCTTGCTCGCCGCGGCCGCGGCGGTGGCGCTCTTCGCCCTCGGCCGCGGCGCGCTCGAAGGAAGGGAGCCGCCTGCCGGCCCTGTTGCGGCCGTCGATCTCAACCGCCTGCCCACGATCGAGGGCGGCTCCGACTACCGGGTCGACGCGGTCGAGCCCGGCGCGCTCGTCGAGAGCGGGGCGCGCGCCGTGAGCTTCGCGCTCGCCGGCGTGGCCCGCTGGACGCTGTCGCCGGGCACGGCCGTGCGCGTCCTGACAAAGCAGGTACCCCACGTGTTGCGGCTCGAGCGCGGCTCGGTGCTGGCCGAGGTCGTCCCGCGGGCCGGGGCCGGCGCCTCCGGCCGCTTCGCCGTGGAGGTGGGCTCGGCACGCGTGGTCGTGCGGGGCACGGTGTTCTCGGTCAGCCGCGAGGGCGACGAGATCAGGGTCGAAGTGCGCCGCGGGCAGGTGGCCGTCGAGCCCATGGGCGAGGCCAGCACCGGCCAGGCACATCTGCTCGCGGCACCGGCCCGCGCGTCGTTCTCGCTCCAGGGTCAGCTCCTGGCCAAGCGGGAGCCGGACCGCGGCGGCAAGGCCGTGGCCGCGGCGCCGCAGGAAGCCCCAGGGGCGGAGCCGGGGGAGCCCCGGCCGGCCGCCGAGGGCGCGGCCGGGGCGCGATCTTTGCTTGCCCCCGCCGGGCCGCTCGGCGGCGCAGGGCCGTCCCCGACGTCGCCGGCCGCCCCCGCGAGCCCCGCCGATACCGGGCCAAGCTCCGACTTGCTCGCGCCCGACGCCGGCGCAGCCAGCCCCTCCGGACCCGCACCCGCGACCATCAGCCCAGCCGACGCGCGCGAGCTCGTCACGTCGTGTCTGCACGCCCGGTCCGGATCGAGCCGGCAGGGGGCGGAGGTGCACGTATCTGTCCGCTCGCACGTGCGCGTGCGCCTGGACGACGACGGCCGCGTGTCGTCGGTGGCGTTCTCTCCGCCGCTCAAGCCGGATCTTCAGGCTTGCGGCCTGGCCCTGTTCGGCCGGCGCGTGGTTCCCGGCGCCTCGCAGTTCGAGTTCGAGGTGAGCTTCAGCCCGTGACCGGGGCTAGAACCCCTCCAGCGGGAAGCGCGACGACGGCACCGGCTCGGCGTCCGCCAGGTACTCGGTGATGAGGTAGGTCTGGCGCGCGCCCAGGGCGCCGAACTGGACGCCCATTCCCTCCGGGCCCGACCAGCGCACGACCGCATCGAGATCGAGACCGTCATCCGCGCCGGGGAAGGCCACGCACACGACGAGCGCGGTTCCGACCGGGGGCGCGCTGGGCGTGCGCAGGAACATCCCGCCCAGGCTCATGTCCTTGCAGCTCGCCTGGACCGGCTGGCCGGCAGCGATGCGGAAGCTGGTCTCTGGCCGCACGCGCTTGCGCACGTGCCTGCGCCTGTCCTTGGGGCTGGGCTTGAGCACTTGGGCTATCCTTGAGCGCGCTACCCATGCGATCCAAGTCGCGGCGCGTCAAGGGGCTCGGAGCCCTCTTCGACGGCTGGCAGGCCGGGGCGGCAGCGCTCGTCCTGGCAGCCAGCTCGGTCGTGCTCGCCGTGCCCCGCGCCGTGGAACCGGACGACCTGCCGCTGCCGGTCGTCGACCAGCGAGCCCTTCAGGCGACCATGGCCGGCGACGACGATCTGGCGCGCCGGGCCGAGCACGAGGGGCTGCCCTTCGACGTGCGGGCCTTGGGCCGCGAGCTGCGCGAGTACAACCTCGCCGCGGCCGAGCAGCGCGACGACGACATGGAGCCCGCGCGCCAGCGCGTGGCGCAGGCCGCCGTGCGGGCCGCACGCGCCGGCGAGAGCACGCTCCTCGCGCTGCGCGCCTACCAGAGCGTGCAGTTCGTGCGGGCGCTGCAGCGCTGGGTGCACAGCGCCGTGGCCGGCCGCGAGCTCGCCGAGCTCGGTGGGGAGTTCGCCGATGTCTTGCGCGGCAACTCGTGGTGCCGGGGCACGAGCCGCGAGCTCTTGCCCACGGAGCGCGTGCTGCGCGCCATGTACAAGAAGCGCTGGAACGATCTCACCGGCCTGAGCGCGCCCCCGTACGCCCTCACGCTCGACGAGGACCGCGTGCGCCTGGGCTTCCTGCTGCGCCACCCCATGCTTCCTGCGCGCCAGCAGGCGGGCGAGCAGTCGCCCGCCGAGCCGCAGCGGCGCGAGGCCCTGGAGAACGTGGCGCGCCTTGCCACCATCGACCGGCTCGCGGCCCGCGATCCGAGCTACCCCGCGGAGCTTGGCCGCGGCGTGGTGCTCTACCGGCTCAGCCGCTTCGGCCAGGCCACCGCCGCCCTCCAGCGCCACCTCGAGCAGGCGCCGGACGGCCCCCACGCCCTGCGCGCCCAGAACTACCTCATGGCCGCGCTGCGCCGGGCGCAGGCCGAGCGGTGGTGAGCCGATGGCCTCCTGGTCCCATGGGACATTGCCCTGTCCCGGGGTTGCCCCATGGGTCTGTGCCGGGCGAGCGACGCGCGTTAGGCGTCGCAACCTGGTGAAATCCTTGGGATCAGACCTCCGCCGTCAGCCGGTCCGGCGCTTGCACAAGAGCACCAGCGGCAGGACAGCAAGGAGGACGCAGGGATGAACGGGAACCGACACTTTCAGGTTGGCAAGGTCGCGCGCGCTTGTTCTGGCTCACTCGTGGCGCTCGCCGTGGGCTCGGCCCCGGCGTGCTTGAGCCGCCCCATCGAGCCCGTCGAGCCGCACACGACCTCGACCATCACGGAGCAGCTCAGCAATCAGCGCGTGGACAAGATCGATCTCTTGCTCGTCATCGACGACTCGGGCTCGATGGCCGACAAGCAGGCTTTCCTGGCGCGGGCCGTGCCGGATCTGGTCGGCTCGCTCGTCAGCCCGCCGTGCCTGGACGGCCAGGGCCAGGCAAGCGCGCACCCCGCCTCGCCGCTCGACAAGTGCCCGGAGGGCAGCGCGCGGGAGTTCGAGCCGGTGCTCGACATCCACATCGGCATCATCAGCACGAGCCTCGGGCCGCGCGGCGGCACGATGGTGAACGAGAGCCAGTGTCCCGATCGGCGGGCCCGCCTGCTCGCCGGCGGCCCGCCGGGAGCGCCCGCGCCGGCCACCTACCAGGACATGGGCTTCCTCGCTTGGGATCCAGGGAAGAAGCTCGCTCCCCCGGGACAGGGCGACGCGCAGAAGCTCGTGGCCGACCTGGAGAGCATGGTGCGCGGCGTGGGCGAGGAGGGCTGCGGCCTCGAAGCTCAACTCGAGAGCTGGTACCGCTTCCTCGTCGATCCCGAGCCGTACCAGAGCATCGCGGTCGGCGCCGACCAGAAGAGTCAGCCCAAGGGCGTGGACCAGGACGTGCTGAGCGAGCGGCGCGACTTCCTGCGGCCCGACTCGCTCGTGGCGATCGTCATGCTCACGGACGAGAACGACTGCTCTTTCCGCGCCGACGGCTACGGCCACGTGACCGCCAACCAGGATCTGCTCAAGGAGCTCAACCCCGAGGAGGCGAAGTGGACCAACCTAGTCTGCTTCGATCAGAAGCGCCGCTTCGGCCACGACTTTCTCTATCCCGTCGAGCGCTACGTGACCGGCCTGACCTCGCCGCAGGTCCCGAACCGCCAGGGGGATCTCGTCGAGAACCCGCTCTTCGTCTCCTCCGACGGCGTGCTCCGCAGCCGCGACCTCGTCTTCTTCGCCGCCGTCGTGGGCGTGCCCTGGCAGGACGTGGCGCGGCTCGGCGCGGACGGGAAGCCCAGCCTGCAGGCCGGCCTGAAGACCGCCTCCGAGATGGCGAGCGACGGCACCTGGGACATCGTCTACGGCGATCCGAGCAAGGGCATCGCGCCGGCCGATCCGTTCATGATCGAGTCGGTCGAGCCGCGCGAGGGCCGCAACCCCGTGACCGGCGAGGCCGTCGCGCCGCCCGACTCGCCGGCCAATGCCAACGCCATCAACGGTCACGAGCTCGTGGTCAATCCCGCCGGCCCCCCCTACGTCGGCGACCTTCAGTATGCCTGCATCTTCGACCTGCCCGAGCACATGCAGCGTGACTGCGACGCCTCGGCCAGCCACAACTGCGACTGCGCCAGCAAGAATCCCTCGACCTCCAACAACCCCCTGTGCCAGGACGCAGGCGGCGCCTACGGCTCGAAGCAGCTCCGGGCCAAGGCCTTCCCGGGCCTGCGCCAGCTCGGCGTGCTCAAGGGCATCGGCGAGCAGGCCATCGTAGCCTCCATCTGTCCCACCGAGGTGCAGCAGGAAGGCGCGCCGCACTTCGGCTATCGCCCGGCCATCGCCGCCATCGTGGACCGCTTGAAGGCCCGCCTGGGCGGCCCGTGCCTGAACCGGCAGCTCGACGCGGACGAGAACGGCCAGGTCGCGTGCCTCATCCTCGAGGGCCGGCACGTGGGCGAGAGCGCGGAGTGCGGCTGCAAAGGCGCGGCGCGCCTGCCGGTGGCGCCCGAGCACATGCCCGCTCAGTGGGAGGCCCAGGAGAGCCTGGCGGCCCAGGGGCAGAAGCTCGACTGCTTCTGCGAGATCGAGCAGCTCGCCGGCGAGGGGCTCGCGGCCTGCCAGGCCGAGGCGGGCTCCCCCGAGGCCGGCGGCCAGCCCGTGGACGGCTGGTGCTACGTCGACGCCGCCATGGGCGAGGCCGCGGCAGAGCTCGTGGCCCGCTGCCCCGCTGCCGAGCGGCGCACGATTCGCTTCGTCGGCGAAGGAGAGGCGGCCAATCACAGCACCCTGTTCATCACCTGCCAGCAATCGAGCGAGTGAGCCGCCTGCCTGCCGCGGGGCACGCGCCCCGCGCAGGACCATCGACGCCGACACCGCGGCCGCGGGGCTCAGGGCCTCGCGGTCGCTTTCTTGTGCGCTGCGATCACCAGAACGTCACTGCCAGCCCTACGGTGCCGAACCCGAGCGCCGGCCGCAGCGCGAGCTCGGCGCGCTCGGCGGCGCCGGCGCTGCCGCCACGGCGGCACAGGAAGAGCGACGCTGCGCCGGTGGCCGTGCCCACGCCGGCGGCGATGAAGCCGATGGTCGAGACGTGGGCCAGCGTCGCTGCGCGCCGGTAGCGGCCCCCGAGCTCGGTCGGGCAGATGTCACCCGGGCAGCCGTCGCGCACAGAGCCCATCTCGGACAGGGCCACGGCGCCGGTCACGGTCCCAACCACGAGGGCAGCCGCGCCGACGCCCAGCTCGGCATAGCCGAGCCCGGCGAGCCAGGCCGGCCGGAGCAGCCCCGCCCGCGGACCCGCGGCCGGCTCCACTTCGGGCCGCGCTCGTGCCCGTGGCCTCCCGCGGGCGGCGAACGAGATCTCGACTCTCCGGCTGCGCTCGGCCTCCGTCAGCACGAGACGGCGCTCGACCGGCACTGCGCCCGGATGCTCGAAGCGCAGCTCGTGCGGCCCGGGGTCGAGCGGCAGGGCGCGGCCGTCGAGCCTCTCTGCCAATACGACGCCGCCCTCGATCACCCGGACCTGGGTGGTGTCGGCGCCGGCCTCATCCCGCGCGGCGACCACGATCGACGGCAGCGCGGCGTCGAGCTCGCGCAACCACGGCACGCACCTCTCGACCAGCACGCTCGGGCACTCGCTCCGGGCGCACGCCAGCAGCTCGGCGCGGCTCGCCCGCAGCTTGCCCTCGCGCCGCAGCCGCTGTGCCTCGCCGAACGCGTGCACGCAGCGCGCCAGGGGCTCGCCTTCCCCGGCCGGGATGCTGGGCACCGCTGCCGCCGGCGCCGGCGCGGCCTCCTGCGCCGCCGCAGGGGCGGGAGCTGCCGTCAACGCGACGGCGGCGACACTGAGCAGCGCCGCCGCGCTGGCACTTCCGCCCCGTACG
>JACQWT010000456.1 GCA_016209145.1 Deltaproteobacteria bacterium | reverse complement strand
GCAGGTGTACGTGCTGAAGAAAGAGGAAGGGGGGCGGCACACGCCGTTTTTCCCGAACTACCGGCCGCAGTTCTACATCCGCACGACCGACGTGACGGGGTCGGTGCAGCTTCCCGAGGGCGTGAAGATGGTGATGCCGGGTGACAACATCGACATGGAGGTGCATCTCATCGCGCCGGTGGCGCTGGAGGAGCAGATGCGCTTCGCGATCCGTGAAGGCGGCCGCACCGTGGGCGCGGGCGTCGTCACCAAGGTCATCGAGTAGGCGGGCAGCATGGCAACCAGCACCAAGATCCGAATCCGCCTGCGCGCCTTCGACCACCAGCTCCTGGACAAGTCCACGAGCGACATCGTGGAGACGGCGAAGCGGACCGGCGCACGGGTGGCGGGGCCCATTCCGCTACCGACCGAGCTGCGCCGCTACACCGTGCTGCGCGGGCCACACGTCGACAAGAAGTCGCGCGAGCAGTTCGAGGTGCGCACGCACAAGCGACTGCTCGACATCATCGAACCCACCCAGCAGACGCTCGACGCGCTGATGAAGCTCGATCTGTCGTCGGGCGTCGACGTCGAGATCAAGACGTGATTCCAGGCGGGCTCACCAGCGAGCCGCGATTCCAGGCGGGCTCGCGAGCGAGCCCTAGAAAACCCGCTACCCGAGGAGGGGCAAGATGAAGGTCAGCGTCTACAACCTCAAGCGCGAGCCGGTGGGCGAGATGGAGCTCGCCGACGAGGTCTTCGCGGGCGAGGTAAGGGAACATCTGCTCCACGAGGTGACCAAGGCGCAGCTCGCTTCGCGCCGCGCCGGCACCCAGGCCACCAAGGAGCGCAGCGCCGTCAGCGGCTCGAGCAAGAAGCTCTTCCGGCAGAAGGGTACGGGCCGGGCGCGCCAGGGCTCGGTGCGCGCACCCCACCGCCCCGGCGGCGGTCACGCCCACGCCCTGCGGCCGCGGGACTGGTCCTACCGGCCGCCGCGCCAGGTGCGCATCGGGGCGCTGCGCTCTGCCCTCTCGCTCTTCGCCAAGGAGGGCCGCCTGCTCGTGGTTGACAACTTCGAGCTCGCGCAGCGCAAGACCAAGGCCCTGGTCGCCACGCTCGGCGCGCTGCAGGCGGCGCGCAAGAGCCTGGTGGTCGACCATGCCGAGAACAGCAACCTGGTGCTGTCGATTCGCAACCTGCCGAACCACCAGTTCCTGCCGCCCGAGGGCCTGAACGTCTACGACCTGCTGCGCCACCAGCACCTCATCGTCACTCGCAGCGCGGTCAAGGCCATCGAGGCCCGTTGCCTGCGCGACCGACGCCCCGGCGGCGCGGCCGCGCCAGCCCAGACGGCCTAGGGAGGATCCCATGCGTGCCGAGGAAGTCATCCGCCGCCCCATCTTGCTGACCGAGAAGGCCACGCGGCTGCGGGAAGAGAACAACCAGGTCATCTTCGAGGTCCGGCGGGCGGCCAACAAGATCCAGATCAAGGGCGCGGTCGAAGCGCTCTTCGGCGTGGGCGTCGTGGCGGTTCGCACCCAGCTCGTCCGGGGCAAGGATCGCAAGATGGGCCGCGGACGGGCCAGGCTCCCCACCTGGAAGAAGGCGCTGGTCACGTTGAAGGCGGGCGACGCCATCCGTTTCTTCGAGGAGGAAGGGTAGTCCCATGGGCCTCAAGACGTACAAGCCCACCTCTCCGAGCCGTCGCTACTACACATCGAGCGACTTCGCGGAGATCACCAAGGACCGTCCGGAGCGCAGCCTGGTCGAACAGCAGACCTCGACCGGAGGGCGCAACAACCTCGGCCGCGTGACTTGCCGCTTCCGCGGCGGAGGCCACAAGCAGCGCTACCGCCGCATCGACTTCCGCCGCGACAAGATCGGCGTGCCCGCGCGCGTGGCGGCCATCGAGTACGACCCGAACCGCTCGGCCCGCATCGCGCTGTTGCACTACGCCGACGGCGAGAAACGCTACATCCTCGCCCCCGACGACCTCGAGGTCGGCGGGAGCGTGCTCTCGAGCCTGCACGCCGACATCAAGCCGGGCAACTGCCTGCGGCTGCGCCACATCCCGCCCGGCACCAGCATCCACAACATCGAGATGCGCAAGGGCAAGGGCGGCCAGCTCGTGCGCTCGGCGGGCGGGGCGGCGCAGCTCATGGCCAAGGACGGGAGCTACGCCCAGGTGCGCCTGCCGAGCGGAGAGATCCGCAAGATCCACGTCGACTGCCGCGCCACCGTGGGGCAGGTGAGCAACCCCGAGCACGCCGGCATCCGCATCGGCAAGGCCGGCCGCTCGCGCTGGCTCGGCCGGAGGCCGCACAACCGCGGCGTGAGCATGAACCCGGTCGACCACCCCATGGGCGGCGGCGAGGGGCGTACCTCCGGTGGACGCCATCCGTGCTCGACCTGGGGACAGCTCGCCAAGGGGCTCAAGACGCGCCGGAGCACGCGCGCCGACAAGATGATCGTCCGGCGTCGGACAAAGTAGAGGTTCGCCATGCCGCGCAGCGTCAAGAAGGGACCATTCGTCGACGGGCATCTGCTCCAGAAGATCGCCCAGGCTCAGGACAGCGGCGACAAGAAGGTCATTCGCACCTGGTCACGCCGCTCCGTGATCGTGCCGGAGGCCGTGGGGCTGACCTTTGCCGTGCACAACGGCCGCAAGTTCGTGCCGGTGTTCATCACCGAGAACATGGTGGGCCACAAGCTCGGCGAGTTCGCGCCGACGCGGACCTTCCACGGCCATTCGGGCGATCGGAAGGCCAAGGTCAAGAAGTAGCCGAACCGAAGCGAGAGAAGCCATGAGGACCGCCACCGTCACCCTGTCGCTCTTGGTGCTCGCCGGCCTGGTCGCCACGGCGGGCTGCAAGAAGAAGGAAGAGCCCGCCGCCGGTGCCCAGCCCCAGCCGACCAGCGCCCCGGCCGAGGTCTCGATTGCCGAGTGCGACAAGTACGTCGCCGCCTTGGAAGCGTGCGTGAAGAAGCTGCCCGAGGCGGCGCGCGCCCCGATGCAGGACCAGCTCACGAGGCAGCGCGAGGCATGGGCCGCGGCCTCGCCCTTGCAGCGGCAGCAGATGGCCCCGGGCTGCCAGCTTGGCAACGCCGCGCTCAGGCAGAACCCGGCGTGCCAGTAGCCCCTAGCTTCCCTGCACGTAACGCGTGAGCCGCTCGATCGCGTCGCTCTCGCCGAGCACGATCAGCGTCATTCCGGCGGCGAACTCGAAGTCGACGGGGGGATTGTAGCTTGGCCGGCGCCCGGCGGCCTCTACCACGCCGAGCACGAGCGCGTTCGACACCTCGCGGATGCGCGAGTTGACGAGCTTCAGGCCCACCAGGGGGCTGTGCGCGCCGATGGCCACCTCCTCCAGGGTGAGCTTGCGCTGCTCGTCCAAGCCGACGAGATCGAGGAACCCTACGACGTTCGGCCGAAGCAAGTCGTGGGCCATGCGCCGGCCACCGATGGTCGTCGGGCAGATGACCACGTCGGCGCCGGCCTGCTTCAGCTTGGCCTCGGCGCGATCCTCGACGCCGCGGCTGACGATGCGCAGGGAGGGATTCATCCCCCGCGCCGTAAGGCAGATGAACAGGTTCTCGCGATCGAGTGCGAGCGCGGCCACCAGCCCCGCCGCCTGCTCCACGCCCGCCTCGTAGAGCACCGCCTCCTCCGTCGAGTCGCCCCGGATGGCGAGCACCCGATCGCCGAAGTGGCCCACGAGCCGGTCCAGGGCCTCCTCGTCGGCGTCGATGACGACCACGTCCCGGCCGGCCCGGACCAGCTCCTCGACCACGCAGCGGCCGGTGCGGCCCGTGCCGCAGACGATGAAGTGGCCTTTTAGCTTGGCTAGTCGGCTTTGCATGCGCCGTCTCCAAATGGCCTCGCGCAGATCGCCCTCGACGATGAAGGCCGTCAGCGACGAAAGGAAGTACAGGCTCACGCCCATGCCGGCCGCCAGCAGGCCCATGGTGAAAAGCCGCCCATGGGGGCTCTGGCCGAGCGGCAGGATCTCGCCGTAGCCAACGGTGGTGATGGTGATGAACACAATGTAGGCGCAGTCCTCGATAGGCCACCGCCCCTGGCCGATGAGCCAGTAGCCGGCGGTCCCGGCGAGGACCACGACGACGAGCGCGGCCCCGGCCCAGAGCAGGCGGTAGCGCGTGCGCGCCTCGTCCCGCGGCGCACCGTAGTAGAGGTGATCCGGCCGCCGGGCCGGAAGCCAGCGCGGCAAGGACACCTAAGGCACTCCGGCTACCAGCGATCCCCGCGCGGGCCGCGCCGGCTGCCGCCGCTCTTGGGCCGGCGCCCGCCGCCGGGACGACCGCCGCCGCCGCCGCCGCCGCCGCCCCCGCCGCCGCCCCGTGCTCCGCCCAGCCGCTCGCGCGCCTCGTTGACCGTGAGCACGCGGCCGTCGAACTCGGCACCGTGCAGCGCAGAGATCGCCTTCTGCGCGTCGGCCTGGCTGGCCATCTCGACGAAGCCGAAGCCGCGTGCCTGGCCCGTCATCCGATCGGTCACGACCTCGGCGGACACGACCTGTCCCTGCGCGGCGAACAGCTCCTGAAGCTGCGCCTCAGTCGTGTCGTAGGACAGGTTGCCGACGTATAGCCTGTTTCCCATGAGTGCTCCTTCGTAAAAGCCGTACCGCTAGACCACGCCTACTGGATCTCCGGCACGCTCACCAGCTCCGAAAGATCCGGCTGCAACACGATCTCGATGCGGCGGTTGCGGGCCTTGCCCTCGGCCGTCTCGTTGCCGGCCACCGGATCGTGCTCGCCATAGCCGGCCGCAGATACGACGTCGGGCTTCAGGCCCTTCTCAATCAGGAACCGCACCACCTCCACCGCGCGCCCGGTGGACAGCTCCCAGTTCGAGCCGAAGCGCGGGGTGGCGATGGGCACGTTGTCGGTGTGCCCCGCCACCTGCAGCTTGCGCCCTGGCAACGTCGCGAGCACGCCGGCAACCTGCTCGAGGGCCTCCTTGCCCTCTTTCTTGATCGCCGTGCTGCCCGAATCGAAAAGCACGTCGTTGCGAAGCTGCAGCACCATGCGCCCCTCGCGCATGACGACCTTGAGATCGCCGGCATCGATCAGGGCCTTGAACTTGAGGAGCAGCGAGCGGAACAGCTTGGCCCGCTTGTCCACCGCCTCCTGGGCCTTGCGCAGCTCCTCGAGGCGCACCTTGGCGTCGGCCAGCGAGACCGCGAGCGTGCCCTTCTCGGCCAGCAGCTTGTCCACGTCGCGCCCCAGCCGCTCCAGTTCCTTGCGGAGCTGCTCGTTGATGGCCGTGGCCTCATCGAGCTTGCCCTGAGCCTGCTTGCCGTCCGTGGTGGCCAGCTCCAGCGCCTTGCTGCGCTCGGCGAGCTGCTGCTCCAGATCGGCAAGCTTGGCCTGCAGGCCGCGCTCGCGGACGAGGGCGTCGCCCATCTGCTGCTGCGCGTCGCCGAGCTGCCTGGCGGCCTGGGCGCGCGCCCCATCGAGATCCTGCTGTGCTTTGGCCATGGCCTGATCGTGCGCCTCCTTGGTTACGCAGTCCGCCGAGGAAAGCGCCGCCAGAAGGACGAACAGCACCATGGTCGCGGGCTTGCCGCCGCACATGGGCATCGCTTTCGCCCGGACGCGGCGAGAGCGCAAGCGGTTTTCGCTTCGCCACGCAAGGTCTTGACGCCCCGCGCCAGTCGGTCCATAGGGCTGCCCGCAACCTTCGGGGGATACCCATGAGAACCGCCGCACTAGCTCCGCTGGGATTCGCGCTGTGCCTGCTCGGGTGCAGCGCCGATCCGGCAGGTGAAGCCGAGCTTGGAATCGCCGGCCCGCCGCCCGCCTGGGCCGTGGGCACGTTCCACCTGGCGCCAGAGCACGGCGCGCCGGGCTGGGACACCAACCTGACCGTGCTGGCCGACGGGCGCCTGTACTTCACGGCGCACAGTTGCGCCTTCAGCGCCCGCTACGATTTCCTGCCCCACTACGGCGCCCTGCTCGGCACCGGCCGGGCCGATTCCCTGACGGACGGCTCGGTGGCGGCGCACGGCGGCGACGCCGCCGACGCTGCCGCGTTCCGGTGGCCGGTCAAGAGCGAGCAGGGCTGCAACCTGTTCGCCCAGGACGAGCCCGCGATGTGCGGAGCCGACGTGCCGAACGTGGCGCTGGAACAAGCCAGTCCCGACATCTACGCGCTGGGTCAGGGTGGCAGCCCGCAGCAGTGGCTGCCGGGCGAGAAGTGCACCAAGTGCGCCGGCGCCGAGCCGAGCGCCGAGGCCTGCTCCGCACCGGCGGATTTCCTGCACGCGCGGCTCAACCCCTACGCCGAGCGGCCGGACGAGGGCGTGGGGAGCTTCTGACCGGATCTTCCGGGCTAGGAGGTTGCGGGGTAGCTACTTGCCGCACCCCCGGCCCTCGACGCGGCACTCGCCGAAAGTCAGGCAGCGCTTGGAGCGCTGGCAGTCCGCGTCGGATCCCGCGAGGCAGTGGTCGCGGTGCCACGTGCAGCGGCCGTCGGTGCGGCAGATCTTGGCTTGCTTGCAGTCGTCGTCGGAGGCCGCCACGCACTTGCCCTGCTGCTCCGTGCACAGGCCCCGCTCCCGGCAGTCCTCCGACTGGTCGCAGTCCCCCCGCAGCCGGCCGCAGGCGGCGAAAACGAGCCAGCCTGGCGCGAGGACGCGCCAGGCCCTGCGCGCCGTCGCGCGGCGCGCCGAGATCCTGCCCTGGCTCCATTTGGCCATCACCCCGGCTTGCTCCTGCGCGAAGCTATACCACGCGCGGGCTGCGCCTGCGGCTCAAGCGCCGGCCGCAAGGCCGAGCGGCAGGGCGGCGAACAAAGCCCGTCGCCGGGACCCTGGCCGCGTAACCGTTCACGCATTCTCCCAGCCGGCTCGTCAGGCGGCCGGGGCACGGGTGACGCGCGCACAGCGCGCGTCGGGACCCGAACCCCGTCCCGCAGGGACGGACAGCGCGAGCGCGCCCGGAGGCCCGGCCCGGAGCGTACTCCTGTACGTGAGGAGCCGGGCCGCGGACGAAAGCCGCGATCACGGCCGCCTGGCGAGCCGTCGTTGCTGGCGCCGAAATGCGTGAACGGTTGCCTGGCCGCTCAGACGAACCAGCTCTCCCCCAGCTCGTCCTCGCCGGACGGCTGGCGCGTCGCGCTCGCATGCCGGGAGCGCAACCGCTCCAGCTCGGGCGGGGCCGACCTGAACCACGAGTCGTCGAGCTCGTCGGCCTCGTCGGCCTTGGGAACCATTTCCCTTGCCATGCCCATTTGGTGGCGTGCTCGTCGCGGATCGTTCACGGGCGATGATAAGCTGCGGCCTGCCGTGCCGTGCCATCCCGACGAACACTGGATGCTGCTTGCGCTGGAGCAGGCCGATCTCGCCGCGCAGGCCGGCGACGTTCCCGTCGGGGCGGTGCTCGTGGACGACGGGGGCCGGCTCGTGTCGAGCGGGCAGAACCGGCGCGAACGCGAGGCGGATCCGACCGCGCACGCCGAGATGGAGGCGCTGCGGGCCGCGGCTCGATCGCTCGGCCGCTGGCGGCTCGGGGAGCTCACGGCGTACGTCACGCTCGAGCCGTGCCCGATGTGCGCCGGAGCCCTCATCCACGCGCGCGTCGCCCGCGTGGTCTACGGCTGCGCCGACGAGAAGGCCGGCGCGCTGGGCTCGCTCTTCGTGCTGGGCTCGGATCCGCGGCTCAATCACCGCTTCGCCGTGCGTGGCGGCGTGCTCGCCGCCGCGTGCGCCGAGAGGCTGCGCCGCTTCTTCCAGGGCCGCCGGGGCGAGGCAGCGGGAGAGATCTAGTGGGCCGTCCCGCAAGTCCCGCGGATATGGGGGCGGGACGGCCCACTTCGCGGGGAAGGCCACGCCGCTTGCAATTGCGGCCTTCGGCCGCGCAAGCGGCGTGCCCTCCCCGCAGGCCCTACCGGGGGAGGCGGGGCGCCGCCTCTTCGGACGTACCGGCCGACCCACCACCCGCGTGGCGCGTCCCGGCAACCATTTCTCCGCACGACTTGTGGGACGCGCCACTAGACCGACGCCGCACCGCCGCGCCGCGGCCGCCGGCCGAGCAGCCACGCCGCGCCGAGCGCCAGCAGTGCGGCCAGACCGAGCGCGGCCGCCGCCGGATGGCGCGCCGCGAGCAGGGCCGCGGCGGCGAGCACGCCGGGCGGGGGCGGCTCGACGAAGGCGGCCTCGACCCGCAGCGACCCCAGCACCGTGTCGCAGGCGCCGGTGGCGCGCGCCGGAGCCAGGCAGACCGCGCTGCAGAGCATGAGCTCGGCGGGGTGGCCGACGAAGCCGAGCACATGCAGGCCGCGCGCGGCCGCTGCGCCGTCGGCGCTCTCAGCCCGGTAGCTCTGCTCGAAGCGGCTGCCCACGCGCACGGGCTCGCCGGCCCAGACAGAGCCGAGTCCGGCCGCCTCCCGCACCAGCGCCGTGGCCCCCCCGAGCACGGGGCGCTCCAGCCCGGGCACCCAGCGATCGACCCCGATCTCTACGCAGGCAAGCTGGAGCGCGCCGGAGCCGCCCCACTGCCAGGCGCCTTGCAGCTCGAGGCGCGCCCCGGGCGCAGCCGACAGGTCGAGCGCCACGGGAGCGGCGGCGTACGCTCCGTCCGGCAGCGCGGCCGCGAGCCGCAGCCCGACGCGCCGAAGCTCGAGCTCGATCATGAGCGCTACATGCCCGTCCGCCGGCTCCGGCTCAGAGCCCGTCCAGCTCCTCGATGAGCGCGACGATCTCCTCGCGCAGCGCGGTCAAGCTCGTGCGCAGGACGTCGACTTGCTGCACGACCGGGTCGTCCGGCGCGATCGGCTCCCTTCCGGTCGCCCGCAGCTTGCGCCTGGCTCCGGCAATCGTGTAGCCGTGGTCGTAGAGCAGTTCCTTGATCTTCTGCAGCGTGAGCACGTCGGAGCGCGAGTAGATCCGCTGGCCCTTGGGCGACTTTCGCGGCCGGATGGAGCGAAACTCGGTTTCCCAGTAGCGCAGGACGTGGGGTTCGACCTCGACGACCTGTGCGACCTCGCCGATCCGGAACTCGTACTTCTCGGGCAGCGGCCGGTGCCGTCCGAGCTCCGGCCCCGGCGCGAGCGCCCCCACGAGCCGGAGGCCGGGCCGGTCCGGGCGGTCCTTGCTCCCCACCACGCTACTCCGTGCCGGCCGGCGACGACGGCGGATTCAGGGCCTGCTTGAGCAACTGGCTGGGCTTGAAGGTGAGAACGCGCCGCGCGCTGATGGTGATGGGCACGCCGGACTGGGGATTGCGTCCCTGCCGCGCCCGCTTGTCGCGCAGCATGAAGTTGCCGAACCCCGAGATCTTGATCGTCTCGCCGCGACCGAGCGTCTCCTTCATGAGCTCGAAGATCAAATCGACCAGATCGGCCGCCTCCTTCTTCGAGAAGCCGCCGAGCTTGTCGTACACGGCCTGCACGAGCTCGAACTTGGTGGTGCGCCTCTCCTTCGATTCGTTGCTCATCGCCGCTGCCCTCTCACGCGTAGCTCGGAGGATGCCAGCTTGTGCGCGCCAAGTCCAGAGTCCGCTTGCATGTCGGCGCGCGCCGTCGTGGGGGCGCCCATGACCCCGGCCCCGCTCAGGCCCGGCTCGCCGCCCCGCCGGCAACGTCGGTCGCGCTCTCGGCCGGCACCGGGGCCCCGACGCGGCGGGCGACGCGCTCGCTCAGCAGGAGCCACGCCACGCAGCCGTAGCCGAGCGTGAACAGGGCGGCGAACGGGGCGGCCAGCCAGTGGCCGGTCTGGAGCGCGACCACGACCGAGCAGGCCGTCACGACTCCGCACCCGAGCTCCATCAGGGGCAGCTCGCTATGGCACCAGTAGCGCCGGCGATCGACGCCGTGCTTCGGAGTGCGCACGAACTCGCCGGCGCGCTCGCGCAGACCGGCGCGCACCCCCTGGGTCAAATAGGGAGCCAGCCCCACGCCCAGCGCGATCAGCGCGGGCAAGAGCTTCAAGGCGCCCCAGCGAGACCGCCCCTGCGCCGCCTCCGCGCCCATGTAGAACGCCGCGAGCGATCCCATCGGCGCGAGCCCGAGCGGCAGATCGACGAGCAGCAGCGTCGTCGCGTCCTTGGCCGTGACGGCGAGCAGCACCGGGAGCATGAGCAGGCTCAGGGCCACCATCAGGGGGTAGGCGAAGTGCGGGGTCAGGTGGAAGAGCGCCTCGATGCGCTGCGCGAAGCGCAGGCGGGAGCGCAGCACCGTACGCAGCAGCTTGCGCGCGGTCTGCACCGTGCCCTTGGCCCAGCGGTACTGCTGCATGCGCACCGCCGCCATGTCCTCGGGCAGCTCGGCCGGCGAGACCACGTCCTCCCGGTAGATGAACTTCCAGCCGCGGAGCTGCGCGCGGTACGAGAGGTCGAGATCCTCGGTCACGGTGTCGTGCTGCCAGCCGCCCGCGTCCTCGATGGCGGCGCAGCGCCACATGCCGCCCGTGCCCGAGAAGTTGAACAGCAGGCCGGCGCCGTAGCGCGCGCGGTTCTCCACCAGGTGGTGGCCGTCGAGCATCAGCGCCTGGATGCGCGTGAGCAAGGAGGCGTCCCGGTTCAGGTGGGCCCAGCGCGCCTGCACCATCGCCACCTTGGGATCGCGGAAGTGACCGACGAGCGAGCGCAAGAAGTCCGGCCGCGGAATGAAGTCGGCGTCGAAGATCGCCACAAGCCCGCCCTTGGCGCGCCTCAGGCCCTCGTCCAGGGCGCCGGCCTTGTACCCCACGCGCTCGTCCCGGTGCAGGTAGACGGCGTCGAAGCCGCGGGACCGCAGCCGGGCGACCTCGGCGCGCGCCAGGGCGCTGGTCTCGTCCGTGGAGTCGTCGAGCACCTGGATCTCGAGCCGGCCGCGCGGATAGTCCATGCGGGAGACGTGCCGGATCAGCCGCTGGACGACGGTGGACTCGTTGAAGATGGGAAGCTGCACCGTCACCTGGGGCAGCTCGTCATCGCCGAGCGGCGGGCCGGCCAGGGCCGGTGCCTGCCCGATGCGCGCACGGTGGCGGCGGCAGAGCAGCACCAGGTGCAGCCGGTGAAAGCCGTACAGACTGAGCACCCCCAGCACCAGGAAGTAGAGGATGCACAGAGGTACAACCAGCATGGCCCGCTCCAGAGTCGGCTGCCCTAGTAGCACCGGGAGGCTGCACAGATGTCACGGAGTTGTAATTCCTTGCACCGCGTTGTTGTGGTGGGGCTATCTGGGCGAAATCCTTGGCCCAGGGCGAGACCGGGCTTCAGCGAGGCCTCATCGTCTGGGCGGCCCATTTAGGGATCCACGACAACCGCCGGGATCTCCCACTGGTCCCCGTCCACGCGCAGGGTTACCGTTGCGCTGCCCGGCCGCACACCCCAGACCACGAAGACGTCGCTTTCCAGCGTCGGGGCGACCGACAGGATCTCGGGCGCGGAGGAGCCCATGTCCACTTCCGCGTCGGCGTCGAGCGCCTCGCCGTCATCGGTCACCCGCACGCCGATGGCGATTCCGGTGCGGATCCGGATCTGCTCCACCGTGACCTCGCCGAGGTCCAGCGCCTTCGCCGAGCCCGCGCGGACGAACTCGGGATCGATGCCGCAGGCTCCAAACGCCGCCACGCAGAACGCGGCGATACCCGCCCAGGCGAGGGGCGTACGCCCACGGCGACGCGCCGCCCAGAAGGCCGGCCACTTGCCCCGGCTCATGGGCCGCCCCCCGGCGCCGGCTGCTCCCTCTGAGCCGCCTCGGGGCCGGCGTCCCCGGGCGGGCCGTCCAGGACGGTGATCGGCGCGGAGGCCGAAAGCGTCCCAAGGCTGACGCTGAGCGTGACCGTGCCCCCGGACTGCGCGACCACGCGGACAACACGGGAGGAGTCCTGCGGCTCGAGCGCGACCACGGCCGGGTCGCTGCTCGACCACGCGTAGCTCAGGGCTCCCGCGCAGGCAGCACCGCTCGGGCCGCGCGCCGTCACGCGCAGATCGACAAACTGACCGACCTCGAGGTCGATGCCGCCCACGAGCGGCTCGGCGCTCCAGCCGCCCCAGTCCGCCTCCAGCTCGAGCATGGCGACGCGAGCGCCGTACAGGTGCACGTAGTTGTAGACCGTGCCGTGCGCGTTCTTGGCGAGCAGCGAGCAAGGACCCTCGTCGAGCAGGAACAAGGCGCCGTCCGCGGCCGTCGCCACCCGCAGGGGCGACGCCGGGACCACGAACAACTGCGGATTGAGGCCCGCCGACGATTGGTCATCGTCCTCGTAGCGGATGAGGAATGCTGCGCCCACGGCGATGGGACTCGGGATGCCCATTGGCGCGCCCCAGCCCTCGCAGGCGGGCTCGCGCTCGTCGAGGCACTGGTAGTCGAACTTGCCGTGCCGGAGCTCGCCGCTCGTGCCGCTACACCCGCTCGAGTCGCTGCCCCCCGGGTCGAAGCTGAAGCAGGCGCCTACGCCGAGCGACAGCGCCAGCATCGCCCGGCGCCCGGGAGCGAGAAGCGAGCCTGTGCGCACCGTTTCGTCCCTCAGGGTGTGCCGGAGGCGCATGGCGGCCTCAGTCCGGCGCCGTGCCCGGCCCAAGCGAGTCGAGCCGAATGCGGGCGATGGTGGTGCGGCCATCGAGCTCGCCCAGCACGAACACCTCCTCGCAGGTAAGGCCCACAGGTGTATCGAGCATGGGATCCGGGTACTTGCCCGGCAGATCCCAGGAGACGCCGTCGCTCAGCCGCACCACGTAGGAGTTGTTGCAGCAGCCCTCGTGCGCGGCGTAGCCGCAGCCGACCACGAACCCGGAGCAGCCGATGCACTTGGACGGCTGCGAGCGAAGCCTGCGGGCCGTGGCCTTGACCTTCTCCGGGTCGGTGGTGAACTTGGCGGTCACGATCAAGCGAATCGGGAAGGGCTCTTCGCTCGGCTCTGTCTTGCCCTCACCGTAGCTCCACACCAGGTCGACCCCGTCCGTGCCGAGGTCGCCAGCCTCGCGCGTGTAGTCGTCGATCCAGCGGATGAAGGGCCGCGCTCCGCCTTCCGGCGTCCAGACGTTGATGCCGCCGCTTATCAACGTCGATGTCGCCCAGAAAAAGACATCGCCGCTGAGCACGAGCTGCCCGACGTGCCGGCCCTCGGGATCGTCGGGCGGGGAGGTCACGTAGATGTCCTTGTCCATCGTCCAGGGCGACAGGTACACCCTCCAGTCCGAGGCGCACACCCGAGCGACCCACTTGGCCCCGGCCTGCCAGCCGCAAAAGCCGCCGTCCGTGTAGTGCACCAGCACCTTGGGGTGAAGTTCGTCGATAGAGCCGCCGATGGCCCCCTCGTGCCCCGACTCCGACTGCTTGCCGGCCGAGTCGTGGCCGAATGCCTCGAGCAGGAAACGCCCACCGCCCAGGCTCGGGTGCACGATGTAGCAGCCCGGGTCAGGCTCGTGCAGGTTGTCGCCAACCCTGAGAATAGCCGTGTGCACCGGCCCGTCGACGTCCGCAACGAGGTCGTACAGGAAGTCGGCGCCCACGCGCCGGAAGGCCAG
>JACQWT010000455.1 GCA_016209145.1 Deltaproteobacteria bacterium | reverse complement strand
TCCTTCGAAGCGGATGACTCCGGCCTTCGGCCTCCGTCGTTGTTCTCGGGCTGCCGTCCGGTGCAGCCGGACGGCGCTCGCGGCGGCAAGGGCCATCAGGCTCGCCTGCGCCCGTCC
Organism: Deltaproteobacteria bacterium; assembly: GCA_016209145.1. Classification (GTDB taxonomy): domain Bacteria; phylum Myxococcota_A; class Polyangia; order Polyangiales; family Polyangiaceae; genus JACQWT01. The sequence goes on along the minus strand of JACQWT010000455.1, from coordinate 16,765 downwards.
GCGCCGCCGATCGCGGCCAGCCGCACGGAATCATTCACCCCGACTTTCGCCGAAGAGCGATTCTTCGTTCCGGGGCTAATGGCTCAACAGCTAACTGCTAACGGCTATGGGGGGGGCCTTGCCCCCGGCCGCTTTCGTGCCGATGTTGGGCGCGTGAGGCAGCAGCCCCGAGCGCCCGAGCCGGAGCACGAGCAGAGGATCGAGCTCTGCGTGGTGGGGCTGCACTGCGCGGGCTGCGCGCGGGCCGTGGAGCGCGCGCTGGTGAAGGCGGCGGCGGGGATCCACGCCGCGCAGGTGAACCTCGCGAGCGAGTCGGTCGCCGTGCGCTTCGATCCGGCGCTCGTGTCGCCCGAGACCATGGCCGAGGCCGTGGCGCGGGCCGGCTACGAGCTCGTGCTCCCTGTTGCGGGCGAGGCGCCGGCCGATGCCGAGCAGCGGGCACGCCGGGCCGAGCTCGGTCGCCAGCACCGCCGCCTGGCCGTGGGCCTCGCCCTGGGCGTGCCCCTGGTTGCGCTCAGCATGGGCCGCGACCTCGGCCTGCTCGGAGCCTGGGCTCATGGCCGCTGGGTCCTCTGGCTCATGCTCGCGCTCGCCGCGCCGGTGCAGCTCTACGCGGGTGCGGGCTTCTACGCCGGCGCGCTGCGCTCCCTGCGCGGCGGCGCCGCCAACATGGATCTTCTGGTCGCGCTCGGCTCCTCGGTGGCCTTCGCCTACTCGCTCGCCGTGCTGCTCGCCCCCTCGCTCGGCGCGCACGTCTACTTCGAGACCGCGGCCATGATCGTCGCGCTGATTCTCGTCGGCAAGCTGCTCGAGGCGCGGGCCAAGGACAAGGCGGCCGGCGCGATCCGCGCCCTGATGGAGCTTGCGCCGGCGACCGCGCGGCTGGTCGAGCGCGACGGCACGGAGCGGGAGCTCCCGGCCGAGCGGGTGCTGCGCGCAGACGTGGTGCGCGTCCGCCCGGGGGAGCGGATCCCGGTCGATGGCACGGTGCGCGCCGGCGTCTCGGCCGTGGACGAGAGCCTGCTGACGGGGGAGGCGCTGCCGGTCGACAAGGCCGAGGGCGACCGCGTCTACGGGGGTACGCTCAACGGCCACGGCCTGCTCGAGATCGAGGCGAGCGGGGTGGGCGCCGAGAGCGCGCTGGCGCAGATCGTCGCCCTCCTGCACCAGGCTCAGGCGAGCTCGTCGCCGGCCAAGAGGCTCGCCGACCGGGTCGCGGCGCTGTTCGTGCCGGCCGTGGTGCTCGTCGCGCTCGTCACCTTCGGCCTGTGGTGGAGCCTGGGCGGCGCCTTCGTCCCGGCCATGATCCGCGCGGTGGCAGTGCTGGTCGTCGCCTGCCCCTGTGCCATGGGCCTGGCGACTCCCACGGCCATCATGGTCGGCACGGGCCGGGGCGCCACCTGTGGGATCCTCTTCGCCGGCGCCGAGGCGCTGGAGGCCGCCGGCCGGGCTACCACGGTCATGCTCGACAAGACGGGTACGCTTACCGCGGGCAAGCCCGCTCTGACCGACGTCGAGGCGGTGGGCGAAACGAGCGCGACGGAGGCGCTGCGGCTCGCCGCCAGCGCCGAGCGCGGCTCGGAGCACCCGCTCGGCCGCGCCGTGGTGGCCGGGGCCGAGGCCCGCGGCCTGGAGCTCACCTCGCCCGCAGAGTTCCAGGCCATGACTGGCTTCGGCGTGCGCGCCCGGGTCGCCGGCCGCGACGTGCGCGTGGGCAAGCCGGGATGGCTGGCGGATCGCCCGGTGCCCGCGCGCGCCGCCCAGTTGGCCGAGCGTCTCGGCGCGCAGGGCAAGACCGTGGTGCTGGTCGAGCTCGACGGCACGGTGGCGGCGGTGCTCGGCGTGGCCGACACCGTGAAGCCGGGCGCGCGCGCCGCCGTCCAGGCCTTGCGCCGGCTCGGCCTGGTGCCGGTGATGCTCACGGGCGACGAGCCGCGGGCGGCGCAGGCCGTGGCCGCAGAGGTGGGCATCGACCGCGTGCTTGCCGGCCTGCTGCCGCAGGGCAAGGAGCAGGCGATCCGCGCGGCGCAGCAGGCGGGCGAGCGCGTTGCCATGGTGGGGGACGGGATCAATGACGCGCCGGCGCTGGCGCGCGCCGACGTGGGCATCGCGCTCGGAACCGGCGCCGACGTCGCCAAGGAGGCGTCGGACGTGACGCTCGTGTCCGCCGATCTGGGCGGCGTGGCGCGCGCCATATCACTCTCGCGCGCCACCGTGCGCACCATCCGCCAGAACCTGTTTTGGGCCCTGTTCTACAACGCCGCGCTCATTCCCGTCGCGGCCGGCGCCCTCGCGCCCCTGCGCTGGCTGCCCGAGGCGCTGCGGCACCTGCATCCGGCCATGGCCGCCGCCGCCATGGCGCTGTCGAGCGTGAGCGTGGTGCTGAACAGCCTGCGGCTCGCGTGCTCCTACGGCTCGTCCGCCACGAAGACGTAGCTCTCCTCTCCGGCGTGGCCCGTGATGTGGCTCTGAACCCGCAGGCGCCGCGCGTCGCCTTCGACCTGGCCGTCGTACTCGATCTTGCCACGGCGCAGCTCGGTCACGAGCCGCACGTGGTCGCCCGCGAAGGTGAATGGGCCGACGGCGATCGCGCCCGCGTCCGTGTCGCAGCGCAACTGCGCGCGGGCAATCGCCACGGGCTTCGTCGTGGTAAGCTGGCAGCCTATCCCCTGCTCGGTGAAGCGCAGATACGAGTAGGCGACAGGCGGGTGGGGCGAGCTCGGCCCCAGCGAGCGGTAGACGCCGTCGAAGCGCAGGGCAGAACGCGAGCGGGGGCGCTCGTCGCCGGAGCACTTGCAGCTCGCGGCGAGCACGGTAGCAACAAGAAATGGCAGGGCCTGATGGAAGCCCAAGAGGCTCACCGCGGGGCGCAGCGATGCTCGGCTCCCGGCCGCTGCACCACGGCCCGGCCACCCTCCCAGACGACGGGCACGCGGTTCCAGATCTCGCGCAGGAGCTCGCAGTAGTCCTGGTAGAACACGTCCAGGTCCCAGACGAGGTGGCGGCCCAGGTCGCTCGCGGCGTACAGCTTCTGCCCCTCGATCAGCAGGTGCACGACCGGACCGTGCAGCCTGGCGTAGGCGAGGCGGCTGCCGCTCGTGCGATCCCAGATCCCCACGAGCCCGTTGGCGAAGCCCACGATGAGCGTATCGCCGGGGCCGGGCAGGATGCGCAGCGGCGGGCTCCAGGGCACCTCTGCCAGCGACACCGCCGGCTGGGGCTTGGCCGCCGCGGCCGGCACGATCTCGATGTTCCCGTCGCGGAAGCCAATCGCCAGCCAACCTCCGCCCGCGACCGCGCCGCGGCCCCCCGCCAGCGCGCTGACGCCCACGCCCGCGGCGTAGCGCCGCAGCAGCCTCCCGGACAGCTCGAAGGCCAGCACCTCGGTGCCAGCCGCCACGAGCAGCTCGCCGTCGCCCCAGCCGATGGCGGTGGGCTTGCCCTCGAACGCGAGTTGGATCTCCTTGCCCGAGGTACCGAGCAGCCACACCCCGTCCTTGGCGCGGGCGGCGCAGCCGTCCGGCAGCGCCAGCACCTGGTCGAGCTGCGGCAGGAGCTTCTCGCGAACGAGCTTGTCGGGCTCGATCGCCCAGATCTGGGCGCGGTCGTCGTGGGTGCGCACGCACACGTGCCCGCCGCCTCCCTGGCCGCCGTGCTCGGCCAGCCTTGTGCGCTCTTCGAGCACATGGCGGAGCTTGGGGCCGACGCCCCGCAGCGCCTCGTCGCGCGAGGCCGCGGCGTCGCCCGGCGAAGAGCGGGCCAGCACCAGCCAGCCGCGATGGGACAAGAGCCGGGGCGGCGAGCGCAGCAGCACCGGTGCCCGCCAGAACGACCGGCCGGTCGCCGTGTCCCACAGCCGCACGGTGCCGTCGTCGCTGGCGGTCGCGGCCAGATCGCCACGGGGGCCGAAGGCGACCCAGTTGACCTCGTTCTGGTGCCCGCGCAGCGCAAGGTACGTCTTGGCCTCCACGTCCCAGATGCGCGCCGTGCCGTCCGAGCTGGCGCTGCCGAGCCGCGTCCCGTCGGGGGAGAAGGCCAGGTGGTAGACGCGGCCGGCGTGCTCGCCGAGCACCGACCAGTCACCCGACTCGATGTCCCAGAGCCGGACCGACCGATCGGCGCTGCCGGAGGCGATCCGGCGGCCGTCCGGGCTAAAGGCCACGCCGTACACGCCTTCGGTGTGGGCCACGAGCACCTGGGCCTGCTCGCCCGATTCGAGCTGCCAGAGCCGGATCGTCTGGTCGCGACTGCCCGTCGCGAGCTGCTTGCTGTCGGGGCTGAAGGCCACGCCGTAGACCTCGGCGACGTGTCCTTGCAGCACGTGCCACTGCTCGCCCGAGGAGACGACCCAGAGCCGAACCGTCTTGTCGTAGCTCGACGACGCGAGCAGCGCGCCGTCCGGGCTGAAGGAGACGTCCCAAACCCTCGCCGTGTGGCCGCTCAGCACGCGCCGCTCGGCGCCGGACTCCACATCCCACAGGCGCATGGTCTTGTCCTGGGAGGCCGAGGCGATGAGGGTTCCCTGGGGGTGGAAGGCGATTCCCTGGACGTTGCCCGTGTGCCCCTCCAGCACGCGCTTCTCCGTGCCGGACGCGACGTCCCAGAGGCGTACCGTGCTGTCGTTGGCCCCGGACGCCAGCAGCTTGCCGTCGGGGCTGAAGCTCACGGAGTTGACGGCCGCGGTGTGGCCCTCCAGGAGCTGCTGGCGGACGACCGACTCGACGTCCCACAGGCGCACGCTCTTGTCGTAGCCGCCCGAGGCCAGGAGCCGGCCGTCCGGGCTGAACGCCAGGCCGCGCAGGCCGTCGGTATGGCCCTCGAAGATGCGCTGCAATCCGCCCGAGGCGACGTTCCACAGTCGCACCGTGCGGTCGAGGCTGGCCGAGGCGACGAGCTTGCCGTTGGCGCTGAAGGCCACGGACCTCACCTCGTCGGTGTGGCCGCGCAGCACCGGCCCTTCCTTGCCCGTGGCCGCCTCCCAGAGCCGCAGCGTGCCGTCGTCGCCGGCCGAGGCTATGAGCTTGCCGTCCGCGCTGAAGCTCGCGGCCCGCACGCCGGCCTCGTGCCCGCGCAGCAAGAGCCCCGGGTTGCCGGTCTCCACGTCCCACAGGCGCGTCGAGCGGTCGTAGCCGGCCGAGACGATGAGCTTGCCGTCGGGGCTGAAGGCCACCGAGTTCACGCCCGCGCTGTGTCCGCGCAGCACGCGCGCCTCCTTGCCGGAGCCGACGTTCCAGAGCCGGATGAGCTTGTCGTGGGCGCCAGAGGCGAGCAGGCGGCCGTCGGGGCTGAAGCTCACGCTCTGCACGCCGGCGCTGTGGCCGCGCAGCAGCCGCGGCTGAGCGCCGCTCTTCAAGTCCCACAGCCAGACCTCGCCGTTCCAGCACCCCGAGGCCAGCTCGTTGCCGCTGGGCGAGAACGCCACCGTCAGGATCTGGTCGTCCGGGCCGCGCAGCACGCGTGCCGCGCCGGTAGCGACATCGATGACGTAGATGGCTTGGTCCTGGCAGGAGGCCGCGACCGAGCGGCCGTCGGGCGAGAAGGCCAGGGCGTAGACCACCGCCCCGAGCTCGTTCAACCAGACCAGCGGCGAGGCCCCGAGCTCCCACCAAAGCGCGCGGGCGGCTGCCGTGTCCTGCTGCTCGAGTGCCCCGCGCAGCTTGGCGCGCGCCTCGAGCACGCGGCCCTGGGTGAGGGCGGCCGTGGCCCCCTCGAGCTCGGTGGCGGCAAGACGCCGTTCGGCCAGCGCGCGGCCCTCGGCTGCCCGGTTGAGGTCCACGCGTGCGCCGTGCCGCTGCACGGCGAGCACCGCCGTCGCCACCACGAGCACTCCGAGGACGGTAGCGAACAGCGGCGCCTTCCAGCGCTGTGCCTGGGCCTGGTGGCGCTCCGATGCCTGCGCGAATCGGCCCACCGGCTCGGGCACGGGCGCGGAGCAGCGCTCGAGCCTGCTCAGGGCCTCGGCGAGCTCCTTGCCTTGCAGCAGAAGGTGCGGCGCCCGGCCGCCGCGGGCCCAGCGCTTCTCGGCCGCGCCGAGGCGCGCCAGAAACGCCAGATCCTCCTTGCGCCGATCGATCCAGCTCGAAAGCGTGCCCCAGGCGTCGATCAACGACTCGTGGGCAAGCTCCAGCGCGCTCCCCTCGGCGTCGTCGCCGCGTGCCGTCGTCTCGGTGACAAGCCGGGCGCTCGTCAACCGTTCGAGCACGCGCTTGGCCTCGCCGCCCAGGGCCAGCCCGTCGAGGACCACGTCCTTGGGCACGAGCTTGCGCGTGCGTTCGAGCGTGACCAGCCGCAGCAGTAGCTCGCGCGCCACGGAGCGCTCGGTGGGAGTCAGCGCGGCGATGATATCGTCGGCGTGGCTTGCCAGGGCCCCGGGCACTCCGCCCAGGAGCTCGTAGGCCGCGCGCGTGAGGAGCTTGTCCTTCTCGTCGCGCTCGTTCCACAAGAGGTCGGCCGCGTACTGGAGCAGCGGCAGGCCGGTCGCCTCGCCGCGCACCGACTCGGCCATCTCGCGCGGCAGATCCTCGTCCTCGAAGCGGAAGCCCACCGCTTCCACCGGCCGGCTGAGGACGTGCTGGAGCGCGTCCGCCTCGAGGCTCTGGATCACCGTCACCTGCTCGAGCACCTCGCGTACCTCGGGCTCGGTCGCAAGCCGGCCGAGCGAGTCGTCGCGTGCCGCGAAGATGACCCGCAGCGGATCGAGCGCATCGTCCGCCGCCGCGCAGATGGCGCGCATGAAGCTGCGGCGCGTAGTGGGATCGACCGTGAGGGTCAGGAGCTCCTCCAACTGATCGACGAAGAGCAGCACCTTGCTGCCCTCCTGGTCGGCCAGGCGGCGCAGCTCGGCGGAGAGCAGCCGCGGCGACAGGAAGAGCTGCTCGCCCAACTGGCCGAGCTCGTCGATCTCGGCCGGCTCCTCGCCCTCGGCCGGCTCCGCCGCTGCCGGCTCGTCCGGCGGCGCATCCTCCGGCGCCTCGCCGGCGACGGCCTCGCCCTCCTTGCCGGGCGGCGCATCCTCCGGCGCCTCGCCGGTCTTGGCCTCGCCCTCCTTGCCGGGCACCGTGCCCTGTTCGCCTTGAGGCTCACTTGTCGCGTCGGGCGGCTTGCCGTCGCTTCCGGGCTCGCCGGCCTCCTTGCCGGCCGCGGGCGCCGGGGACGCCTTCTCGGCCGACACGACCGGCTCCGGCTTCTCTTCCTCACCCGTCTCGTCCTCGGGCGGCTCGCTGTCCGGGCTGTCGTCCTCGTCGCTCTCCGGCGGCTCGCTCTCGGATGGCTGCCCGCCCTGCGGCGCAGCCTCCCCGTCCTCGGCCGCCGGTGCGCCCTCACCCCGATCCTCGTCGTCCGGGGGCTCAGGCATCTCGGCGCCGGGCTCGCCGCTCCGGAGCGCCTGCGGAGCAATCTGCGACGGCCGGCCGACGCCGGCCGCGCGCAGGACCGACGCCAGCGCCCGGAACGGCTGGCCGCCCGGACGGAGCTGGAGCACGGTCCAGCGCTCCTGCTCGAGCAGCCGGGGAACGATGCCGGCGCGGACGAAGGAGCTCTTGCCCCCGCCCGCAGGGCCAACCACGGCGAGCACCGGGCACAGCGGCACGCGCTCGAGGAAGGCCGCAACCTCGGCCTCGCGGCCGAAGAACAGGTGCGCATGCTCCTCGGTGAACGGCTCCAGGCCCCGAAACGGCCGCTCGCCCTCGGCCGGGCGGCGGCGCAGCGCGCCCAGCAACTCGCGCAGGCCCTGACCCACCTCGGCGGCCTGGGGTCTCTTGCTCGCATCCTTGTCCAGGCAGCGGCCGACCAGCTCCGAGAGCTTCTCGGGCACGTCCAGGAGCTCGCGCAGGGGGCGCGCCGGCTCGGGGCCGCAAACGGCTTCCGCCATGCGCTTCGGCTCCTCGTGCTCGAAGGGCAGCCGGCCGGAGAGAAGCTCGTAGGCGACGACGCCCAGCGCCCAGATGTCCGCGGCGCTCGTGCTCTTCTCGCGGCGCCACTGCTCCGGGGCGAGCTGGCTTACCGCGCAGCCGGGTGGCCGGGATCTCACGGGCGCGGCGGCCCGGCCAGCCGGGCCGGCGAGCCAGTTGCCCCAGGCGCCCGCGGGAACGTGGCGGCCGGCCACCAGCCGCACCACGGCGAAGTCCACGACCCGGATCCGGCCGTCGCGCGGGATGATCACGCTCTCGGGCTTGAGATCGAGGTGCCGCACCTTGTTGCGGTGCGCCTCGTCCAGAGCCTCGGCCACCGCCAGCACGGTGCGCAACGCCTCGGCCAAGCTGAGCTGCCGCTCGGCGATCCGATCGGCCAGGCTCTGCCCCTCGATGTGCTCCTGGGCCACGTACGGCCGGCCGCGGTACGCGCCCACCGCGTAGACCGTGCCGATGTGCGGATGGCTGCACTTGGACACGGCGCCGGCCTGGCGGGCGAAAGCCTTGAAGGCGCGCTTGGAGGAGCGGCGGTCGGCGTGCACCATCTTGAGCGCCACCTTGCGGCCGAGCTTCTCGTCCCGCACGAGGTAGATCTCGCCCGCGCTGCCTCTGCCGAGCAGGCACATGATCCGGTACGGACCGACCATCGTGCCGGCCACAAGCGGCTCGCCGGGCCCTGCTTCGGCCTCCGGGCCGTCCGAGCGGAGGTCAGGTTGCTCCCTCTTTTCGTTCTCCTCGCCTGGAGGCGAGCTCTGGTCGACTGGGGCCACGATCTGTTCACCCTCCGTGACGCCGTTCGCCGCTCGGCCGTACCTTGCCGGCCCCGGCTCCGGCGTCCCGCCCGAGTCTACATCATTCTTTCGCCGGACCGGGCAGAACCTCGCGGGTCGACAAATGGTGCGGCACGAGGCCGGGCGAACCGGGGTGCTGTCAGCCCCCCGCCCCCCCAACCTCTCCCCCACCCCCGCCGGCGCCGCCGCCGCCCGCACAACTCTCGCCGCCGGTACCGGCCTCGCCGCCCGCGCCGCACGCCTTGTCGGGCCCGAAGTGGCCGGGGTCTTGGCCGCCCGGGGCGCCGGAGCCCGTAGACGTGGTTTCAGAACTCGTGGTCGTGGGCGTCTCCGACAGCGCTCCGAGCAGGGGCTCGGCCGTGCAGGCCACCGCGGCCAGCCCGGCGCCGAGCACGACGGGGAGCCACTGCGCCGCGCCCACGCGCGGCGGCGCGAGCGCGCGCTGGCGCTGCCCGTCGAGCAGGCAGCAGATCTCGGCGATGGTGGCGCGGATCTCTTTCTCGGACACGTGTGCCTCCGCATACGAGGCACGACGGCCCTCGCGAGACTACGGGACGTCAGGCTCAAACAGCACCGGGCTCGTCGGCGCGCCATAGTGCATGACGCCGCCGCCGACCCAGTAAATGTACTCTGGCAGAACGTCGCCGTCGAGGACCAGCTCCAGCTCCACCACCGCGCCCGGCGCGGTGTCGAACCGCATCTCGTCGCTGTCCCAGTCGGTGTCGACGTGCAGCGAGATGGCGGCCTGATCGTGCCGGTCGATGTGGTCGCCTTCCTCGAGATCGACCCCGACCGGCTTGCCGATGACCGAGCTCGCGGTGACGTACACGTCGAAGTAGCAGCTCTCGTGCGCGAGAGCGGTGTCGCAGCTCGTCCAGACGGTCCAGCGGCCGCCCGAGGCGTACTCGACGAAGAGGCCCACGCCCTCGCCGAGCTCGGTGCTCATGACGGCGCCGGCGTCGATGGTCTGGTGCACCGCGCCCGCCGGGTAGACGTACCCGTCGCCTTCCTCCGGGCTGCTGATGATGACGCACCCGCTCGTAGCCGCGGCCACGGCGAGCACCGCTAGTGGCGCGTTCCACAAGTCGTGCGGAGAAATGGTTGCCGCGACGCGCCACGCGGGTGGGGGTCCGGCGCCACGCGGGTGGGGGTCCGGGGGAGGCGGCGCCCCGCCTCCCCCGGTAGGGCCCGCGGGGAGGGCACGCCGCTTGCGCGGCCGAAGGCCGCAATTGCAAGCGGCGTGGCCTTCCCCGCGAAGTGGGCCGTCCCGCCCCTTTATCCGCGGGACTTGCGGGACGGCCCACTAGTGCCGCACGTCCGATGCGCAGGTCGATCTGGTCACGCATGGCTGGCTACCTCCTCGGTCGTCCGCTGGAGTGAGAGCGGCTGGGGCTGGAACTGCGCGAGGAGCTCGGCGTGGAGGACGACGACCGGCGGGACGGTGTGCTGCTCGGGGCAGAGGGCGAGTAGGACCGGCTGGGTGGGGAGGAGCTGCGCGCAGGGGGCGAGTAGGACCGGCTGGGCGGGGAGGAGCTGCGCGCAGGGGGCGAGTAGGACCGGCTGGGCGGGGAGGACCGCGCGGGCGGCGAGGACCGGGCGGGCGGCGAGTAGGACCGGCTAGGCGGGGAGTAGCTGCGCGCGGGCGGCGAGTAGCTGCGGGCTGGCGCCTCGTACGACCGGCTCGGCGGCGCGTAGTAGCGGCTCGGCGGGCGGGAGCGCTCGCCGGCCGTGACGTGGCCCTTGGGGACGCGCGCGAGCCCGAGCGAGCGGCCGTCCGGGCTAACGCGCACCTTGGGCTGCGCCTGCTTGGGAAGGCGCGCCTCGTCATAGGAGGGCGAGGCAGGCGAGGGGGAAAGCCCGGCGGGCGGGGGGATCACCGGGACGCCGCCTTGGCCGCCGGACGAGGGCTGGGCGGCTCCGTGCCCGCCTCCGGCCGCCGGCTCGGCCGCGGCGTGGCCGCCGCTCGCCGAGGGCTGGGCCGGGTGGTGCCCGCCATCGTGGTGATGGTAGTGGCCCTCGTAAACGTGCGTGTGGCTCGCCACGGCGTGCACGTGGTGCTCGTGCACGATGTGCATGTGCCAGTATGGATCGAACAGGTAGACGCTCGGCACGAACCAGAAGGGGAAGACCACGGCGCCCCAGAAGACCACGGCGGCGCCGTCCACCCAGTAGTAGTTGGGGGGCATGGGCGCCCAGCCGATGTAGTCGTACCCGGGCTCGCCGAGACGCCAGACCACCCAGGCCGGCGCGTAGCGGCGCCCCGGGATCCAGGCCCAGCCGCGCTCCGGGATCCACACCCAGCGGCCGTAGTGGAACGGGATGTAGCCCCACTCGTAGTCGCTGACCCAGATCCAATCGCCCTGCTCCGTGGCGGCCCAGTGGCCCGCCGTCTGGTAGGGAGCGAAGTCCTTGCCGACGACCACGACGTTCGGGATCCAGACCGTGCCGTACTTCGGGTCGTCGACCCAGGCTCCGTGGGGATCGAGCGGCGCGCGGAAGTCGGTCAGAGCGCTCGGATCGGTCTCGTCGTAGTACTCCTCCTCGGCGGCGGGCGCGCCGGCAGGGGGCGCCTGTGGCGCATCTTGCGCGAAGGCCGCCGTGGCGAGGAGCAGGAGCAGGGCGGCGAGGCAGCCGGCCGCCAGGGTGCGCGGCAGAACGGGGAACCGGGGCGCGAGCGGGTGGTCCATGACGAAATAATGCCTCCTGTTGGGGCGCAAAGCTACTGGCAGCGCCCGGCCGAACCGGGACGCGAAGGAATCTTCACTTGTTGGACGAGGCGGCGGCCGGAAATAGTCGCTCGCCGGCACTCCACCTCCCCGGGTGCCTAACCGAATTGGGGGTGCGGGCGGAAAAGCGAACCGCCAAGGCGCCAAGCACGCCAAAAAACTGGTTGTTTTCCTTGGCGTCTTGGCGGTTCATCCGGCGGCGCTCCCCAGTTCTGGTAGGCACCCTGCCTTCCCTTGCCCCTTGCCCCTTGCCCCTTTCCCCACCTAATGTGCCGGCGTGGGTCGAGGAAGCACCGCCCCCGCAACGATGCTCCTGGCGGCCGCGCTCGCGGGCTTGCCCGCGGTGGCGCGGGCGCAGCCCTTCGATGCGGAGGTGCGGATCGATCAGCTCCAGCCGCCTTCGGCCGACAGCCCGTTCACGCGCGCCGAGGGCCCGCACACGCCGTTCGCGGGCGGCATCGACTACGGCTTCCTGGTGATGGCGGACTACGCCGCCTCGCCCCTCGTGGCGAAAGCGAAAAGCGGCACCGAGGTCACGAGCGAGCAGGCGCCGGTGGCCCACGCGCTGCTCCTGCACGTAGGGGGTATCATCGCCCCGGTCGACTGGTTCGGCTTCGAGTTGAGCGCGCCCTTTGCGGTTTTCGAGACCGGCGAAGCGTCGAGCTCCGTTCCCGGCCAGCCGCTCAAGCCGGGTGGTGCCGGCGTGGGAGATCTGCGCTTCGGCGCCCACTTCTACCCGTACGTGGGCAAGATCGCCGACGTGTCGCTCGGCGCGCGTTTCTGGGCGCCCAGCGGAAGCCACGACGCCTACCTCGCGGGCCCGGATCGCTGGTTCCGAGCCGAGGCCGTCATCGCGGTCGCGGGCGAGGTGGACGCCTTGCTCTGGGGATGCACGTTGGGCGTGGCCCCGCTCCTGTTCGCGGGCCGCGACGGGGACAGGGGTGCGCTCTCGTGCGCGGCGCACGCCAAGCTCGCGCCCTTCGTGTCGCTGGGTGTCGAGCCGCACGTGGCCTTGTTCACCTACGCGCCGAGCGGCAGCTCGCAGGCGCCGGGGTTGAGCCAGAACACGGCCCTGGCCGTGCAGTTCGAGCCCATGGCCGCGGTGCGCTTCCATGTCGGCGGCTTCGCCCTCGGCCTGGGCGGGGGCGTGGGCCTGGGCGGCGCGCCGGGCACTGCCGCCGCCCGCGGTGTGCTCGGCCTCTCGTACGTGGGCCGCGGCGAGCGGGAGAAGCCCGTCCTCGTGGATAGGGGCCCGGTGGACACCGACCTCGACGGCATTCCCGACGTGGACGATGCTTGCCCCGACGACGCCGGCATCAAGGCGCTGCGCGGCTGCCCGCCCAAGCAGGATCTCGACGGCGACGGCATTGTCGAAGGCGATGCCTGTCCCGAGCAGGCCGGGCAGCACTACCCCGACCGGCGCGCCAACGGCTGCCCGGACGGCGACAACGACCACGTGGCCGACCCCGTGGATGCCTGTCCCGAGGATCCGGGCCGGGAGTCGGACGGCTGCCCGGCCTACGTGCGGGTCGTGGATGGCCAGTTCAAGTTCGAGCGGCCCATCCGCTTCACGCCGGGCACCGCGCTTACCCCCGAGGGCCGTGCGGCCGTGGAGGAGGTGGTAGGCATCTTGCGCGCCAGGCCCAAGGAGCTGCGGCGGATCCGCGTGATCGTGGGTACGGAGGGCACCTCGCAGGAGCTGGGCGATCAGCGCGCCGAGGTCATGCGCCAGGTGCTTAAGGAAGCGCGCCTCGACGTGAGCCGCTACCGGATCCGCTTCAGCAAGGACGTGCCGGGCGGGCAGGTCCAGATCATGGCGGTGCCCTGAGCCTACTAGGTCCGAAAATCGTCGCGTGGCGCGAAGAAAAACGAACCGCCAAGACGCCAAGGGCGCCAAGATCGAATCCGATTTTGTTTCTTTCTTGGCGTTTTCGGCGCCTTGGCGGTTCATCTTCTTGCTTGGGTTGCGGGCGAAGCCCGCGCTATGAATGGGAGCCCGCATGTCGCACGATGGCCACTGGCTGCGCCAGGCCCGCCAGGCCGCAGGCCTCACCCAGACCGGTCTGGCGCGTCTGGTCGGGGTCGGTCAGAGCACGGTTTCGCTGCTGGAGCGAGGCTGGCTGGAGCCGAGCGCCGAGCAACTGAGTCGGCTGGAGCATTTGCTGGGTGCTCGGGCTTCCGGGGAGCCCGCGCCGGAGCCTCGCCGGCCGGGGCGCGGGCGCCCGCGCCGGCCACGAGATCCCGAAGCCGACCTGGCGCGGGCCATCGAGGCCGTGCGCCATGCCCGCCTCGGGCTGCGTGATGCCTTCCCGGGGCAGCGCTTTCGCTGCGTCCTGGCCGACCCTCCCTGGCCTTTCCAGGATCGCGGCAGCAGGATTGCGGCCGAGCACCCCGGCTGCGCCAGGCCGTACACCTACATGAGCGCGGACGACATCGCCGGCATCGAGGTCGGCGCCGTCGCGAACGCAAGGGACGCGCTCTTGTGGCTGTGGTCCACGTGGTCGCATCTGCTCGACGGCTCTGCCCAGCGCGTTGCCTCGGCGTGGGGCTTCGTGCCCAAGCAGGTCATCCCGTGGATCAAGGTGCAGCCGGGCGCTTCCGTGGCCCGCTATCAGCGGCACCCGGCCGTCGCCGTGCTCTACGACGCAGGCCTGCGCCTTCAGATCGGCATGGGCCACTACGTGCGCGCGGCCTCGGAGCCGCTCCTCTTGTGCGTGCGCAAGGCCGGCCGCGTTCCGCCCGAGCGCCAGCTTCCGGGCGTCATCTGCGCGCCGCGCCAGAGGCATTCCCAGAAGCCGGCCGAGGCGTACGACTTCATCGAGACCGTCTGCGACGGCCCGCGGCTGGAGCTCTTCGCGCGGGGAGCCGGGCGCCCGGGCTGGGCCGTCTGGGGCGCCCAGGCCGGCGACGCGGCGTAGCGGATACCCCCACCGGCTTGACTGCCCGCCCCGCTCTTGCCAAGCATGCCGGCGCCATGGCGCCCGCCGCGTTCGCCCGCCCTGTGTCTAGTCCCGGAGCCGCCCCGGTGGTCCGCATCAGCGCACCAGGTGCAGCGCTCGGCGGCGTGAGCCGGGCCACGCTGCGCCGCCGGGCACAGAAGATGCTGGCGTACCTCGGCCTGCGCGGCGTCGAGTTGAGCCTCGTGCTCGCGGGCGAGCCGGAGATGCGGGCTCTTGGCCGCCACTACCTCGGAGGGAGTAGGGCCACCGATGTGCTTGCCTTCCCCATGATCGAGGGCGAGCCTGTGCCGCAAGGGACCGGCCTGCCGGAGTTGCTCGGCGACGTGGTGATGTGCGTGCCTGTGGCCGCGCGCCAGGCCCGGCGCTTGCGGCGCAACCTGCTCGCGGAGCTGACCACGCTGCTGGCGCACGGGCTGCTGCATCTCTGCGGCCACGACCACCTCGAGCCGGCGGCGGCGCGACGCATGGCCGCGCTCGCGGTCGAGCTCGAGCGAGCGGCGGGGCGGCGGAGCGCAGGGGGACCAGAGCTGGAGCGGGAGTGACCATGGGCGAGCGCAGAGATAGACAATCCACGCCGAGGGCGACTTCGGGCCGCGAGCGCCGGCGGGCGTTCCGCGCCCGCGCCAGGCTGCGCGTCGAGTTCGGGCCCGACGCCATCGACCGGCTCGGGTTCACCAAGGACATCTCCGTGGGCGGCCTCTTCCTCGTCACGCGCGAGCTGGTGGCGCGCGGCACGCGCATCCACCTGCGCATCGAGCTGCCCAAGAGCCTCTTCTACGCCGAGGGCCGCGTGCTGCGGGTGCACGAGGGCAAGGGCATAGCCACGCTCGATCCGCCGGGCATGGGCGTGCGGTTCGTGCCGCCGGCAGAGATCGTCGGCCGCCTGGTGCCGCGGCCCGTGCGCAAGGACCGCTACCACGTCGTCGAGTGCAGCTCGCGCGTCGACGTAGAAAGGCTCATCGGCCAGCTCTCCGCCGGCGCTCTGCCCGTGCCCATCGGCAACGAGCCCGCCGAGGTCGGCCTGCTCGTGCAGTACGAGCTGCGCCTGCTCTTCGGCGACGAGCACCGGCCGATCCGGGGCACCGGGACGGTGGCCAAGATCACCCGAGTTGCCGGCACCGGCGCGCGGGTGGCGGTGCTGGACGTCGAGGGCGCCGCCGTGCGCTCGCAGCTCGAGCAGGCGGTGTGGTGGCGCGTGGGCGACCAGTGATTGCGCCCGGTGGCGCTGTCGCTACCACCAGAACGTGACGCCCGCGCGGACCATCCCGGCCACGGAGGTGTTGGAGCGCTCGCCGCTGCGCTCGTCGAGAAACTCGGGGTACTTGCCGTCGGCATCGCTGTCGGTGCGCGTGCGCATGAAGGCCAGCCCGTCGATGTTGAGCCCCACGAGGGGGGAGACGCGGAACTCCACGCCGATGCCGGCCTGGCCGCCGAAGTAGGAGTACTCGTCCGCGAGCCCGTCGTCGGCGAGCTGCGTCTGCGCGTGCTCGGCGAAGACGCGGGCGAAAGCCCACCCCACCCCGCCGAAGGCGTAGAACTGTACTGGGTCGCGCGGGTTGGCGAAGAGCATGGCGCCGAGCGAGAGGGGCAGCTCCTGGCGATCGAAGCCGTTGGCGTCCACGCCGCCGACGAAGTCGCTCGAGGCGTCGATGGCGAAGTGGGGGATGGGCCGGTAGCGCAGGCTCAGGCCGAGACCGACCATGCCCGAGTCGTGCACGTCCCCGCGAAAGCGCGGCATGAGCACGCCGTCGATGCGCAGGTTCATGCCCCACTCGCGGTGCTGGAGCCACTTCCTCTGGGGCGGAAGCGGCGGCGGCGGCGGCAAGGGCCGCACGGGCAGGCCGGGCGGCACGGCCCCGCTCTCGTAGACGATGACCTGGCCGGGCTCGCCGTCCCGTCCCGGCTGGATCACCAGCACGCGCGGGGCATTGGGGTCGGCGCCCGGCGGCGGCGGCGGGATGACGACCGTGGTTGCGTCGGGCCGGCCGCCCTCGTCGGCGCGCTCCGGCGCCGGCTCGGCCAGCTCGGGCGGAGGCTCCAGGGTGGCCGGCTCGCAGTAGGCGCCCGGAGGACAGGGGGGCTGCTCGGCAGGCCCGGCGGGCGAGGCCGCCTTGGCCGGGGCCTCCTGGGCCGCTGCTGGAGCCGCGAAACCGAGAGCAGCCAGCAGCGTCATCGCAACGGTGGAGAACAAGCGCGCGTTCATGGTGCACAAGCCTAGCGCGGGCTGCGCCCGCAACCCAAGGGTGAAACCGATACGCCTGCGCGAACGGAGCGGGCGGACGCAAGCAGCGACGCCCCGCGGCCGTTGCGCGCTGTGAACGCAGGGGGGCCGTCCGCGGGAGAATTCCACGCTGGGGCTTCGCCCCAGACCCCGCGAA
>JACQWT010000454.1 GCA_016209145.1 Deltaproteobacteria bacterium | reverse complement strand
TCGGCCAGCAGGTCGGCCGGGATCTGCGGCCCGACGTTGGCCCCCTTGTGCGCCGCGAACAGGGCGGCATACACCTCGGCGCACAGGCCCGGCTCCCAGTCCACGAGCCGGTGCTCCTCGATCTGGGCGCACAAGCCGTGGAGCTGGGCACGGGCCACGTCGAACTTGCCGGCGCGCAGGCAGAGCTGGGCCAGCGCGAGCTTGCCGCGAAAACGCTCGGCCGGTATGGGCGCCGCCGCCGCCGCCCGGCCGACGAGCTCGACCGCCTCGGCAAGCTTGCCGGCCACGACCAGCCCCTGCGCCTTCTGGAGCGGCTCGTCGAGCACGCTCGGCCCCCCGCCCCCGCCGCGCTCCGGGCCGCCGGGGCCGCCGCCCAAGGCCGGCTTGACCTCGGCGTCGAGCCACATCCGCGTCGGCCCGCCAGCGAAGGGCTCCCCATTGCTGAAGGCGAGCTGCGGCAGCGTGGGCACCCGCAAGAGCAGCAGGGCGACCTCGGTGAGCAGCGCCTTCTTCGCCTTGAGGAACAGCGCGCCCAACCGGTCCATCGCGGTCGCGACATGGCGGTGCGGATCGAGCCAGAGGATGTGCTGGGCAGCAGCGTTGTCCGCCTCATTTAGCAGAGTCAGCCAGTCCTCGGCGGCGGCAAGGCCGTCGAAGCGCTGCCGCAGACCCGCGGGCGGCGGCGGAACCAGGCTCTTGCCGTCGGTCACGGGCGGCGCCTGGACCACCTCCAGCCACATCCCCCAGCGGCTGAACCGGTAGGCGTCGGGATCCTCGGGCCTGCCCGCGCGCATCGCGCCACCCATGCCCATCAAGAGCTGTCCCAGGCCGCTGACGGCCCGCTTGGCGGCGGTGGCGTCCGTGATGGCCCGCGGGTTGACGGCCGGCCCGTCCGCGGCGACCACCAGCGGCGGCGGGGGCACGGGCGCGGCCGCGCCCGGTGGCCCCACCGGCGGCGGCGCCTGGGGCGGCGCTGCCGCGGAGGACGGTGCCGGCTTGGGCGGCGGCGGCGCCGCCTCCTTGGGCACGGTGCGCGCCAGGTGCCGGCAGGCGTCGCGGATCTTGCTCATCCCGGGGAACTGGTCGCCGAAACGAGCTCGTAGGTCGGCGTCGCCACTTGTGCTCAGCCCCTCGATCGCGGCCACCAAGGCGCCGTCCTTGGCCGTGAGCTTGAAGTCCATGGCCACGGGGCCCGCCTGGTCCGAGTACCAGCCGAGCACACGAGCGAGTCGAGCAGCCCCCGGGGGCCGTCGGTGATGACCAGCGCGGCGGCGAGGTAGCAGGCCACCCGGAAGTCCTTGGCCTTATCCGTCAGGAGCTCGCGGCCCAGCGCGGCGATGTTGCCCCAGTTGACCTGCTCGCCCGAGAGCGAGGAGAGCTTGTCGCCCTCGGTCTTCAACTGGTCGTACTTCTCGTCGTACGAGGGATCCTCTCCCACGCCGCCGCTGATGGGAGCCAGAAGCTCCTCGAGGCGCGACCTGGCTTCGGCCAGCAGTTGCTCCGACATGATCGCCTACCCGTCCGTGACTCGCTACCCCAGCTTCTGCAAGAAGGCCGCGAGCGAGACATCCGTCGCGTCGACCGCGGCGCCGAGCTCGGGCCCGAGGCGCTGGCGCGCCGTGGCCGGGTCCACGCCCGCGGGCGCGCACAAATCGGTAATGTGGTCAGCCTCGCCGCCCGGAAGCAGCAGCGCGCGGAAAGTGGCCACGTGCGGCGGGCCCATGTGAAGGACCATCGAGCCCTGCGGGGCCCAGAAGGCGCTGAGCAAGGTACGCTGCCAGCGCCCCAGGCGCGTGGCGAGCTCCAGCCACACGGCGGCGGCGTAGGCGTCGCCCGAGCCGAGCGGGAAGCGGATGCCGAGGCTGGCAGCGGGCAGCTCCTGCCCGCGAAACGGCTCCACCGAGGCCGCCACGGCGTGCACCACCCAGAACCTGGCCTCGACCGAGCCGAAGCCCGTCTCCCAGAGGGCCCGCGCGCCGTGGTTGTCGAGCCACTGGCGGTAGGCGGCCGAGGCACTGGCGGCGTCGTCCAGCGGCGGTGGCTGGATCTGCGCCACCCGCGCCACGAACTCGTCGGGTTGGAGCCGGGCGGCAGTCGCCAAGAGCTCGTACGCCGACCTCAGGAAGCCCCACGTCGCGATCGGCAGCGCCGGGCCCACAGCCACGAGCTCCGCGTAGTCGTACGCGGCGCCGACCACCATGGGATAGCGGCGCCCGGCGCTGTCGCGGCTCGCGGCCCACACGCCCACGAGGCCGCGGCCCGGCGGCTCGCCGTCGGGCCGGTAGATGAACAGGCCGACGCCCTTCTGGAAGGCCGGCTCGAATGCCTCCCCCATCGTCTCCCGCGCGAAGTTCACGCCGCTTTGCAGCCACGTGTCGAAGGCCGCCTGCGCCTCGGTGGTGGCGTTCAGGCGGACGAAGTCCCCCGTCGCCGGCAGCTTGCCGTAGCAGTACACGAGCGGCGGCTCCGCCTTCTTGCGACGCCAGAACATGGGACCGACCGCTTCATACACGAGCGGCGGCGCGGGGGCTACCTGGTGGACAAGCTGGGGTGCCTACCCGTTTTGGGGTTGAGGGGCGCGGAGGTCGCCATGCGAACGCCCGCTTCTGGTGCATCCGGGTGCCGACCTCGCCCAGGTCGCCATGCGAACGCCCGCTTCTGGTGCATCCGGGTGCCGACCTCGCCCAGGTCGCCATGCGAACGCCCGCTTCTGGTGCATCCGGGTGCCGACCTCCGGCGATCGCCGCGCCTGGCACGGGCCCTTGGCCGTGGCGCGCCGCGTACCCCGGGCCTCTCCCTCGATCCTGGGCGCGCACGCTGCGTGCCAGGCAGCGCACCACGGACACCGCCCTCGCCGCCGTCGAACCCCTCGTGCGAGCCAGCCTCGTGCTGGCCAACGCCTACGCCGACGCTCCAGGGCGCGATCCCCGGAACGGGTAGGCACCCGACAAGCTGTCAACCTGGCGGCAGCCCCCCCGGCAAACCCGGGCGCCGATAGGGGGTCGGCTTGCCGGACCGCGGCAACTGGGCCCCCGATGCGGCCGCATCGGCCCTCGAATTGCCCGATCGCGGCAATTGGGCCCCCGATGCCATGCGCATCGCCCTCTGAGTTGCCGCGTCGCGGCAATTGGGCCCCCGATGCGGGCGCATCGCCCTCTGACTCGTGTTTCGAGGGTTGCTCCAGCGACACGATGTCGCGTAGGCTGGGAGCTGTCGGCTTCCCACGCCGCTCGTCCTCTTCAGCGCAGGGAGGTGGGGCATGGCTCTGCTCGTTCACGCTCGTGCACGCCGGGCTACCGGCGCAGCGGTGGCGCTGGCCCTTGGCTTGACGTTCGCCTTCGTCGCCGGCTGCGACGAGCCCGGCGCGGGACAGGGCGGCGCGGGAGGCAACCAGTCGCTCTGCGGCTTCGTGTCCGCCAATCCCACGTGGGACCCCGACCCCGCGTCGTACCCCGAAGGCAGCGACCCGCCGTGCTACTGGGGCTCCGGGTCGAGCGCTGCGTCCAGCACGAGCTCCTCGTCGAGCACGAGTTCCTCATCGGCCAGCAGCGCATCGAGCACGAGCACCTCCACGAGCACCAGCACCTCGTCCAGCGCTTCGAGCAGCTCCTCGGGGGTGGAGCCGCCGCCTGAAGGCTCCCCTGATCCCGAGAAGGCCGTCGTCGAGGCCGACATCGTGCAGGTCGTGGACGGGTGGCTCTACGCCCTGTCACGCTTCGGCGGGCTAAGCGTCATCGACGCAACGGTGCCCGACCACCTCGAGTTGCTCGGCCGCTACAACTCCGCCGGCCGGCCCTTCGAGATGTACGTGCGCGACGCCGTGGTCTACGCCATCTTCACCGCCTGGACGCCGTATACGGACGAGTTGCTCGATGGCACGAGCCGGCTGGAGGCGCTGGACGTTACCAACCCTGGCCACATCCGACTCGTCGGAGGCTTCCAGATCCCCGGGGAGATCACCGACTCGCGCCTGGTCGGCGACGTGCTCTACGCCGTGAGCTTCCAGTCGGCGGACTGCCCGGGCTGCGCCGAGACACCGCGCACGACCGTGACCTCGCTCAGCGTCGCCGATCCGGCCGACGTCAAGGTGGTCGACTCGCTGACCTACGCCGACGACCGCTTCGAGGATCTCGGCTGGCGGCGCAGCGTGAGCGCCACGACGGAGCGGCTGTACGTGGCTGCCATCGAGTGGGACGGCAGTAGCGCTGGGCACTCGACCATCCAGGTGGTCGACATCTCCGATCCCGGGGGCAAGCTGGTCGAGGGAGCCAGCGTCGAGGCGTACGGGCAGATCTTGAGCCGCTGGCAGATGGACGAGCACCAGGGCGTGCTGCGCGTCATCAGCCAACCGGGCGTCTGGTCGGAGCAGGACGTGCCCAGGGTGCAGACCTTCGCCGTGCATTCCTCTTTCCAGATCGAGCCTCTCGCCGTGCTGGAAATGGTGCTGCCCAAGCCCGAGTCGCTGCGCGCCGCGCGCTTCGACGGGGAGCGCGCCTACGCCATCACGGCCACCGGCGGCGGGCAGTACCAAGCCTCGCCCGAGCGCTGGATGCCGCCGCCGGAGCCGCCGCCTGTGCCCGTGGACGATCCGCTGTTCGTGTTCGATCTGAGCGATCCGGCCAAGCCCAAGCAACTCGGCTACGTCAGGATTCCCGGCTGGATCCACCACATCGAGCCGCGGGGCGACCGGCTGCTCGGTCTGGGCTACGACTGGACCGATCCGCAGGGCATGCTGAGCCTTTCGCTGTTCGACGTGGCCGACGTGGAGCACCCGAAGATGCTCGCGCGGCTGGCCTTCGGCGGCTCCTACGCGGACTTCACCGAGGACCAGAACCGCATCCACAAGGCATTTACCGTGCTAGGCGATCTGGATCTGGTCCTGGCTCCCTATGGCGCCTGGAGCGAGGGCAAGGGGCCCGACTGCCTCTCCTTCGACGGCGGCGTGCAGCTCTTCGACTTCACCGGCGACAGCCTGACGCGACGGGGGCTTGTGCCCACGCACGGCCCGCCGCGCCGGGCCTTCGTGCACGAAGGCCGGCTGTTCACCATGGCCGACGAGCAGCTACGGACCTTCGACATCAGCGACCGCGACGCGCCAGAACAGGTGCAGAGCTTCCCGCTTGCCCTGCTGGCCTACGGCGCGGTGGCCACGCCCGAGCTCGTGGCCTGGCTCTCGGTCGACTGGTGGAGCGGCAGACCGCTGCTCGAGGTCGCGCCGGCCGGGGATCCGGCGCTCGCCGTGCCGGCCGGTGCCGTCGATCTCTCCGCGCTTCCTCCCTTCTCGGGGGATGGCTGCAAGCGTGTGCCGCTGGTGGACTCGTGGCCCCACGGCGGCGGCGTCCGTGCAGCCGTGGGGCTGCTCGCACATGGCCGCCGGGTGTACTTGGTCTGGCCGGGCGCCACCATGTATGACCTTAGGGTGACGGTCGTCGACGCCACGAATCCGGCCAACCCGCGGCTGGCCGGTACGGTCGAGCTTGAAGCCGGCGTGTGGTGGCGGGGGCTTCCGCCTTGGATGGGGAACCTCGGCGCCCCGGCGGTGCAGGTGGGATCGAGCCTCGTGCTTCTCCAGACGGAAGTCGACGCCGCTCACTTTGGGCCGTGTGCGCTGGGCAACGCATGGCTCGACATCCTGGATCTGTCGGACCCCGACGCGCCCGTGCACGCCGCCACGGTGGTTCTGCCGCCCGCGCAGGGCTTCGGTCTACTGCAAGTCGACGGGCAGACGGTGGTGAGCTCGCGCTGGGTCCCGCTGGCGGACGACCCGAGCAAGGCGCGGTTCTACCTCGATCGCGTCGACGTCTCGAACCCGCACGCGCCGCGCCCGCTGCCCGCGTTGAACGTGCCCGGCTGGGTCATCGCGCTGGACTCGGAGCACGATCGGGCCATCACCATCGACTACCACCGTGTCACGGTGGAGGGAGTCGAGGTGGGCGACTGCTCGCAGTTCGAGGGCCCCGTCGACTACCATCCGTGCCTGCCG
The DNA here is from genome assembly GCA_016209145.1 of Deltaproteobacteria bacterium. Lineage (GTDB taxonomy): Bacteria > Myxococcota_A > Polyangia > Polyangiales > Polyangiaceae > JACQWT01. Next base: position 20,297 of record JACQWT010000454.1, on the reverse strand, counting down.
GGTGAGCCGCACGGCCCGGGCTGCTGCACCGGGCTCGAACGCTCGTTCAAGCTCGTCGAGGGGCTGGAGGACTGCCCGGCCGTGCGCGGCGTGAGCCCGATCGCGCACGGCGCGATTCTTTCGGATCTGCACCTCGGCCAGGACCGCGTGTTCCTGCGGGCGGAGGACTACGCCTTGCAGGATGACCCGACGGCGAACGAGTGGGGCGAGCGCATCGAGGTGCTGGGCGGCCTCGCCACGGGCGAGCTTGTCCGGGTCTCGGCCCGGCCGCCGTACGGGGCACAGTCGTGGCCGGTGGGGGCGTCAGGCACCAAGCTCGTCTTTGCCCCGTGGTTCGACGACGGTCCTCCGGTGCTCACCGTCGTCGACGCCGCCGATATGGGGAAGCCCTTGCTCGAGCAGAAGGTGCCTCTGCTGACCCACCCCGAGGGTGTGGCGCTAGCCGGTGACACGGCGATCTGCTCCCTTGCCGGCTGGGGGCTCGCGGCGGTCGATCTGGGCCAGTAGCCGCGCCGCCGAGGCATCGAGGCCTGCCGCGGCCAGGGCCGACACATCATCCCCCATCGGCGCCATGTGGCGGAGCGCGGGCGGCGACGCGGCCGGGGCGGCGTTGCTCGCGCTCCCGAACAGGCCCCTGCATGCTACCGTTGACGAGCATGAGCTGTCGCGAGTCGCCTCGACGGCCACCTCGCCCACGCCGAGGGGGAGGGGGTTGGACTGCGCTGCTCTTGTGGCCGGCTTGCGTCACGGCGCAGGGCGGGGCCGGCGATGCGGGGTCGGGCGGGGCCGCCGACGGGGGGTCGGGCGTCGTTCCGCCCTGCGGGGATGGGCCGTGCGCGAAAGATGAGTACTGCGACTACGCCTACCAGAGCTGCGGCGCCTACGTCGCAGACGTGCAAGAGGACTACGCCGGGTGCCATCCGCGGCCCACGAGTTGCAACACGACCGTCGTCCATCCGGCCTGCGGCTGCGACGGGCAGCGCTACCCGAGCCCCTGCGAAGCCTACGCCGCGGGCGTCGACCTGGACCGGCAGGGCTGCGCGTCACCCGGGCCGGAGTGGTTCGCGTGCGGACCGCTGTTCTGTCGGCGCCACGCGGAGCTTTGCCACATCGAGGCCGGCGACGTGGGGGACTGGACCTGGAATTGCGTGGGCCCGACGGCCATGTGCGCCGCAGACCCCGTCTGCGACTGCCTCGTCAAGCTCCCCTGCTACGAGCCGAGTTTCCTCCCGTCCTGCAAGGACGACGGCCAAGGGGGCATCGTCTGGCTGTGCGCCTTCTGACCCAGGCGCCGGGACGTCACCCCGGCGGCGGCCCCCCCGGCCCGAAGCGGTCGCCGATGCTGGGCGGGCAGTTCGTGTCGCGGAAGAAGCTGAGCGAGAAGGGGTGGTTCGCCCGCTGCGGCCGGACCTGCATGGTCACCTGCACCGGGGGCGCGGCCATCTGCCAGGTGACGATGAACTGCGCGTCGTCGTCGGGCTTGGCCGTGGTCGTGCCCGCCTCGAAAAGGCGGAAGATCCCCCACGGCCCGTCGCGCTTGATCTCCTCGTCCAGACCGCCGGCGCCGCGCACGCGGATGCTCGGCCCGATGGGGCCGTTCGGCCCCGGCCACTGGAAGGTCTTCCAGAACTCCTTCTCGTTCCGGTACATCTTCTTCTCGCCATCGACCTCGAGCGTGATCTCGCTGACGACGGGGCTGACGTTGACCAAGTTGACGTGGAGCAGGACCTTGGCGTCGGCGCCGCCGCCCGGCCACAGCGCGTCGGTGATCTCGTCGGCCCGCTCCAGGCAGCCGTACATCTCCGACTTGAAGGGTGTGTAGGGCTGCGCCGGCCGCGGGCTGCCCGACAGGGCGGTGTTGGGCACGAACTTGTGCCCGACCTTGCGGTGGAAGCCCTTGAGGTAGGTCTCGTAGAAGCCCCAGAGGATGCCATCCTTGGGCCGGAAGAAGCCCACCGCGTCCTCGAACGAGGCGTCCTTCTTGGACAGGGCGTTGAAGGGGTAGCGGTTCCTGATGGTGTCGCGGTAGGGCGGCCAGACCACCACCTCCCAGAGCCCGCTCGCCGCGCCGCCCGCGCTGAAGACCATGGCCCGGTAGGACTGCCGCAGCGGGTTGAGGAGCAGATCGCGCATCAGCACCTGGCCCGTGCGGTCCAGCGTCAGCAGCTTCGACTCGGCGTCCGCCACGGCCTCCTGGAAGAGCTGCGTCGCCGTGGCGGTGTCGGCGTTGGGCGGCCCCTCCTCGACGACGGTCATCGCGCCGGCCAGCTTCTCCAACTTGTTGACGTAGCCGGCAAGCTGCGCCGGGGGCGGCGGCTCGCCCTCCTTGGCGGCCTCGGGCAGGCCGAAGTCGACCATGGACTTGAAGCGCTCCGGCACGGGATCGACGCGCGCGGCGCCCTCCGCGCCGCCGAAGAGCCCATCGGTGGAACCGGTGCGGAGCTTGGACTCGATCTTGCGCCGCAGCCGGCGCTTGATCTGGTCGATGACCCCGCCGTCGCCCCCGGTCGTCTCCTGCGCCTGCGAGACGCTCTTGCGCTCGAACTGGCTGTTGTCGCGCAGCACGCGCAGCATCCGCCAGTACGGCCAGTCGGGCGTGGACAGGACCTTGAACTCCTGAATCGCCTCGACGTTGTTCGTGGGGATGACCACGTCCACGTCCTGGAAGAACTCCCGCCACTGGGTGATGTACTGCTCGTCGTAGTCCTGGCGCACGCGCGCCAGCGACTGCTTGATCTTGTCGCCCTGCTGCTTCTCCTCGGCCGTGAGCGGCACGACCCACTTTTCGCGCTCGAGGATCTTGTAGCCGTCCCGGAGCGAGGCGAGCACCGCCTGGTGGCCGAAGTAGGTGTACGGCCCCTGCACCTCGCGCCACTTGCCCTCGCGCTTCTTCTGCTTGCTGCCGAGCACCGTGAGGACGTCGGGACGGTCGGCGAAGATGTCCTTGACCGTGATGGGCGGGTAGGCGAGGTTCTCGCGCGAGTCCGGGCCGGCCTCGTCGATCCGCTCGTCGATGAGGACGGTGACGAACTGGTCGTAGTAGCGCTGGCTCGGCCCCACGCGCGTGAGAACGTCGCGGGTGCGGGCGATGAGCGCGTGGTCCAGATCCTCGCCCTTTACCGCGGTGCGCCGCACGAGGTCCACGTAGAAGCGCACGTGCTCGAACAGGGCCGTGTACATCTCCTCCTGCGACAGGTTCGACTGGGCGCGCAGCAGGCTCGCCCACTCGCGCGTCAGCCGCCCCTTGTGCCACCCCTCCCAGTCCTGCAAGTGCTCGACGTCGTCGAGCAACAGGTAGGTCTTGAGGCTCTGGTACTCGTCCAGGTACTTCGCTCCCGTCGAGCGCTTCATCGCCGCCTCGAGCTGCGCCTTGACGGGCAGGATGAAGCCCACGCGCAGCGACTGGATGTACTGCTCGAGCGCGGGCCCATAGAGGCGGTCGCCCTGGTACATGCCCCAGCGGTAGCTCAGGGGCGCGCCCTCCTGGCGGTAGGCATCTAGCAGCTCGACGTGCTGGCGCAGGGTATCGAGCTGGTCGATCTTCGGTCCCGGCGGCCGCCCGTCGAGCCAGTCGATCTGGGCAGCCATCTCCGAAACCTCCCGCGTCCGGTCGATGAGCGCCTTGTTGTTGCGGTACGAGTAGCCCGCGGGCACGACCAGCAGCAGGGCAAGCGCGGCAGCGCCCGCGGCCACGAGCAACCGCTGGATCTTGCCCCGGCGCAGCTCGTCCTCGGTTCGCCCGGCCAGATCCTGATCGGGAAAGGCCACCTTGGCGAAGACGTCGTGCAGGAAGTAGCTCTTGGGCTCGGTCACGGCCCGCTCCTCGCGCTCCGCCAGGCGCAGCCCGAACGCCCGCCCCATCGCCCCCACCACGCGCTCCAGCGGCTTGCCCTCCTGCGTGCCGCTGGTGAAGTAGAAGCCGCGCAGGATGGGATCGGGGATGCGCGTGGCCTTCTTGCCCGCCGGCGGAGGGGCCGGCTTGAAGCACAGGCCAAGGAAGTCAGCGAGGTTACGCCTGATGGCCGCGAACTCCAGCGGGAACTGGTAGATGCGCTCCTGCTCGGGGCGCCGCGTGCGCCCGCCCGCCAGGCGCACCACCGCCCGCTTGTGGAGCTGCTCCACCAGCAGGTCGAACTCGCGGTGGAAGAGCTTGGCAGGGTCGCTCTTGTCCTCGGCAAGCTTGACGGTGGCGCCCCAGATTTGCGCGCGCTCGCTGCGCTTCAGATCCCCGAAGAACTCGACGAAACCGGCCACGAGGTCGCACTTGGTGAAAATGACGTAGACCGGTAGCACCATGCGAAGCTGCATCTGCATCTCGTCGATGCGGTCGCGCACGCGCTCGGCCACGGCCGCGACCTCGTCCTCCGACGCGTCGCACAGCTCGTTTGCCGCCACGGCCACCATCACGCCGTTCAGCGGCTTGTGCCGGCGGTAGGTCCGCAGCATCTCGAGGAAGGCCAGCCACTCCTCGCGATCGTCCTGCTCGGTCGTGTAGCGGCCGGCGGTGTCGAGCAAGACGGCATCGTTGGTGAACCACCAGTCGCAGTTGCGCGTTCCTCCCACCCCGCGCACGCCGCCCCCCGCCGGATCCAGGAAGGGGAACGTCAAGCCGGAGTGGCGCAGGGCCGTGGTCTTGCCCGCGCCGGGCGGCCCGACGATGGCGTACCAGGGCAACGCGTACAGCGCGTTGCCGCCGACCCGGCCCTCGCCGAGCCGCGAGGCTTTCAGCGCCTTGATGCCGTCGAGCATCTGCTTCTGCAGAGCCTGGATCTCCTCGCGGTTCTCCGGCTTGGCGGCGAGCACCTGCTCCTGGGCCTGCTGGGCGATGGCCTTCTCCAGCGCCCGCGCCGCCCGCGCGGCGCGCATGCGCCGGTAGACGACCAGGCCGACCAAGGCGAGCACCACGATGGCGGTAATGAGAATGGCGACCCAGGTGGGGAAGATCTCCACCGTGGGACCGGTCTCGCCAGCGGACGGCTGCAAGATGTACCAGGCGCCCCAGACCAGGACGAGGAACAGGGCGGCGAGGATCCACAACCACATGAGCGGCTCTCCCTTGCCGATGGGACGGCGACAGTGCTCCGGCAACTATTGTGGTTGAGGCTCGTGCCGACGGCGAGTTTTCTGCGTTGGCGCGCCGCGGGGCGCCCTGCGGGACGGCGGCCGAGGCCACGGCGGGCGCGCTACCTGGCTGCCGGGCGGTGGTGATGGTGATGGTTCAGGGTCATGGGGAGGGTCGGGGTGAAGGTCATGGTCATGGTGCAGGGGAGCGGGGGCGTAGATCAAGACATCGCTGACACTTTTGTACAGACCCCGTTGACGGAAACTTGACGCGGTTAGGTGCTCACGCGGTGGCGGACTGGGGCGAGTCATCGACCGGCCGCCGCGGTCTCCAGCCGTTTTCGGGCCAGCGGAGGTCCCGAGGGGTCCGACTGGCAGACATTTGCGACCGCTTCTTGGGAAAGTACCTTGGAAGGGCTGGTACAATACCTCAAGGCGCGCAGCGCCGAGGAGCGCGCGGAGGCCATCATGAGCGAACCTACCATTGGCAAGGCCCATAGCCTACTTGAGCGGCTCTCGGCCGACCCGGTCTCGAGGCAACTCGCCGAGATGCGGGAGAAGGCCGCGGTCTGCTACCAGTTGGATCTCGCCGCGGCGCGCCAGGAAGGCCGAGCGGAAGGCGAGGCTGAGGGCGAGGCCAGGGGCGCGGCCAGGGGCCGCGCTGAAGGCGAGGCTGAGGGCGAGGCCAGGGGCCGGGCTGAGGCCGCGATCGCGGTGTTGGCGGCGCGCCGCCTGGACGTGCGGGAGTCGCTGCGCGCGCAGATCCTGAGCTGTCGGGACACGGCGGCGCTCGACCGGTGGCTGGCGCGCGCGGCCACGTGCGCGGCGGCCGATGAGCTCGGGGATGCGGTGGGCGACAAGCCGGGCGCGGCCGGCTGAGTGCCGCACGCGGCGTCGCCGGGCGCGGCAGGGTGAGCAAGCGGTGACGGTCATGGGAAGAGGTCATGGTCGGGAGTCATGGTCGGGGGTCATGGTGCAGGTGGCTCCGGCATGGGGCGGGCCGGGTCTGCTTCACGGCACGTAGGTGGCATCATGATCGGAAGGCTGGCAGCGGTGGGCGCGCTGGTGCTTGGGGCGGCGTTGCCTGGCGCCCTCGGCGCGGCGCCGGGCTGCGCGGGCAAGGCATCGGTGGGTGGCGTCGCGGGCGGTCAAAGCACCTCCGGCGGTGTGGGGGGCAGCGCCGGCAGCGGCGGTCAGCCGGCCGCCGGAGGCGGCGGCGCCACGTCGAGCGGCGGGCAGGGCGGCGCCGGGGCGGAAGCCGGGTCCGGAGCAGGGGAGCAGGGAGGCTACGTGGAGTGTCCGGACTGCTGCTGGGACCCCCCCGGCCCGGTCTGGTTCGAGGTCGACATCGTCCTCGTCATCGACAACTCGGCGAGCATGGCGCCGTACATCGAGGCCGTGCAGGACAGCATCAACAAGGGCCTCGCGAGCATCCTGTCCAATAGCGGCATCGACTACCGCGTGATCGCGCTGACAGCCCACGGCAAGCTCAACGACCAGTCGGTGTGCATCGAGGCGCCGCTGAGCTCCGTCCCTCCGGGCGGCTGCGATCCGAGCAACCCCGGTTTCCCGAAGCTGCCCGGGCTGAACCCGCCGCGCTTCTTCCACTACAGCGTCGATGTGGGCAGCCACGACGCCTGGTGCAAGATCTTCGAGACCTACGACCAGCCTGACAAGCACTTCTTCACTGACCATGGCTGGCAGGAGTGGCTGCGACCTGGCGCGCAGAAGCTCTTCGTGCTGTTCGGCGCCGACGGCGCCGGCCCGTGCAGCGGCGCCGGCCACGACTTCGACGACGGGGACGGGATTGCCGCCGGGCAGCAAGCAGCCGCCGACTTCGACGCCGCGCTTCTGGCGCTCGACCCGCAGCAGTTTGGCGAGGCGAAGAAGCGCCGCTACGCCTGGCACAGCATCGTCGGCATCCCGCCGCACGAGAGCAACCCGCTCGGCGTGTGGCTGCCGGGCGATCCGCTGACCGAAGCCACTTGCACGCTTTCCCCGGGCACCGGCTACCAGGCCCTGAGCGTGCTCACCCAGGCGCTGCGAGCCCCGCTGTGCGACGCCAGCAGCTTCGACGCCGTCTACGCGGAGATCACCAAGAAGCCTGAGCCGGAGCCGATCCCCTGCGAGTTCCCGTATCCCCCGCTTCTTGGCAGCGGCGTGGAGGTCGCCCCAGAGACGACAAAGGTCGTCTACGAGCCCGGCGGCGGCGGCCCTCCCGTGGAAATCACGCAGGTCGGCGGGCCGGGGGAGTGCGGGCCCACGAACTTCTACATCGACGACCAGGGCACGCCGGGCGATCACTACGACGACTCGATCGTGCTGTGCGAGCAGATTTGCGGGATCGTCCAGGCGGACAAGAACGCCACCCTCAAGTTCGAGTTCAAGTGCAAGCCTGCCGCTGGCTGATGGGAGCGGGCCCCGCATCGACCGTGTCGATCGCTGGCTGCGCCTGGCCGTGCTGGTGGGCTCGGCGGACGAGTTGCTCACCTAGGCAGCTCGCGCTGGACCGCCAGCCGTGAGCCCAGGCGCAGCGGCAGACGCAGCCGCCTCCCCTACTTCCCCACGAGCTTGGTAATGCTCTCCGCCACGCTCTCGGCGCTGCTGCCGATGACCAGGCGCAGCACGATCACGATCAGCAGAGCCACGACGAAGAAGCCGAGGGCCACGGCCAGGAACGGCAGCTCCCGGCGCACGGCGCCGGCGCCCCCGTCCTTGCGCTCGGCGTTGGGGGCGAGCAGCTCCCCTCCCCCCACCGAGAGCCCGACGTGGTTGCCCACGCCCTCGACCACCGCGCCGAGCTGCTCCTGGTTGCGCAGCCGGTACTTGCCCTGGAAACCCAGGGCCAGGCACAGGAAGTAGATCTGCGTCACGTGCAGCCGCCCGCGCTGGGCGTGCAGGGCGTCGAGCCGGTCGTAGAACCCGTCGCCGGCGGTGTTCTCGTGGAAGAACTGGAACTGCAGCGGGTTGCTCAGCCACTGCTGCCGTCCGGGCCAGTTCGAATGGAAGATCACCTCGTCGGCGAAGGCCGCCAGGGCGTACTTCACGTCGATCATGTCCTGCTCGGGGATGCGCGCCTCGCGGCCGTTCTGCACCATCGTCTCGAACAGGCCCAGCACGCGCCGCTGCAGGATGTCGGGCGCGGGCAGGTCCTGCGAGCCGCGCAACTGCAGGATCAGCGACAGCACGTCGGAGCAGACCCAGTACATCTGCTGGGCCATCGTCGTCTCGCTCATCGCCACCTCTCGCCTCGGCTGCGGACCGCTCCGGGGAACGAGCCCGCGTCGAGCTCTGGACGGCGGCGCCACCCGGAGGTGGGGCCGCTCACTGCCGCATGCCGGTCTTCACCCCGATCAAGCGGATCTGCACCTGCTGGGGATCGATCGGCTGATAGATGGCTATAGTGCCAGAACTTACGACGTCGTTCCAGTAATCGCCAGCCATATCCACCCGCAGGTAGACCAGCCCGGGCTTGACCGGGATGGCGCCGGGGGGCCGGTACTCCACCGCCGAGCCCACCCCCGGGATGGCCGCGTTCAAGATGTAGCCAATCTGGTTCCACGAGGCCATCTTGAGCAGCTTGGGCAGCCGCTCGCGCAGCGTGCCCTCGTCGGAGCCGCTGCACTCCAGGAAGAACTCATGCTTGCGCGGCACGGCCGGGTCCTCGAACTTGCCCAGGTACATGCCGTCGTCGCGCTTCTCAAGGGGCACGATGATGTACTGCTCGGCCAGCACGGCGCCGATCATCGCCAGGCAGCGCTCGAACATCGGGGGGAAGACGTCGGAGAGCTCCAGGTAGTTGAACTTCTGCAGATCGGTGGGATCGCCGCTGGGCGAGAACGTGCACAGCTCGCCGATGATGCTGCCCACGAGCACGTACAGCTCCTCCGGGTGGGCGTCGCCGTGGTCGACCATGTGGTTGACGAGGGGGATGAACGAGTTGAGGGTGTGCAGCATCCAGAACTTCGCCGCATCCGACGCCTGGAAGTCCACGGAGGCCGCCGAGCGCATGCGGCGGCCCTCCGCCAGGGCCTTCTGCTTGCCGACCATGGACGAGAGCACGCGCTTCAAGTTCGTGACGAGAAACGGCGAAGCGCCGATGCGCAGCACCGAGGGAATGAAGCTCGGCCGCAGGACCACGCCGCCCGTGGCGTCGCGCTGCATCTGTCCCACCCGGATGGTGTGGTAGGCGTCGCGCGGCTCCGTGCCGAAGAGCAGGCGCAGGTTGCCGCGCGCCCAGCTCAGGGTCTGCTCGTTGCGGCCGGTGTTGAGGTCGGGAATGATGAACTGCTGGGCCACGTAGCGCACGGCGGGGCCGGCCTTGGCGGGATCGAGGGCGGTGTTGGCCGCGTTGTCCCGCTGGTTCGGGACGGCCAGGAACACGTCGAGCGCGTCCATGGCCGCCGGGAAATGCCCCTCGAGGGGCCGGGCCTCGACCACGTCCTCGCCCCGATCGCCGATGAGGAAGGCAGTCCCGTCGGGGAAGACCCCGTGCGCCTTCACGAGCTTGACCTGCCCGGACGCGAGCGCCCGCTCGTCGAACTGGACGTCGGTCAGGCCCCAGTCGTAGCGCGCCACGGCGCGCACGCGGTGGTGCAGCAGCGCCTCGTGGTACTGGTCGCCCTGCTGGAGGTGCTGAGGGGTCATGAACAGCCCCTCGGTCCAGATCGGCTTGCGCGGGTGGATCATGGTCGCCCGGACGGCGGCCTGTGCCGCAGGCCGCCGTATACCAGAAGTCCAGACGGAGATGTAATCGTTCCGGGCCGCGTCACCGCCCCGCCGGCCCCGCCGGCGGCGTGGCGTAGCTGTCGGACGTGGCGGAGTGCTTCGGCAGGCTGATGCGGCGCAGCGGCGTGGACTGCGTGAACATCGACTCGTCGAACTGGCTGCCGTTGTCGATCTGTGAACCCTCCACGAAGAACGCGGTCTTGGGCGCGGGATCGGCCGCGCCGGCGTCCACGTCAGGAGCGAGCGCGGCGCAGCCGGCGGGCGCGTTCGGCATGGGCGGGAAGATGTAGTACGTCTTCCAGCTATGCCCCTTGGGCGTGCGGAACATCGCCGCCCCCACCAGGAAGGTAGCCTCGGGGATGCGCTCGAACTTGATCTCCACGAGATCGTTGGGAAAGACCTCGACCTCGTCGACCTTGAGCACGTCTTCCTTGAGCGTCTCCTTGTCGCGCAACAGGATGTCGTCGTACTTGGAGCTCGCCATCCTGAGGTCGTTCGCGAGCTGGTAGAGCCGCACCACCACCGGCCGCGGCCGCTCCTCCTCGTTCGGATTGATGTTGTCGGCGGCGTAGAGGTTCAGCGTCACCACCTGCTTGTCGCACGGCTCGGGTGGCGGCACCGGAGGAACCGGGCAGCCCAACAAGCTGGCGGCGCCGAGCACCGCCGCGGCCGCGCACGCCCTCGTGATCCCCGGCCAGCCGGGCCTGCTTCGCCCGCGTCGGATCATGCGGGCGCCTCGTTGGAGAAGCTCGTCGTGAACTCGTTCTTGTCGTTCACGTCGATGATCGCGAACTTGGGAAGCTCGCCCTCGGCCATCTGGGCCAGCACCGCATTCGAAAGCTGCGGGATCAACGTGGAGCGCAGGATGTGGTCGATGTTGCGCGCGCCCGTGTCCACCTCGGTGCAGCGGCTGGCGATGACGCTGACGAGCTTGTCGGTGTAGCGCGCCGTGATCCCCTGCGTGCTCCACATCCGCTTGACCAGCTTGTCGAGCTTCAAGCGCGTGATCATGCCCAGGGCCTCGGGCGAGATGGGCAGGAAGGGCACCATGGTCATGCGCGCCAAGAGGGCGGGCTTGAAGTGGGCCGAGAGGGTCGGCTTGATGGCGTCGATGAGCTCCTTGATGTCGACCTCCTCGTTGTCCTCCCAGGCGGCGACGGTCATGTTGGTGATCTTGTCGGTCGCGAGGTTGCTGGTCATGACGATGACGGTGTTCTTGAAGTCGACCTCGCGGCCCTCGCCGTCCGAGAGCATGCCCTTGTCGAACACCTGGTAGAAGAGGTTCAGCACGTCCGGGTCGGCCTTCTCGGTCTCGTCGAGCAGCACCACAGTGTAGGGCCGGTGACGGACGGCCTCGGTCAGCATGCCGCCCTCACCGTAGCCGACGTAGCCCGGGGGCGAGCCGATGAGGCGGCTGACGGTGTGCTTCTCCTGGAACTCGCTCATGTTGATGGTGACCATCATGCGCTCGCCGCCGAAGAGCAGGTCCGCCAGCCCGAGGCCGGTCTCGGTCTTGCCCACGCCGGAGGGCCCGACCAGCAGGAACACGCCGAGCGGCTGCTCGGGTGGCTTCAGGCCGGCCCGGGCGGAACGCAGCTCCTTGGCGATGACGTTGAGGGCCCAGTCCTGGCCCTTGATGCGTTCGGTCAGGAGCTTCTCCATGTCGATCAGGGCCTTGACGTCGTCGCCGACCATCTTGCCGACCGGGATGCCGGTCCAGGCGGCCACGACCTGGGCCACCATGGCCTCGTCCACGTCGGGACGGATGAGCGGCACCGCGCCCTGGCTGGCATGCAGCTCGTCGATGACGGCGCACACGTCCTTGCGCAGCCGGTTGCGCTCTTCGTCGTTCGCGGCCTTGGCCATCTTCTCGCGCGCGTCGATGACCTTCTGCACGCCGGCGCGCTCGGTCTCGTATGCCGCCTTGATCGTGGCGTGCCGGTCCTGGGCCGCCGCGAGCTTCTGCTTCAAGTCCACGAGCCGCTCCTCGTCGACCGCGACGCCGGACTGGCGGTCGCGCTCCAAGCCGGAGATCTCGCGCTCGAAGTTGCCCATCTCGACCTCGACGTCCTCGACCTGGGCGGGCTTCTGCTGGAGAGCCACCTTGACGCGCGCCGAGCAGGTGTCGAGCAGATCCACGGCCTTGTCCGGGAGCTGCCGGCCCGACAGATAGCGGGCGCTCAAGTTGACGGCCGCCATGATGGCCTCGTCCTGGATGATGACGTCGTGGGCCTGCTCGAACTTCGGCCGCAGCCCCCGCAGCATGTTGATGCAGACCTCGATGCTGGGCTCGCCCACGCGCACCGGCTGGAAGCGGCGCTCCAACGCGGCGTCCTTCTCGATGTACTTCTTGTACTCGCTATAGGTGGTCGCCGCGATGGTACGAAGCTCGCCGCGCGCCAGGGCGGGCTTGAGCAGGTTGGCGGCGTCGCCGCCGCCTCCACCGCCACCCGCGCCGATGAGCTGGTGGGCCTCGTCGATAAAAATGATGATCGGCTTGGGCGAAGCCTTGACCTCGGAGATGACCTGCTTGACGCGGTTCTCGAACTCGCCTTTGACGCCGGCGCCGGCCTGCAGCAGGCCCAAGTCCAGGCCCAGGATCTCGACGCCCCGCAAGAGCGGCGGCACCTCGTCGTTGGCGATCAGCAGGGCCAGGCCCTCGATGAGCGCCGTCTTGCCGACGCCCGACTCGCCGATGACGATGGGGTTGTTCTTGCGGCGTCGGGCGAGGATGTCGATCATCTGCCGGATCTCGCGCTCGCGGCCAAAGATCGGGTCGATCTCGCCGGCCCGGGCGCGCCCGGTGTAGTCGACGCAGTACTTGCCCAGGGCGCTGTCCGCGCCCGCGCTGGCCATGCCGGCCGGAAGCTTGCCGCCGCCGAGCCCGGCGTCGGCCTTCATGCCGCTCTCGGCGTCCTCCTTGGAGCCGGAGACGATCTCGGCAAGCTTCGTCTTTAGCTCGTCCTTGGGAATGCCGTCGAGCTGCATCCCGATGCCGCTCATCGTGTACTTGGTCGGCTGCTGGGCCAGGCGCAGGAAGAGCACGCCGGAGCGGACCTTCTGGAAGCCGTACTCGAGCGAGCCCACCATGTGGGCGTCCTGCATCCACTCGAGCATGGTAGGCGAGAAGGTGGGCTTCCCGGCGTTGCCGGCGCGCAGGCTCTCGATGGCCCGTTGCAGGGTCGCGCGCAGCCCCGACGGATCGAGGTCGTAGCGCATCGCCAGGAAGGCCACGTCCGAGTCGGGGTTGTCGAGCAGCGCGTAGAGCAGGTGATCGACCGTGACCTCGTAGTGGCGCGCGTTCACGCACTGAACGACCGCCGAAGGCGCGGAATCGGGGCGACACGCCCACGGGAACGAAGCGGGCGGGCGCAAGCAGCAACGCCCCGCGGCCGTTGCGCGCTGTGGACCAAGGGGTGCCGTCCGCGGGAGAGTTCCACGTTGGGGCTTCGCCCCAGACCCCGCGAACGGGGCCCCAACCCCGTTCGCCCTGACCGGCCGGCTTTCTATCGCGAAGCGCATTGATTCTCTGACCTGGTAGACCAGCGGGCGCAGGCCCTTCGGCCAAGGGCCCCGCGCGAGCGAGACGGGAACCTACCTCGGCTCGCGCGCCGGAGGCACGCAAATTCGCCGCCGGAAGCGCGGGCGCCGACGGCAGCCGGGCCTACCGTCAGGCAGGCTGGCGCCGGCCGCTGCGCTTCCCCGGGCTCGCCTTCTCGCTCTGCTTCGGCTTGTCCTTGGCCGGGCCGTCGGGCGGAGCCGCGCCGCCGCCCTGCTCGGCGCCGCCGTCCGGCGGCGGCGCTCCCTCGGCAGGCGGCTGAGCCTTGCGGCCGAAGCGCTCGACCACGTCCCGCCGCACGCTGAGCCGCAGGAGCGCTCCTTCGCGCAGGCGGGCGTCGGGCTCGATGCCGTTGTCCCGGGCCAGATCCTCCACGTCCACGGCGAACTGCCGGGCGACGCCGAGCAGCGTGTCGCCTGGGCCGACGCGGTACATCAGCGTCTCCCGCTCGCTCCGGCGCGGGGCGAAGTCATCCGCCAGCGCCGCCAGCGCCTCGTCGCGATCACCGCGCCGCCCTTCGCCCAGCATCTCGCGCAGGGAGCGCCGCTTGGGCGCGGGAAGCCGGCCGAGCAGGTTCTCGTCCTCGTCCCAGGTCCGCCGGGCGGTGCCCTTGCCGCCGCCCACGAGCAGCCCCATCGGATCGAGCACGTCGGCGTCCGTCGCCGCCACGCGGCTATCGACGAGGGCCGGCAACGCGGCGCGCGCCCGCGACAGCGACTCGGAGGGCACGTTGACCACCCACGTGCTGCCGCCGGCCGGCACCCGGTCCTGGATGAGCTGCGGGTTGAGCTGACGGATGGTCGCGCCGGATACCCCCGCCGCCTTGGCCACCGTCTGCAGGGACATGCCCGGCGGCACGGCGAGCTCGGCCGCGTGCAGCGGTGCGTGGAGCCTGACGTCGCCGTAGCCGTAGCGCTCGAGGTTGTTGGCCACGAGGGCCGCCGCCACGATCTTGGGCACGTAGTTGGCGGTCTCGGTGGGGATGGCCCTTTGGCGGGCAAGCTCGCCGAAGTCGGTGGTCGCGTACTGGTCGATGGCGGCGAGAAGCTGCTCGTAGCCCATGTTGTAGGCCGCCAAGGCCAGATCCCAGCTCCCGAAGCGCTGATGGAGGTCGCGCAGGTGGTGGGCAGCCGCCCGCGTGGCGCTCGCCGGATCGCGACGCATGTCCAGGTAGCGATCCACTTGCAGGCCGTAGATCTCGCCGGTCGAGCGCATGAACTGCCACAGGCCGACGGCCCCGGCGGGGGAGACGGCGCGCGGGTCGAAGCCGCTCTCGATCATCGCCACCCAGATCAGATCCTCGGGCAACCCCCGTTCGCGCAGCTCCTGCTGGATCATGTCCTGGTAGCGTCCGCTGCGCTTGAGCCAGGTCTCGTACAGATCTCGACCCCGCTCGGAGCGCGTCAGGAAGCGCAGGTAGGCGATGGCCCGGCGCGTGACCGGCACCTCGAAGTCCGGGAGCTGCAGCCGCGAAAGGGCCTCCTGGCCGGCCGGATCGAGGTCGTCCACGTCGTCGAGCACGCCGTCGGTGCCGGAGGCGTACGGCGGCGGGTCCGACTGGACAGGGCGCTGCAGCGGGCAGGAAGCGCCGGCGACGACCTGCCGCAGCCGGCCGAGCTCGCGCGACTCCCGTCCCGGTCCATCGCCGCGCTGCGGCGGCGCCGCGTAGCGCGGCGCGCCGTACGCCGGATAGCCCGCCGGACCGTAGCCCCAGGGGCCGAATGGGCCGGCCTGACCGTACGGGAATGGCTCCTCGGGGCCTGCCGTCGGCCCTTGGCCTGCCCAGGCGTGCGCCGGGGCCGCGGCGCCCGGCCGGGCCGCCGGGCCGGCTCGCTGCGAGCCTTGGTACGCGGCGACCGCCGCCCGTGCGGACGCCAGGGTGGAATCGGGAGTGGTCATCCCAACCCCGTAGCCGAAGGCCAGGGCCGAGATCACCGGCGGGATTCTGTCGAGCCAGGCCATGATGTAGGTAACCCTGCCACCTTGTAGGCAAACGGGCCAAGAAACCGCAACCGCAGCGCAAGAACGCCGATGCCGCCCGTCTCTGCTAGGCTCTTGGCGGCATGACCACGGCGCTCAGCGTCACGGTGCTCGACACGCAGAGCAACCAGAGCTTCGGAGTGAGCTTCGATCGCTTCCCTGTGCGCATCGGGCGCAACCAGCTCAACGACCTGCACGTCGACCGGCCCTTCATCTCGCAGTTCCACGCGGCGGTAGAGGTGCGCGACGGCCGGCTGCTCATCAAGGATCTGGGATCGACCAACGGCACGGTGTTCCAGGGCCAGAAGCTGCTGCGGGACCACCTCGTCGACATCACGCTTACCCCCGAGATCCAGGTCGGCCCGATCGCCGTACGTTTCGAGCTCGCCGAAATCGGAGCGCGTCCGACGCTGGTGCCGCAGGAGGCGTCGGTGCTCGAGATCGGCACGGAGCTGGGCATGGCGGTGGCGCAGCGCCGGCTCCAGCCCGTGGCGCCGGGGCAGGAGGATCCCTTCGTCCGCCAGGTCGCGCCCTACATCGAGGCGTACCGCTCGGCCTGGGGCAACGTCTACCGGCTCGTCTACGTGCACCTGCCGCGGCTCGCGCCCGAGGTGCGGGTGAGCTACCTGAAGCGACTGCTCATCGAGCATCCGGCGGTGGCGCAGGAGGACGATTTCCAGAAGGTGTCTCGCTACTACGGCGTGATGGCGCACGAGTGGGGGGAGATCAACTACGCCAAGGCCGCCGTGGCGGCGCTGCTGGAGCTGGCCAGGGTGCTGGCGCCCGGCACCCAGCCACCGGCCGATGTCGAGCCCCTGCTCGGTTTCGCGCGGCGCCTGCGCGACGCGGTGGAAGAGTTTCTCAAGTGCTTCGTGAGCCTGCGCGACGGCTACCAGGAGTTCGAAAGCGAGGTGCTGCGCCTGGAGCGGGTGGTGCAAGGCAACCGGGTGGCCAACGCCAAGGACGGGAAGGAGCTCGGCGCGGTGCTGCTAGGCGAAGGCGGCGGCCCCGAGGTGCGCCGGCACCTTCACGACGTGTTCGTCGACGTCATGACGCACCAGGTAGCCCTGCTCAACGGCGTCATGGAGGGTGTCAAGCAGCTCCTTGCCAAGCTGTCGCCCCAAGCGCTGGAGGCCGAGTACGAGCGCCGGGGCAAGAAGGGCGGGCTGTTCGCCAGCAAGTACGAAGGCATGTGGAGGCTCTACGAGACCGTCCACGGCGACTACTCGGGCGAGGACAAGGAGACCTTCCTTATTATTTTTGGCCCACAGTTCTCGCGCGCGTACGCTGCTACCTCGGGCGAGGCATACCAGTCCTCATCCTCAGGCGAGCCGGCCGGTGCCGGCATTGGCCGCTTCGCCGCGCCCGTCAACCAGCCCAGGCGGTAGCAGCCCAGGCGAGACGCGCAGGCGCCTGCCTGGCACGAAAAGACGCAAGGCATGCGCACAGCAAAGATCGCAGCGAGTCTGTTGAGCGGCGCGTTCTGTCTCGGGCTGGCCGGGCGCTCGGCCCAGGCGCAGGTGCCGCCCATCGCGGAGCGCGACACGAACTGGGACGCGGTCTCCAACGTCACCATGATGATCAGCGTGGCCACGGTCTCGCTGATGCCGCGCGTTTACTACAGCAGCCCCGACGCCACCGTGGGCTGGAAAGCGCGCTGGCACGTCTCGGCCCTGGCCCCGATCATGAGCGCGACGGCGCTGACGCTGTTCGTCGACGGGCCGATCCGCAACGCCGTGGAGTCGGTCCGGCCGGGCTGCACCCTGGACGAAACCAAGGCGCTTCTGCCCGACTCCGGGTGCGAGAGCTTCGGCGGGCCGAGCACGCAGGCGTACGCGGCTTGGGGCGCCACCGGCGCCGGCGTGAGCATCTTCCTGGTCGACACCTTCAAGTACTCGGACAGCGAGCTCAACATCC
The DNA here is from genome assembly GCA_016209145.1 of Deltaproteobacteria bacterium. GTDB lineage: Bacteria > Myxococcota_A > Polyangia > Polyangiales > Polyangiaceae > JACQWT01. Next base: position 3,052 of record JACQWT010000454.1, on the reverse strand, counting down.
CGTACTTCGCCGGCGAAGTGCTGGTCCCCTTCTCGGCGGCCATGGTCTCCTCGATCTCGCGCAGCCAGGACGGCTACGGCATCGGCCACGAGAGCTTCGGCCAGGTCCTGGCCGGCGCGCTGACGGGCGCCGCCAGCGGCCTCGTGCTCGGCCTGGGCTACTCGCTGTTCCAGGAGCCGGACTGCGGCTACGGCGGGTACCTGTTCTGCTGGTAGCCGGCCGCGGTGGCCAGGCACGCCGGGCGCGGCTATCATAAAGGACGTGGCCTCCTCGGGGATGCACTGCAGCGCCGCGCTCGCGGTCCTGCCGGCCCTGTTGCTCGGGTGCGGCGCCAACTTCAGCGTGGCACCGGCCGGGGACGGCGCCGGGGCGCACGCCGGCTCTTCCGACGGCGGCCATGGAGCCGCGGGCGCGGGGGCCTCCGGCACGGCAGGCAGCACGGGAGCCGGCGCGGCAGGCGCGGCGGGCGCGGGGGCGTCCGGCACGGCGGGCGGCTCGGTTGACGGGTGCGTGGGGGAGTGCGCGCCAGGCGCGCACGAGTCTGCGGGATGCGGCTCCTGCGGCACGACGCAGCGGCTCTGCGGGCCGGACTGCCACTGGCAGGACTGGCAGCCGTGCACCGGAGAGGGGCCGTGCAGCCCGGGAGAGAAGGGTATGGATGCGTGCGGAGCCTGCAACGAAGGCCAGAAAGAGCGCTCCTGCCAGCCGGACTGCCAATGGGGCGACTGGAGCTGGTGCAGCGGCGAGGGGTGCGTTCCCGGTGAGGTCGAATCGCAGGCATGCAACGGCGGCCAGGGGCTCCAGCAGAGGACGTGCAGCGGGAGCTGCCAGTGGGGCGCGTGGTCCTCTTGCAGCGGCGGCTGCTCGGACGGCGAGATCTCCTGCACGTGCGGGGACAAGTGGCACTGCAAGATGTGCATGAACGGCCAGTGGTCGAGCTGCATGAGCTGCAACTGCGGCGGCAGCACTTGTTGCTGAGCGCTGGGTTGCGGGCGTAGCGTCGGGTAGTGGCAGGCCGCGCCCGGGCGGCTGTAGCACCGGAGGGACAGGCAAGATGACGAGGGCGACTCGATTGTTGGTGGGCCTGGCGCTTGCGACCACCGCAAGCTGCGGCAACGGCAACGGCGGCGGCGGGGGCGGCGTGGGCGGCAGCCCGGCCCAGAAGCGCGGCGTGGGCTCGGAGTGCACGAGCCAGAAGGACTGCACCGAGCAGGGGCAGCAGTGCTTGCAGCAGTTCAAGGGCGGCTACTGCGGCATAGAGGACTGCAAGGCCGACGCCGACTGCCCCGAGGGCTCGGCCTGCGTGACGCACGACGACGGCGTCAACTACTGCTTCCTGGTATGTACGGACAAGCCGCAGTGCAACATCAACCGCAGCGTCGAGTACGAGGCGAACTGCTCGTCGAACGTGGTGTTCGTCGAGGACAAGAAAGGGAGCAAGGCGTGCGTCCCGCCCTCGTCCGGCTCGGCGATCGACGCCAGCGCGGGCGGCGGATAGCGGCGTGCGGCGCGGCTTTCAGTCCTGCCCGACGACCCGCTCCCAGACCGACTCGTTGGTGGCGAACAAGGCGTCGCGCTGGACCTTGAGCTTGCGGCCGAACTCGACGGTGCGCAGCAGTCGGTCCGAGTCCCGGTCGCCGCCTTCCTCGTAGGGAATGATCCGCACCTGCACCTGCTCGAGCAGGCGGATCCCGTCGGGCTGGTACTGCACGTCGGTGCGCATCCGGTACTCGGCGTACAGGCCCCGCTCGGTGACGGACGGGACGCGCTTGACCCGCTCCAGATCCACCGTCGCCGCGCCGAGCAGGCGCCCGCGCCGCAGGAGGAAGAAGGTCGCCTCTTTCCAGCAGTTGTACTTGTCGGGGCAGCGCTTGGCCTCGGCCACGACGATGTTCTCGTTGCCCATGCGGGCCGGCCGCAGCTCGGCGTTGGCGGGCGCCCGGAAGCTGCCGATGCCGTAGATCTCGGCGCGGTCGTCGATGCCGCGCACGAGGGCCACCGGCCCGCCAGCGTCGCCGTTGTCGAACTTGAGCGCACGCAGCCACAGCGCGCGCAGCCCCTCCGGCCCCGCGCCGACGAACATGTCGTCGGGATCGATGACCTGCGGCCAGTCGCCGGGCGGGATCCCGTGGCGCAGGATCTCGTTGGCGAACACGTACTGCCCCGTGCAGTCGAGGTCGGTCGGGCCCAGGCCGCGGCCCAGATCGAGCTTGGGCACAAGGATGGTCATCCACTTCTCCGGATCGAGCGAGCGGATCACGGCCCGGCCGCCGGCCTGCCGCTTGGGCGGGGCGAGCTGGGTGGTGCAGACCGGCACGGGCACCACGACACGCACCGGCACCTCGGGATGGGACTGCTGAAACTCGGCGCAGCCCGGCGCAAGCCCGCCGGCGAGCAGGGCGGCCGCGGCGGCGCGCAAGGACCTGAGAGCAAGGGCGTGCACGTTCACGGCCGTATTCGTACCACGGGCCGGCGCAAGGGACCCAATTCGTGACGGCCCGCGGGCCCCGCCGGGCTCACGGCTGAACGCCGAGGGCACCGACGATGTTCTCCATGCCGGACCCCAAGTCGAACAAGCCGAGATCCTTCGCCCCCGTCCCCGCCTCGAAGGCCACCCGCCGCACGCCGCTCAGCTCGGCGACGAGCACCAGGCCGGCGAGCGGGCCGGGGCCCAGCAGCAGGGCGGGCCAGCCATGTCGGGACAGCAAAGACGGGATCATGACTGGCGCAGTGCATAGGACGCCGGCCAGCGCGCAACAACGATCGCGGCTCGGCAGCCACGGGTGCCTACCAGAACTGGGGAGCGCCGCCGGATGAACCGCCAAGACGCCAAGGCCGCCAAGGAAGACAACCGATTTCTTGGCGTGCTTGGCGCCTTGGCGGTTCGCTTCTCCACGCCCGCCCCCGATTCGGCTAGGAGTGTGTCGGGGAAAAGCGCTCTTGGCCGGAAGTCGGGAGGCGTGATCTCGCGAGACTGCGGGATCCGTGACGCCGGCAGGATCGTTACCCTCACCCCTGCCCCTCTCCCGGAGGGAGAGGGGACACCGAGACG
>JACQWT010000453.1 GCA_016209145.1 Deltaproteobacteria bacterium | reverse complement strand
CGACCTCGCCTAGGTCGGCCATCCAACGCACGCTTTTCGTGCACTCGGGTGCCGACCTCCGGCGACCGGCGCGCTGGGCCCGGCGCCTCGCCCTTGAGCCACCCCACCCTAGCGCAGCCCTGCGGCGCTGCCCGGGGCCCGTGAGCCCGGTGCTGCAGCCGAGGCTCACGCTCGTACTCCGAATTCCCGGCGCTACCACGCCGAGTTGCCATCGGCCGGGGCCGAAGTGTAGGCTGCTGCCCGTGCCTCCTCGACCGATGGCGCTCGACGGCTTCGTCGCGTTCCTGCGCGCGAGCGGCGCCGAGCGCCTGCAGCGCGCCGCCGACAACCTGGACGCCGAGACCTTGGTGCCGGACGCGGACTGGAACGACCTCGCCGCCGGCGTCGGCCCCTCTGGCCCCTGGACCGACGACACGGTCAGCAAGGAGTACGAGAGCTGGTGCTACGCGCACCAGCGCCACGGCCCCGAGATCGATCCGCCTCTGCCGGTCCTGCTTGGCCGCGCGATCCTCGGCGACAGATTTCTTGTTCTGTTCCAGGATGGGTTGGAGGCCGCGGGGAGGGGCAAGCTGACCGAGAACGATGCGGCCAACATCCTCCGCGACTTCGGGTACCTGGACCCGCTCACGACCGATCCGCGCCTGCTTGCGGCTACGCCACTGGGCGCGCACGTGCTGTGGGCGACGTACGACGCAACCGACCCGGCCGGCGACCCGGAGAAGGTGCTGAACGGAGACGATCCCGCCGCCAGCGCCTCCGATGTGTTCGACCGCGCTGCCCTCAGGTTCCCGGCCGATCTCGACGGGAATGACGTTCTCATCCCCGTGTACCGCCGGGATGCGACCCGCATCCACGCACCCACGGTCGCCGATGCGGACTTCGCCGTGCTGTTCCGTCCGTCGCCGGCACCTCCGGGTCAGCCAGGGCGGACCGTGCCGGCGTCAGGCCGGCCGGGCATCCCCGAGGTTGTGCACGAGGTGGTCCATGCGGATCGCCTGGTGCGGCGCCTCGGGCGCTACCATGAGTGACGGATCCGTGAAGCCGATCGTCCAAGGAGCTGCAGCAGACAGACCGACGTACAACCTTGCGGACGGGGCGACGCCTGCGGACGTGGGCGCGTGGATCCGCGCGCGCTTCGCAGGAGCCGACCCACACTTCGGCTTCGGCCGGGGCGGCGAGGACCGCGATGCGCCGCACCTGCTCGTGGGCACGTTCTACCGCAACGGCACCCCCGCGCTCCGGGCGGCCATCCGGGACGAGGTGGTCCGCGCCCTGCGGCGCCGGGCAAAGGGCGAGGACCTCGCGCCGGGACCCGTGCTCGAGCATGTGCTGCGCCTGGTGGAGATCTGCGCCCTCGGCGAGGCGAGCGACGCCGTGCGCGACCTGGCTTCCGGACGGGTACTCGGCGATCGGGAGGATGCTGACGGGCTGCGCGACGCGGCCCTGCGCACGTTGAGCGCTCTGCGGCCCACCTGGGACGAGGCGTTCTGGCGCGAGCAGGCAGCGGCGCGTCCCCGGCCGGCAGTGCTGCAAGCGGCCGTGCGGGCGCGTGCCTGGAGCGACGTCCCGGCCGCGCTCGATTTCCTCGCCCAGGCCGTGCGCGACGGCGGTGCGTTGCGGGCCGCCGCCGCCGTGGGCGCCCTTCTGCCGACCCTGCGGCGCTGGTGGGAAGAGGCGGATCCGTCCGGCCGCGATCCCCGCTCGTTCCTCCGGCTCCTGGAAGCGAAGCTCCCGCGCCAGGTTCTCGACGGGTTTGGTCCGTTCCTCGAGGCCCTGCACCGCCAGGCCGGCTTCCGGCGACCGGCAGGCGAGCGCCGCCGCCCGCGGCAGGCTGCGCAGATGGAGGCTCGCGCCGTCCAGCACCTCGTCGCCTGTTCGGCGTTTCCAGCGGTCGCGCGGCAGAGGGCGGCATGACGATTTCCCGCATCACGGATCTCGCGGTTCGGAACCTCGAGTGGGTGTTCATGCCGGCCGGGCTGCCGCTTGTCGCGAAGACCGGCGATGGCGCAGGGACCACGTCGGTCAGCGTGCGCGGAGGCGCCGGCTGCGGCAAGACCACGCTCGCCCTGGCGCTGGCGCAAGCGATCGCCCGCCACGCGGGCGGCGCAGCGCTCTACCTCACGACAGAGTTCGCGCCGACGGAGCTCGTGGTCAAGTGCCAGATCCACGGTCTCGGGGAGCAGGCCGTGCTGCCATGGTCCGAGCGCTCCAAGGCGCAGGCCGGTAGCATCCTCGTCGCGCACCTCGCCGTGGTCGCGCCCCAGGCCGAGCGGGTGACGAGCACCGACAGACAGGCCGGCGCGATCGACGCGGTCTGGAGCCTGATCGACGGGGACGGCCCCGGATCGTCCGCGGCGATCAAGGTGGCCGTGATCGACGCCTTCAATCTCCCGGATGCGGGGCGGCCCGAGGAGGCGCTGCGCCACGACCTGTTGAGCTTCATCCAGGCGCTCGAGGCGCGCGGAGTCTCGACCGTGCTCGTCGAGGAGTCAGGCCCGGGCTCGGCCGAGTGGCTCTCGTTCGTCGTGGATGTCGTCTTTGAGCTCGCGTTCGCGGCAGATCCGGCCACCGGGGCGTGGCAGCGGCAGCTCACGTGCAGGAAGTCGCGCTACGCGCCCGCCGTCCCAGGACCGCACGGCTATGGTCTCGATCACGAGCGGCGCCCCGAGCTCTGGCCGGACCTGCTCTCGGTGATCGGGAGCGTCAAGCCGTCCTTGGCACTTCCCCCGGAGCGGTGGGCGCGCATGATGATCCCGCTCGCGGGTGGCCGCTCCTACACTCTCGCAACCGGCGGCTTCCTGGTAGTGAACTGGTACGACAAGGTGGGTCGCGCGTTCACGCGTGCTTTCGTGTCGACGCCGGGCATCACGGACGTCATGGCGCGGTGCGGGCCGCTGACGCGAGTCGGCGTCGACGACGAAGCCGTCGCGGTCTTCGACGGCGATGGCCCATCGGCTATCGCTGCCGCGCTGCTGCCGTTGCTCTCCAGGCATCGGGCGAATGCCGTGGTTCTGGAGCGCGCCGAGTTCCTGCTCGCGCGCCCGAGCCAGGCGTTTGCCGCCCTACACGCAATCGAGGCTCTGCGCGAGCTTGGCTACCTGGTCCTGGTGCATGGTCATTCGGAGGGACTTCGCGCCGCCGCCGATCTCGCCGATCTGGTCGTCGACGGGACCTACCGCAGCGAGAGGCGCGTACCTCCCTTGCCCTTTCGGGCCGTGGTGGGGTGGTTGCCCGACGCCAACGCGCTTTTCGTGCCGCCCGGGGAGCCCCCGCCCGACGCGCAGCGGAACCTGCACGGCGGGCTTCGCCAGGCGTTGTCGGAGGCCGAGCTGGCTTTGGCGCGTGGCGCCACGGAGGAAGCGCGAAAGCACGTGGCGGCCGAAGCAGATCGCCTCCGCGGAGATACGTTTGCGCACGGGCAGTACGCGGCCTTTCTTCCGCTGTGGTGCCGCCTGTCAGTCGCCAGGTATCGGCTGGGGTGGCAAGAGGAGCTACCATGGTTCGCCGAACCCAAGGGAGTGCCGGCCGAGCGCAAGGCATGCCTGGCCTGGATGAAGGCGCTCATCGGCCGAGACATGGAGGCGGCGCGCGCCTGCCTCGATGCCTTCGAGGCAGGGCCGGCGGTGGCTCCTTCGGGCCTGGGGTCAGGCTCGCACGACGCGCTCCCAGCGCGGGACGTGCTCTGGGCTGCGCTCAACGCGCTCTACGGCGAGAACGATACCTGCCTGCGCGTGCTGGAAGCGCAGCACGGTACGCCTTTCGAGCCGGCCGCGCTTTGGTTCCGCTTGCGCGCGCTCGTGCGCCGCGGTCGCGCCGAGGAGGCGGATCGCGTGGCTGCCGAGTTCGAGCGCATGAGCGGGGGGGTGCCGGAGTATCTCGTGGCGCGCCTTCAGGCGGAGTCCAGGCTCGATGCGCCTGGTCCTGTCGCGCATGCTCAGGCACGAGATCGGCTCCTGCGGCTGCTCGACGATGCGAGCGTTCCGGCACTGCACCGAGCGGACGTCTCGTACAACCTCGGCGTCGCGGAGGATCTACTCGGCGACGCGAAGGGGGCTGCACGGCACTTTGCGCTCGCGCTCGATCTCAACCCCGAGTTGGAGATCGCGAAGCGTGCCCTCGCGCCGGAGCAAGGCGCGGCGCGCGAGCCTGGTGACGAGCTCCCGGCCGGGCCGGCACCGGAGAGCTCATAGTAGTCGGGGGCGGCAAGTCACCAGCGGAACCAGTGCCGCCGCCGGGGCCGGCCCCTTGCCCCCCAATCTCGTTTCTGGTTCCGGCTTCGCCGGGTTGGGCACATTGACCTGCTGTGCCCTCCAGCGCGGATCTGGTAGCTTCCGCCTCCATGCCACGGGACGCAGCGACGCCCGTTCCCGATTGGGAGCAGAACCTGTACGACAGGCTGCAGATCTTCGTCAATTGCTGGCGCTCGTTCGAGGGCACGGAGCGGGCGGGGGCCCAGGAGTTCCTGCACCGGCTCGTCGAGATCTACGAGGTGAGCTACAAGCCGGGCACGATCTTCGAGCAGCACCCGATCCGTCTTCCCGCGCGGGGCATGGGCATCAGGGCTGCCCAGGGCAGCCTGTTCGCCGGCGAGCAGGCGCCCGGCTTCACCACCGAGCGCATGGACATGTACCTGCCCAAGGTGTGCGTCTGGGAGATGAAGGCTCCGGCCGAGAAGGATCTCCAGAAGCACCACGAGCAGCTCCTCGGCTACTGGGCGCGCGTGCGCACTCGCTACATGGTGCTGTGCAACTTCCACGAGTTCTGGATCTACGACACCAACGAGGAGAACGGCCAGCTCGTGCCCAAGCTCTGTTTCCCGCTTGCCGAGCTGCCGGCGCGCGGGGATGCGCTGCTGTTCCTCCGCGGAGAGGAGGCGGAGCTCGCCGGGCGCTCGGAGCGCGTGACGGCCGAGGTCGCGCGCATGCTCGGCCGGATCGTGCGCGAGCTGATCGAGACGTCCGCCGATCCGGCCGGCGATCGCGAGCGCGTGACGAAGCTCATCCTGCAGTGTATGTTCGCGATGTTCGCGGAGGACACCGATCTCATCCCGCCGGGCATGTTCACGAGGGTCGTGCAGGAGGCGGACAAGGACGGCCGGCTCGTTCCGGTCTTCTCGCTGTTCGACGACTTCGCCCGGCAGGATGGCGGCAAGAGCCACCCCTTGGCGCCCTTCGTGGACGGCTCGCTCTTCGACCGGAGCCAGCCGCGGGTTCCGCTCTCGCCCGAGCAGATCCACGACATCCACTGCGCGGCGCGCAACTTCGACTGGCGGGACGTGCGGCCGGAGATCTTCGGCTCGATTTTCGAGCAGGCCCTCGATCCGTCCGAGCGCCACGAGCTCGGTGCGCACTTCACCCGCGAGGCCGACATCGCGCGCGTGGTCCTTCCCTCGGTCGTCGCCCCCTGGCGGCAACGCATTGCGGAGCTGCGCACCCCCAAGGAGACCGAGCGCGCAATCGAGCAGATGCGGGCCTTCCACGTGCTCGATCCCGCCTGCGGCTGCGGCAACTTCCTCTACGTCGTCTATCGCGAGATGAAGCGGCTGGAATCGGCGCTGGCCCGCAAGTGGACCGAGATCTACCGGCACAAGGTGGCGAAGCGGAAATCCGACATTCCGCCCCCGCCACCCCGACCGTATTTCAGCATCCACCAGCTCCACGGCATCGAGCTGAGCTCGTTCGCGGCCTTCCTCGCGCGCGTCGTGCTCTGGATCGGCGAGCACCTGGCCAAGCAGGAGCTCGGGCTCGACGAGGAGACGCTGCCCCTGAAGAGCCTGGAGCAGAACATCCGCCACGCCGATGCGCTGCTGGTCGACTGGCCCCGGCCCGAGGGCGAGCTGGCGATCGTCTCGAACCCACCCTACCTCGGCGTGCGCAAGCTGCGCCGCGAGCTCGGCGACGACTACGTGGACGGCATGTTCGCCCGCTACCCCGTCAACCGCGCCGCCGACTACGTGACCTACTGGTTCACGCGGGCGCTCGAGGTGCTCCAGCCCGGCGAGCGCGCCGGCTACGTGTGCACCAACTCGATCGCGCAGAACGAAAGCCGCGAGGCATCGATCGACCGGCTTCTGGCACGCGGCGCCACCATCACCGACGCCTGGAAGTCCTACCCCTGGCCCGGCGAGGCCGCGGTGCACATCGGGATCGTCAACTGGGTGATGGCGAAGTACGAGGGCGTGCTCGTGCTCGATGGCAAGGAGGTGGCGTCGATTTCGCCCGGGCTCACCGCAGGCGCCGACGTGACCGCGGCCCGGCATCTGGCGGCCAACGAGGGGCTCTGCTTCATGGGCGTGACGCCCGGCAACAGCGGGTTCGTGCTGACCGACGAGCAGCGGAGCGAGATCCTCGCGAGCGACCCCGGCTCGTCCGAGGTCATCAGGCCCTTCCTGATCGGCCGCGACGTGAACCGCGAGCCGGCGCAGCAGCCGACGCGTTGGATCATCGACTTCGGGATGATGGCCAAGGAGCAGGCGCGGACATTCGGCGGCGCCTTTCGGTACGTGCAGCGGCACGTGTACGGGGCCAAGCAGGCCGAGACCGCCCGCAAGACCGAGGGGGAGAAGGACCGGTGGTGGCAGTTCGTGCGGCCGCGGCCCGACCTGCGAGAGGCGCTCGTGGGGGTGAAGCGGGTCCTCGTCTTCACGCGCGTCTCGCCCCACCTGATCCTGTCGCGGCAGAGCTCCAGCATCTGCTTCGACGCCCAGCTCCAAGTCGTCGCCCTCGGCGACTACTACCACTTCGGCGTTCTGCAATCGCGCATCCACGGCGCGTGGGCCTGGGCACGGGGCTCGACGCTCAAGGGCGACCTGCGCTACACCAACACGACCATCTTCGAGACCTTCCCGTTCCCGCCATTGGCGGACGCGAAGTACGACCCGCGCGCGCGCCCGAGGACGGCCGAGGCCGGCCGCCTCGCCGCCGCCGCCGAGGCCTTCGACCATCTTCGCTCCGCGACGTGCCGGGAGCGGGGCCTGGGCCTGACCAAGATCCACAACGAGCTCGAGGCCGGCACGCTGCCCGAGCTGCGCGCCGCCTTCGACGAGCTGAACGACGCCGTCTGCGCCTGCTACGGCTTTCCCGCGGGCACCTGGCGCGACGAGCGCGAGATCTTGCGGCGGCTGCTCGAGCGGGGCAGTGAGGTCGCGGACGGCTAGGCGGCGCGCGCGACGTGCTATGGACGGCGCCATGAAGTACCAGTGCCCGGCCTGCTCCTACGTCTACGACCCCGCGCTGGGCGATCCGGACAACGGCATCGCGCCCGGTACTCCCTTCGCGGACCTGCCCGAGGACTGGGTCTGCCCGGAGTGCGGCGTGGAGAAGGCCGAGTTCGAGCCGGTCGACTAAGGCGATGGCGACGAGCGCGGAAGTTGCGGGCCGCTGGGCCCTGGTCACGGGGGCGAGCTCCGGCCTGGGCGTGGACTTCGCGCGCGAGCTCGCGCGCCGGGGCTGTCACCTCGTGCTGGTCGCCCGGCGCGAGGAGCGGCTGCGCGCCGTGGCCGATGAGCTGCGCCGCGAGCACGGCGTGGCCGTCGAGGTGGTCGCCATCGATCTCGCCGAGCGTGCGGCGCCGGAAACCCTGCACCGGCGCGTGGGCGAGCTGGGCTACGCCGTCGACGTCCTCGTCAACAATGCCGGCCTCGGCGTCTACGGCCGCTTCCTCAACGTGCCGCCCGAGCGCTCGCAACAGATCCTCGACGTGGACGTGGCGGCGCTCGTGCTGCTCACCAGGCTCTTCGCCGGGGACATGGTGGAGCGCGGCTTCGGCCGCATCTTGCAGGTCTCGTCGATCGGCGCGTTCCAGCCCACGCCCACCTACGCCTGCTACGCCGCGGCCAAGAGCTTCGTGCTGCACTTCGGCGAGGCCCTGCACCGCGAGCTGCGCGGCACGGGCGTGAGCTGCACGGTGATCTGCCCCGGAGTCAGCGCCACCGAGTTCTTCGCGACCGCGGGCCAGGAGCGTACCCTGTACCAGCGCCTGTACATGATGCCGAGCGCCGCCGTGGCGCGCGCCGGCATCGAGGCCATGTTGGCGGGCCGCGCCGTGGTGATCCCGGGCTTCGCGAACCGCCTCAACGCGCTGCTCGTGCGCCTGCTGCCGGGGCAGACGTCGGCGTGGCTCGCCCACGCCATGATGCGGCGGGATCCCTTCTCCCGCCGCCGGGCAGGCTGAGCGGCAGGATCAGGCCGAGCGCGGCAGACCCCGCTCGGCCCAGATCTGCACGAGCTCGACCACCATTTGCACGGCCTGGGCCATGTAGTCGACGCTCGCCCACTCGCGGCACGAGTGGTAGTTGTAGCCGCCGGTGAACAGGTTGGGCGTGGGCAGGCCCATGGCCGTCAGCCGCGCGCCGTCGGTGCCGCCGCGGATCGGCTCGAAGTACGGCGCCAGGCCCGTGCGCCGGATGGCGTCTTCGGCGTAGGCCACGACGAACGGGACCTCGCGCAGGGCGTCGCGCATGTTGCGGTAGCTCTCGCTGAACTCCACCTTGACGCGGGCCCGCGGGTCGAGGCGGCCGACCTCGGCACAGAGATCCTCGATGAGGCGGCGCTGGTCGGCGAGTCGCGGCGTCTCGAAGTCGCGCAGGATGAAGCTCACCACCGCCCGCTGGACGTTGCCGACGACGCGCGTGGGGTGGATGAAGCCTTCGCGGTCCTCGGTCGCCTCGGGGCAGAGCCGATCCTTGGGCAGCCGGGCCAGGAGCTCGCCCGCCAGCTTCATGGCGCTGACCATCTTGCCCTTGGCCTTGCCCGGGTGCTCGCTGCGGCCGTCGATGGTGACCTCGGCCGCGTCGCCGGAGAACGTCTCCGACTCGACCGCGCCGCCGGCCGAGCCGTCCAGGGTGTAGGCGTAGGAGGCGCCGAAGCCGGCCACGTCGAAGCGGCTCGTGCCGCGGCCGATCTCTTCGTCGGGGGTGAACGCCACGGCGACGGGGCCGCGCTCGATCTCCCGGTGGGCCGCGAGGTGGGCCACCGCCGTCATGATCTCGGCCACACCCGCCTTGTCGTCGGCGCCGAGCAGGGTCGTGCCGTCGGACGTGACGATGCCATGCCCCACAACGGCGCCGAGCTCGGGGTGCTCGGCCGGGTCGATGACGACCTCGGGGGCGCCCGGCAGCCGGATGACGCCGCCGTCGTAGCGCTCGATCACCTGCGGCAGGACGTCCTTTCCGCTCACGTCGGGCGAGGTGTCCACGTGGGCCAGGAACCCCACCGTGGGCACGGCGCGCCGGCGGGCGGCCTCGGGTGAGATGGTGCCCGGCAGCAGGGCCATGACGTAGCCGTGCTCGTCCTGCACGACTCGGGGCACACCCATGGCGCGCAGCTCGTCGGCGAGCATGCCCAGCAGGGTGAGCTGGCCGGGGGTCGAAGGGAAGGTCTCGTTGCGGTCGTCCGACTGCGTGTCGATGCGCACGTAGCGCAGCAGCCGGGCCAGCACCTCGGGCTTGAAGTGGGCGGCGTTGGGCATGGACGGATTGTTCTCTTCGTAGCGGAGCTGGCGGCGCCCTCCAAGCGAGATCGACCGCGACGGGCGGCTGCGGCCGGTCAGGTCACGGCCGTGGGCGGAGCCGGCTCGTCCGCGGCCCCGGCGCTTTGCAGGGGACGGTAGATCATGAGCAGCGCGAGCAGCACGAGCACGACGGGCGCGAGCCAGTCCGCGGCGCCCCAGGCCAGGCCCGGGAACTTCTTGTTGGTGAAGAACACGTAGCCGGCAACGAGCAGGCCCATCAACGCCTCTCCGGCGATGAGGCCCGAGGCCACGAGCACGCCGGCGTTCTCCGTGCGCGCCTTCTGCGCGGGGTTGAGGCCCCGGCGCCGGGCGATGCCGTCGGTCAGCCAGCGGATGATGCCGCCCACGAAGATGGCGAAGGTCGTCTCCAGCGGGAGGTACATGCCGACCGACATGAGCATGGGGCTGCGGACCTTGACCAGCACCATGGCCAGGCCCATGACGATGCCGACCACCACGAGCGGCCAGGCCATCTCGCCGCCCACGATGCCCTGCGAGAGCGCGGCCATCAGGCCGGCCTGCGGCGCGGACAGGGCCTTGTCGCCGAAGCCCGTCCCGCCCGCCGTGATGTTCGCCTGGTGCAGCAGCAGCAGGGGGAAGAACATCACCGCGCCCGAGACGAAGATCCCGAGGATGTCGCCCACCTGCATCTTCGCGGGCGTGCCGCCCAGAAGATGGCCGACCTTGAGATCTTGCAGCATCTCGCCGGCCACCGCCGACGAGACGCATACCACCGCGGCGACGCCCAGGACGGCGGCTACGCCGGCCATTCCCTTGGCGCCGACGAGCACCATGAGCAGGGCGGCGATGATCAGCGTCGAGAGCGTGAGGCCCGAGATGGGGTTGTTCGAGGAGCCAATCATGCCGACGAGGTTGCCGGAGACGGCGGCGAAGAAGAACCCGGTGATGACCATCACCACCGTGGCCACGACGGCCGCGGCGATCTGGCCGGTGAACCAGAAGTAGACGGCCACCATGAGCAGCGCGACGACGAGCAGGCCGCTGAAGACGAGCTTCATGCCGAGGTCGCGGTCGTGCCGGCCGATCTGGTCGGGCGAGCCCTCCTGCTTCTTGTCCTTGCCGCCCGGCGGCTCGCGGTACGTGGCCCCCTCGCCGATCTCTCCCTTGGCCGGCGCCTGCGCCGCGGTCGACTTCTTCAGGTCCGTGATGGCGCGGCCCAGGCCCGTCGCGAGGTTCTTGCGCATCTTGTACAGGGTCGTCGCCGCGCCGACGAGCATGCCGCCCACGGCGATGGGCCGCACGATGAACTTCCAGACGAGCACGACCTGCGTCTCCCAGTCCATGGCCGGGATCGTGCCGGTCGCGGGATCGGGGATCTGCTGCGCCGCGAAGAACTCCGGCCCGAGCAGGTACATGAACAAGGGCACGAACAGCCCCCAGGCGAGCAGGCCGCCGGCGAAGTTGAGCGCTCCCAGCTCGGGGCCGATGATGTAGCCCACGCCGAGGTAGGCCGGGCTGATGGCCGGGGCGGCGAAGGTTGCCACCCCGCCCGCCTTGATGGTCGTGGCCTTGGCGCCGACGCCCAGGCGCACGATGCTCCGGCCGATCTCACCCACGTGGATGACGAAGTCGCGGCTCGCCGTGAAGATCTTGGCGGCGCCTGCCAGATACACGACGGCGCCGACAGCCATGGCCTGGAACAGGTTCTTGGCCGCGCTCATGCCCTTCTGGCCGGCCTTGTGGATCTCGGCGGCGGCCACCGACTCGGGGAAGGGGAGGTCGCGGTCCTCGACCATGACCCGTCGCAGCAGCGTGACAAAGAAGATGCCGAGCAAGCCGCCCACGATCATCAGGGCGCTCGACTTGGCGTAGGCCATGGGCGAGCTGAAGTCCGCCCAGGCGTGGCTCATGACGAAGGCCGGGATGGTGAAGATCGCGCCCGCGGCCACGGACTCGCCGATCGAGCCCACGGTACGGGCAATGTTCTCCTCGAGGATCGAGCCTTTGGCCAGCCGCAGCACGGCCATGCCGATGATCGCCGCGGGGTAGGTGGCCGCGATGGTCATGCCGGCGCGCAGCCCGAGGTAGGCGTTGGCCGCGCCGAGGATCACCGTCATCACCAGCCCGAGCAGGACCGCGCGGACGGTGAGCTCCTTGAGGCTCGTGCGCTCCGGCACGTACGGGCGGAAGGGCTCGTTCGACATACGAGCCCCTTAGCACCGCTACCGGGCGAGCCCAACGGCGATCGGGCCGGTGTGCCGCAGGCTCAGGCTAGGGCCCGCACTTGCCGGCCTTGCATACCTTCGAGCAGCACTCCACGGGCAGGGAGCAAGCCTGGCCGCCAGGCTTGCACCAGCCCTTGCCGCAGGCGCCGTTGATGCAAAGCTGGGAGCAGCACTCGGCGGGCAGCTTGCAGGCCTCGCCGTCGCTCTTGCACAGGCCCTTGCCGCAGGTGCCGTTGGTGCAGGCGAGCGTGCAGCACTCGAGCGCGAGCATGCAGGCCTGGCCATCGGGCTTGCACCAGCCCTTGCCGCAGGCGCCGTTGATGCACAGCATCGAGCAGCAGTCGAGCGGCTGGACGCAAGCCTCGCCGTCGTTCTTGCACCCGCCCT
>JACQWT010000452.1 GCA_016209145.1 Deltaproteobacteria bacterium | reverse complement strand
CGGCGGCTCGGGCGGAGGCCCCGAGTGCGTCGTCCCGGCGGACTGCGACGACTACGACGCGTGCACGCTCGACACGTGCAAGGGCGGCAAGTGCAGCTACGCGCCGCGCGATTTGGACCAGGACGGGCACGTGGACGTTGCCTGCGGGGGCGATGACTGCAACGACCTCAACCCCAACGTCTTCCCCGGCCACCAGGAGATCTGCAACGACGCGGCCGACAACAACTGCAACGGCGTGGCCGACTGCCTGGACCCGGCCTGCAAGCTCGCCCCGGGCTGCGGCTGCGTGCCGGCACCGGGGGGCGAGAACTGCACGAACGGCAAGGACGACGACTGCGACCAGACGGTGGACTGCAACGACACCGACTGCATGAACACGCCGGCCTGCGGCTGCGTCAAGAACGAGAAGGGCGCGTGCGGGGACGGCTTCGACAACGACTGCGACAAGAAGATCGACTGCGACGACGCCGACTGCAAGAGCGATCCGGTATGCGTCTGCCAGGCCAAGCAGGAGATCTGCGACAACAAGAAGGACGAGGACTGCGACCTCTTGATCGACTGCGCGGATCCGGACTGCTGGGGCATGCAGGCTTGCATCTGCCAGCCGCCGGGCAAACCGGAGAGCTGCGCCGACGGCAAGGACAACGACTGCGACGGGATGGTGGACTGCGCCGATCTCGACTGCCTGGCCTCGCCGTCCTGCAAGGTGTGCACGGCCGAGAAGTGCGACGACGGGCTGGACAACAACTGCAACAACCTCATCGACTGCGCCGATCCGGCCTGCTTCTTCGCCCCCAACTGCACGGCCAAGCCCGAGATCTGCAACAACAACCTCGACGACGACAACGACACCCTCATCGACTGCGCCGATCCGGACTGCGCCAACAACCCGGTGTGCGTGATCAAGCAGTCCAACTGCCTCACGGCCAAGCTCATCCCCGCGACCGGTACCTACACCGGCGACACGACCGGCAACGTCAACGAGAACCACGGCTCGTGCGGGGGCGACGCCGGCGAGGCGGTGTTCTACTTCGTGCTCACCAAGCCCGCGCGGGTGCACGTCGACTCGGTCGGCACGAGCTTCGACTCGACGCTCTACGTGCGCGCCGGCTCTTGCGAGGACGGCAAGGAGCTGGGCTGCGACGACGACAGCGGCGGCTACCAGTGGAGCGCGGCGCTCGACTTCTCCATCCTCTACCCGGGCACGTACTTCGTCTTCCTCGACGGCTACACCGTCGATCCGGAGCTCGGTGCCAACGAGGGACCCTTCGTGCTCAACGTCGAGATCGAGGAGAACCCGAAGGAGAAGTGCGCCGACGGCAAGGACAACGACGGCGACATCTACGTCGACTGCGCCGATCCGGACTGCGTCAACGCCCCGAACTGCTACCTGTGCAACGGCGGCAAGCCGCCCGGCCCGGAGTTCGGCGTGGCGGCCTGCACCGACGGCAAGGACAACGACTGCGACGGCACGACCGACTGCGGCGACGACGACTGCAGCGCCAGCGACTACTACGTGACCGAGTGCTGCGACGGCAAGGACGAGAACGGCAACCTCATCCCCGACGACTTCAACTGCCGCTGCGTCTCGGACAAGGAGTGCATGCCGGGCGAGATCTGCTACACGCACACGGCGCACGCCTGCGGCTACCCCTGCGACCAGTTCTTCGGCCAGATCTGCCCCTTCGTCGCGCCGGGCTCGTACTGCAACCTGCAGACGCAGCAGTGCGAGTTCTAGCTCGCGAAGCTGCCAGCTTGCGAAGCCGCTACTTCAGCACCGCGAGCTGCATGACGCGGCAGTGTGCCCGGCCGGGCGCGGCGCAGGCACGCGCCAGCGCGGCGCTCGCCGCCTCCTGCGAGCCGAGACCGCAGACGTGCTCGAAGCCGTATCGGTCGCCTTCCCGCCAGCGCGCCACCGCGGTCCAGCCGGTTTGCTCGCAGCGGCCCGCGACGCGGCACTGCTCCCGCTCGGCGGGCTTGGCGTCCTGGCGGCAGAGCTGCATCGCGGGAGCCTGCGCGGCCTCGGCGTCCTTGCCTACGCCGATGAGGGCGAAGCCCGTCTGCGGGTTGACCACGACGACCGCCATCTCCTTGGCCTTCAGCGGCTGCGCGTCGGCGTAGGCCGCAACGCCCACGAGCAGGGCCAGGCACAGGGGGGCGCGGCACAGGGACATCGTCCCGGCACGCTGCGGCCGGCTCTCGCCCGGCGTCAACGCCGGCCGGCCGTCGCAATCGTGCTTCAGTCTACCGCACCGCCCGCGCCACTGCCTCCAGCAGGCCGAGCTCGGTGACGCCGTCGGCGTCGGCCCGGTAGCTCAGCACGAGGCGATGGCGCAGCGCCGGGGCGAGAAGGGCGCGCACGTCGTCCACGTCCGCGGCGGCCTCGCCGCGCAGCGCCGCCCGCGCCTTGGCGCCGAGCACCAGCGCCTGGCTGCCGCGAGGGCCGCAGCCGTAGCGGACGTACTCGCGCACCGGCTCGGGGGCCGTGGGGCTCGCCGGCCGTGTGGCGCGCGCATAGCCGACCGCGAGCGCGACGGCCTCCTCGGTGATGGGGATGCGCGGCACGAGCGCGGCAAGCTGCATCAGGCGCCCACGGTCCATCACCGGAGCAAGATGGATGTCGTAGGGCGAGGTCGTGCGTACGGCGATCGCGCGCTCCTGCGACTCGCTCGGGTAGTCGACGTGGATCTCCAGGAGGAAGCGGTCGCGTTGGGCCTCGGGCAACGGGTACGTGCCCTCGAGCTCGATGGGATTGCGCGTGGCGAAGACCTGAAAGGGCACGGGCAGCTTGTGCGTGCAGGTGCCGACCGTGACCTCGCGCTCCTGCATCGCCTGCAACAGCGCGGCTTGCGTCTTGGGCGGGGTGCGGTTGATCTCGTCGGCGAGCACCAGGTTGTGGAAGATGGGGCCGGGCAGGAAGCGCAGGCTGCGCTGGCCCTCGTGCTCGTGCAGCACGTCGGTGCCGGTGATGTCCGCGGGCAGCAGATCGGGGGTGAACTGCACGCGCCCGAAGCTGAGATCGAGGGCCTGCGCCAGCGCGGAGACGAGCAAGGTCTTGGCCAGACCTGGCACGCCCACGAGCAGCGCATGGCCGCGGGCCGCCAGCGCGATGAGCATCCCCTCGACGACCTCTGCCTGGCCCACCACGAGCTCGGCGATGGCCGCCCGCAGGCGGGCGGCGGCGTCTGTGGCGAGCTCGAGCAACTCGAGGTCAGAAGGCGCCTCGATCGGAGCGGCGGCGGCGGTCTGGGACATGGCCGGGCAGACTTAGCGACTTGGCCCGGGCGCGGCAACTGCCGCGCCGCGCTGCCGCTCGCGCGCCCCAGATTCTAGCTTCCAGGATGGGGGCCTTCATGGTAGGTGGCTCCCGCGTCAATGTTGGAGGAGGCAGCAGTACGGCAGCGGCTCAAGGAGCTCATCATTTCCGAGCTCAACCTCGAGGGCAAGACGCCGCAGGACATCGCCGACGCGACTCCGTTGTTCGGCGAGGGGCTGGGGCTCGACTCGCTCGACGCCCTGCAGCTCGCCATGGCCGTCGAGGAGAACTTCGGCGTGCGCATTCCGGAAGGGGAGGAGGCCCGCCCCGTCTTCGCGTCGGTCGACGCCCTGGTGGCGCACATCCTCCGGGCGAAGGCCGACTGAGCCGGGGCTGTTGGCGCCGCGCTCGCTCATGCGCATCTGGGTAACCGGTATTGGCGTCGTCTCTCCGCTCGGCCACGGCGCCCGAGCGACCTGGGAGCGACTGCTCGCGGGCGAAAGCGCGATCCGGCAGCTTACGCTGTTCGACCCCGCCGGGTGCCGCAGCCACCTCGCGGCCGAGGTCCCGGATCTGTCCGTCGCGCAGGTGGCCCCGCCGGGGGCGGCGGAGGAATGGTCGCGTACGGACGCCATGGCAGCCCTGGCCGCCCGCGAGGCATTGGAGCAGGCCGGAGTCGATCCCGCACGCGAGCGCATCGATCTGTGCGTGGGCAGCACGACGGCCGGGATGTTCGAGACCGAGGACCTGCTCGCCGAGATGGCGCTCGATCCGCACGCGCTCGCGCCCATGCGGCGCATGCTCTCCCACCCGCTCTCGGCCACGGCCGATCGCCTGCAGAGCCGGCTTGGACCCTTTGGCCAGGCGCGCACCGTCTGCAGCGCCTGCTCGAGCGGAGCCAATGCCTTGCTGCTCGGCGCGGCCTGGCTCCACGGCGGGCGCTGCGAGCGCGTGCTCTGCGGCGGGGCCGACGGGCTGTGCCGGCTCACTTACTTCGGCTTCAACGCGCTGGCGGCGCTGTCGCCGGAGCCGTGCCGGCCCTTCGACGCCGCGCGGGCCGGCCTGAGCCTGGGAGAGGCGGCGGCCTTCCTGGTGCTGGAGCTGGAGGCCGCGGCCCGGGCACGCGGCGCCGAACCTGTCGCGGAGCTCTGTGGCTGGGCCGTGGGCGCCGAGGCCCACCACATCACCAACCCGGAGCCCAGCGGCGAGGCCGCGGCGCGCGTCATGGTTCGGGCCCTGCGCTGTGCCGGCATCGGACCGGCTGAGCTCGACTACGTCAACGCTCACGGGACCGGCACCCGGCTCAACGATGCCATGGAGGCCCGTGCCCTGCGGATCTGCCTCGGCGCCGACGCGCGGCGCATCGCCGTCTCGTCGTCGAAGGGGCAGATCGGGCACACGCTGGGGGCGGCAGGCGCCATCGAGGCGGCGTTCGCCGCGCTGGCGGTAGCCCATGGCGCCATTCCCCCGACCATCGGCCTGCGGCAAGTGGATCCGGACTGCGAGCTCGAGCACGTGCGCTTCTCCCGCCGCCAGCGGGTGCGCGCCGCCCTGTCGAGCTCGTTCGGTTTCGGAGGGACCGACACGGTGCTCGTCCTCGCCGAGCCGGGGCGCCTCGCGGCGCCGGCCGATCCGAGCGCGCCGCGGCCGGTGTATGTCAGCGCGGCGGCCACATTGGGGCCCGCGGGGCTGCTGCCGACTGCGCCGGGCGTCGCGTTGCTCGAGAGCGGTCCTGCGCCGGCTCCGGGCGGCGCCGACTTTCGGCCCGGTGAGCACCTCGATCTCGAGCGGGCGCGGCGCATCGACCGCGGCGGTCGCATGGCGGCGGCCGTGCTGCAGGCCGCGCTGCGCGACGCCGGCCTTGCCGGCCCGGAGCTGGCGCCCGAAACGGGCGCGGTGGTCGGCTCGGCGTTCGGCTCGGTTGATGCTTGCGCGGCCTACGTCCACCGGGCCTTCGCCAAGGGGGCGAAGTTCGCCGCCCCGGCCGACTTCCCCAACCTGGTGCCGTCCTCGCCCGGGGCCCATGCCTCGATCTACCTTCGGCTAGGCGGGCCGGTGGTGCACTGCTCCGACCTCGGGGCCACGGCGGAGAGCGCGATGGTGACCGCGGTAGAGTTGCTCACCGCGGGGGCGGCCGAGGCCATCGTGGCCGGCAGCGTGGAGGAGGCAAGCCGCATCACCGAGCACGTGCTCGCGCCGTTGTGCTCGGAGACCGTGGGCACCGAGCCCCGCGGTGAGGGGGCGGCGGTCGTGCTCTTCGAGACGGAGGGCTCGCTGCGCGGCCGCGGAGGGCTCGCCCGTGCGCGGGTCTGGGCCTGGTCGAGTTGGCGCGGCGCACCGGCCCGCGCGCTGGCGGACTTGCCCGGACCCGAGCGCTGGGAGCGCGCGGCGGTTCTGCTCGCACGCGAGGACGAGCGGGCCCGCGCCGCGCTCGGCGCCTCGGCGTGGGGGCGGCTACCACGGCT
>JACQWT010000451.1 GCA_016209145.1 Deltaproteobacteria bacterium | reverse complement strand
TGCATACTCCATCTGGTGTGGGCCGCCCGCGGTGCTAGGGTAGCGCCATGATACGGCTCGACAGCGTCCAGCTTCGCTGGTTTCGAGGCGTCCGGGAAGGTGCGATCGGCGCATTGGCCGATGTGAGCCTCCTCGTCGGCCGCAACAACTCCGGCAAGACGACGGTCGTCGAAGCCATATCGTGGGCCGCGGAGGCGTGGTCCGGGCACCCCGACGGGATCAACCGCACCCGGCATGAGCTTTGGACCAAGGCCAGGGGCGAAGCCCAGGCCCGGTTCCCCTGGTCTTCGAACGACTCGGCGCACAAGCCGTCCGTTGCGATGCAGGTCGGAGGCGTGCCGGTCACGGTCCAGGCGCGCAACGGGTCGACCGAGCGGGTTCCACCGCCGGGGAACGACACCTCCGCAGACCGCTTCGTCCGGGCGATCACGGTCTTCCGGCCGGCGGACGGCTTCGACCCCGACATCGAGAACAGCCTCTGGCCGGAGCTGCTCAAGGACAGGCGCGACAAGGCTCTTCTGGTGGGGCTCAATGAAATCTACGGCCTTTCTCTGGAGCAGCTTCAGGTCCTCCCCGACCGCAAGCTCCTGTTGCTCTATCCCGACTGCGCGCTGGCGCTCGACGTGCATGGTGACGGCACGCGTACGGCCTTGCGCTGTCTCGTCGTGCTGAGCGCGCTGCGCGGGACCCTGCTGTGCGTGGAGGAGCCGGAGTCCCACCAGCATCCGGCGGCGCTCGGCCGGCTCGCCGCCGCGCTCTGCAAGCAGGCCAAGGAGCAAGACGTGCAGCTTGTCGTGACGACGCAGAGCCGCGAATGCATCGACGCCTTCGCGAAGGGGGCGGCGGCCGCCCACTCCGAGGCGGCCGTCTTCCACCTCCGGCTTCGCGACGGGATGCTGGACGTGCGCCGGCTGACCGCCGACGACCACCAAAGGCTCGACGAGCAGGGCCTCGACGTTCGTCTGCTCGACCTGTATGTCTGAGCCGGGCAGCATCCTCGTCTTGTTCGAGGGCGACGACGACCGCCAGGTCCTCCGCTCGCTCCAGGGCGCAGGGCTGCTGCCCGCCTCGCTTCGGCCCTCGGAGCAGCGCAGCGGCGGCCTGACCGGCCTGGTCCGGGACGCGATGCCCCTGCTCCGGCAGGGGGGGCGAGCGCTGGTGCTGCGGGATCTCGACGACATGAGTCGCGACGGCAGCGGCGCCTGGCTGGAGGGCGAGCTGCAGCGAGAGGCGGGAAGCGGGGCTGGGCTCGTCCTGTCAAGGAGCATGCCGCCTCCGGCCGCCAGCGTGCAGAGCGGTCCAAGGACTGGACGCGTTGCGGCCGTGGCCGCCGGCCTGCCCGACGACGAGGACTTGCGGAAGGCGTACGTGCTCGGCGCCTTCACCATGGACGACTACCTACTGCGGCTCGCGCGGATCCCGGAGGTGTGGGCCGGCGTGAGCGAGTGCCGCCCTCTGGACCACGCCCTCGCCTTGTGCAAGCTCGCCGAGGTGGCCGCGCTCCTGGTCCAGAACGGCCTGCCCCGGGCCGGCTCGAAGCAGCTTCTCCTGTACCTGCGCGGCATCGCCCGCTTCGAGGTGAGCCCGGCGGAGTTCGCCAGGCGCTTCATCGACGCCGCGCAGCAGGCGCTCGGCCGCGAACGACTGCGCGCTCTCTTCCAGCCGCTGGTAGGCGATCTCCAGACGGCAGCAACGACCCTGCGCGACAGCAACGGCAGGGATTGTTGACGAGGGGCTCTGCGTTCGCCGTTGCCAGTGCCTCGGGTGCTGCGGCGCTCACGGGGCTTCCCGTTGGAGCTGGCCCGCGCCAGACTACGGGCACCGCCAGCGCGCTGCGGTGATATCCTGGCGCCACCGATTCGTCGGGGACGCGTTCGTGGGCTTCTCGTTCAGACGCTCGGCTCGCTTTGGGCCGCTACGGGTGCAGAGGCCGCTTCTGCCGGAGCGTCGCGCGCCGAGCACGGCCACCAAGGCGTGCATGCCGCGCAGTTCGCCCAGGTGACGCCGCCCGGGCCGCAGCACCTGGCAGCGCCTCCGCCCGCGGTTGCTCGATCCCCCGCGGGGCCCAACGACCCCACCCCGGAAGCGTGGGAAGCGGCATGCGCCGGCGTGCGCGCACCACTGAGCTCGGGGTCGGTGTCGAGCCCGACGTTCGGTTCGGTGGCCCCCCGTTGTCGGTCGACGGCAAGGTGGTCGTCTTCAGGCTTCGACCGGAGGCTCCCGCAACTACGTCCGCCGAATACGCCGGAGCCGCGGCCACGCTGCAACTCGCGGCGGCGGTGGCCCACGCTGATGGGGGCGTTGCTCCGGAGGAAGCGGCGACGTCGCCGGCGTCCAGCACCGATGCCTCGGCTACCCCGCGAAGCCCGTAGGGGGAGAACGATGACGACCTCGCCTCCTTCAAGCTCTGAGGCCGAGGCTGCTCCGAACGCCTCGCCGTCTACGAGCTTCTCTCAACTTCACCCGAAGATCCAACGTTGGATCTGGACGCAGCGCTGGACGGAGCTGCGGGACGTGCAAGAAGACGCCATCCCCGTGATCTTGCGGGGCTCGAACGACGTCATCATCGCCGCCGCCACGGCCACGGGCAAGACCGAGGCGGCCTTCCTGCCGATTTGCACGAGGATTGCATCTGGCAAGCATGGGGGCCTGCACGCACTTGACGTGAGTCCGCTCAAGGCGCTCATCAACGACCAGTACGACCGACTGCTCCGGCTGTGCGAGCACCTCGAGATCCCGGTGCACCGTTGGCACGGCGATGTGGCTGCGAAGAAGAAACACCAGCTACTTGATGACCCGGCCGGCGTCTTGCTGATCACGCCAGAGTCGCTGGAGGCGCTGTTCGTCCTGCGGGGCACGACCATGCCGCGGCTCTTCGGCGTCCTCGAGTACGTGGTCATCGACGAGCTCCACTCGTTCCTCGGCAACGAACGCGGACGGCAGCTCCAATCTCTCTTGCACCGCGTGGAAGAAGCGGCGGGGCGTCGCGTCCCCCGGGTCGGACTGTCGGCGACGCTCGGAGACATGGGGCTCGCCGCCGATTTTTTGCGCCCTGGGGAGGCGGATGCCTACGGCCGCAGCGACATCTCGCGCAGCCTCCTCCTGAAATCCGCCATGCTGGAAAAACACAGCCTTATAAACAAGATAAAGGGCGAGACCGTCAAGGTGAAGGGCGATATCCGGAACCTCAGCCGGCAGAACGTGGAGCTCTACGCGGACCTGCTGCGACGGCTTGCCGACAAGGACCGCGTGCCGAACGAGTTCTGGCCGCACCACGGGAGCCTCGCCAAGGAACTGCGCGAACATGTCGAGGACAAGCTCAAGGACACCATGCGACCGGTGACGGCGGTATGCACGAGCACGCTCGAGCTTGGCATCGACATTGGCAGCGTGAAGAGCGTGGCGCAGATCGGCGCACCGCCGAGTGTCGCAAGCCTGCGCCAGCGGCTAGGACGTTCCGGCAGGCGCAAGGGTGAAGCGGCGATTCTCCGCGTGTACGTGCAGGAAGAGGAGATCACGAGCGCCACGGCTCCTCAGGACGCGCTCCGAGCCGAGCTTGTGCAGACCGTCGCCATGGTGAACCTACTGCTGAGCGGATGGTGCGAGCCCTCCCTCCATGGCCAGCTTCATCTGTCTACACTCGTCCAGCAGTTGCTCTCTCTCATCGCCCAGCATGGCGGCGTGACGGCCCTGCGTGCCTGGCAGCAACTGTGCGAAGCTGGGCCCTTTCGCGACGTGGACCAGCCCATGTTCGCCAGCTTGCTGCGGAGCCTTGCACGCCGCGATCTGCTCGAGCAGGCGCCTGACGGCGCGTTGCTGCTCGGCCTGAAGGGCGAGCGCATGGTCAATCACTACAGCTTCTACGCCGCATTCTCGACGCCTGACGAGTACCGGCTGGTGTCGGACGGGAAGCCGCTCGGCTCCTTGCCCATCACGCATCCCGTGATCGCCGGCATGTATCTCATCTTCGCCGGCAGACGCTGGCGTGTTTGCTCGGTGGACGCCGGGCAACGGCTCATCGTCCTTGCGCCCGCCCACGCGGGCCGCGTTCCCCGCTTCGGTGGCGGAAGCGGCGTCGTGCACGATCGCGTGCGCCAGGAGATGCTCGCAATCTACCAAGAAACGAGCTTGCCTGCGTATGTTGACGCATGCGCCCAGTCGCTTCTCGGAGAGGGACGGGGCACGTTCGCACAGCACATGCTCAGCGAGCGACGGATCCTGGAGCACGGCAGGGCGACGCTCCTTTTCTGTTGGATGGGCGATCGCGTCATGGACACGGTCATGCTCCAGCTTCTCGCGAAGGGCCTTGCGGCCGAGCGAGATGGAATCTGCGTTGCGTTGCAGGGCGTTTCCGGCCCAGAGCTCGTGCGGCATCTGCGAGACCTGGCGCACGATGGGCCCCCAGATCCTTTTCGGCTGGCCGCCGCGGTCCGGAACAAGGTGGTCGAGAAGCATGACTGGTGTCTCGACGAGCCCTTGCTGTGCGCCGAATACGCGGCGCGTTCTCTCGACACCGACGGCGCTTGGCGAGCCGTCACTGCTACCTTGGCGGCGGGCGGCGGGTAGGTCTCGCTGCCGGCAGGTCCGCGGTCTACGGGCTCCACCCGCAGCCCTCCGACCCCGACTCCGGTGCCGGCACGGCGGACAGATCCACGAGCTGCCACGTGGTGGCCTCCCGCACGATTGGCTCGGAGCCCGTGGCCACGATGACCTGGTTGTCGGCCCCAAGCCCCACGATGGCGCGAAGGAACCGTGTACGCTCGCGCGCGTTGAGGCGGTCCGTCGTGGGCCCGCACCGACAAGGGCGTGCCTGGACCCACCGACAATGAAGGGCGGCCAGGGCGGCTGAAGCCGGGGGCAGACCGAGCCACCTGCGGCCTGGTCGGCGGTCCCGGTCAGGGGGGCCTGCTTCGCCGTGCTCCGTTTCTGGTGCGCCATGCTACGCTCCGCCGCTGGCCATGCCAGCCTCTTGTCCCGATGGCCCATGCCCCGCGAAGGCCGCCGCCGCCGGCGGCGCATCTCGCATTCCCGTGGCCATCGTCGGCGCCGGTCTGACCGGCATGAGCGCGGCCTTTCACCTGGCCCGGGCCGGCATCCCTTGCCGCGTCTTCGAGCGCGAGCCGCAGCCCGGCGGGCACGTGGTGACGGTCGAGGAGCGCGGCTACCGCTTCGATCGTACCGGGCACTTGCTGCACATGCCCGGCGGGCCGGAGCGGGATCTCGCGCTGTCCTGGATCGGTCCGTCGTGGCGCGAGATCGAGCGCCGCAGCGCCATCTGGTCGCACGGCGTGTACACGCGCTACCCGTTTCAGGCCAACCTCTTCGGCCTGCCGCCCGCGGTCGCCTACGAGTGCCTCCAGGGCTTCGTCGATGCACACGTGGCTCCGCCCCAGGCGCCGGCGCGCAACTTCGAGGAGTTCTGCCTGGCCCACTTCGGCCGGGGGATCACCGAACGCTTCATGGTTCCCTACAACACGCGGCTTTGGGGCGTGGGGCCAACGGAGATGACCGCCGACTGGTGCGCCCGCTTCGTGCCGGTGCCGACGCTCGGCGACGTGCTGGCGGGCGCGGTGGGCTTCGCGAACCGCGAGCTCGGTTACAACGCGCGCTTCATCTACCCGGAGCGGGGCATAGGGCAGCTCTCGAGCGGGCTCGCCGCGGCCCTCGGCAGCGTCGAGTGCTCGCGCCCGCTGCGCCGCATCGACAGCGCGGCGCGCGAGCTCGCTTTCGACGGCGAGCGCGTGCGCTTCGAGGTGCTCGTCTCGACCATCCCGCTGCCGCGGCTGGTCGAGCTGTGGGACGGGGCGTCCGCGCCGGTGCGGCGTGCAGCCGCGCGTCTGCGCGCGACGCACCTGTACTACCTGGACGTGGCCCTGCGCACGCCCTGCGGCCGGCCGTACCACTGGATCTACGTGCCCGAGCCCCGCTACCCGTTCCACCGCGTCGGCTGCTACTCGCACTTCTCGGCGCAGATGGCGCCGCCCGGCACAGCCGGCCTCTACGTCGAGCTCAGCGATCGGCAGGAGCCGGACTTGGCGTCTCTCCTGCCGGCCGTGGCCGACGGTCTGTGCGAGATGGGGCTCATCGCGCGGCGCGAGGCGATACTCTTCGCGCGCGCGCGCCGGCTCGATCCGGCATACGTGGTCTTCGACCACGCCTGCCGGGGCGCGATCGACTCCATCCGGCCCTTCCTTGCCGCGCAGCGGATCCTGAGCTGCGGCCGCTACGGTGGGTGGGACTACTCCTCGATGGCCGATGCCCTGGCTTCCGGGCGCGAGGCGGCGGCGCAGGCGGCGGCCCTGCTGGGCGGGGCGCAAGACCAGGACGGAGACGCGACGTGAGCGCGCCCGAGATCAGCATCGTCATCCCCGTCTACAACGAGGAGCCGATCCTGCACGCGGCCATCGTCGACTTGCGCGAGCGCCTGGCCGGGTGCGACTTCAGCTACGAGATCTTGCTGGCGGAGAACGGCTCGCGCGACGCCACGGTCGAGGTGGCGTGCGAGCTCGCCGCGCGCTACCCCGTTGTCCGCTGCCTGTCGATCGGCGAGCCCAACTACGGCCGCGCGCTGCGGCGGGGCATCGAGGAGGCGACCGGCGAGATCGTCGTCTGCGACGAGATCGATCTATGCGACGTGGGCTTCCACCGTCGCGCGGTTGCCCTGCTGCGCGAGGAGCCGGTGGACATGGTCATCGGCTCGAAGCTCATGCCGGGGGCGCGCGACGAGCGGCCAATCCTGCGCCACGGCGCGAGCCATTTCTATAACGGGCTCCTGCGCCTTGCCCTGGGCTTCAGCGGCACCGACACGCACGGGCTGAAGGCTTTCCGCAAGCAGGCGCTGATGCCCATCGTGCGAAGCTGCGTGGTCGAGCGCGATGTCTTCGCCAGCGAGCTCGTGATCCGCGCCTACCGGGCCGGCCTCTCGATCCGCGAGATCCCGGTGCGCCTGATGGAGAAGCGGCCGCCGAGCATCAACCTGTTGCGCCGCGTGCCGGGCGTGCTCCGTGCCCTGCTGCAGCTTGGCTGGGCGATCCGCGTGCGGGGCTGAGCGACGCTCCCCTTATGCATACGGCGGCGGAATCGATCCGTGGCGCCGCCCGACGTGCCGGGCAAGCCACCACACGCCGGCGACGAGCGCGACACAGGCCGCGCTGGCGACGAGCACCTGCGCGAGCGGCGCGTCGGGCGGATCGGCGTTGGCGCGCGGCGGGCCTTGCACGAGCAGCGCCACGAGCGGCACGGCGTTGAAGCCGACGTGCAGCAGGATGGGCGGGACGAGCGAGCGGCTGGCGAAGCGCAGGTAGCCGAGCAAAAGACCTACCACGAGCACCGGTCCGAGGCGGTGGGTGTCGAGGTGCGCGAGCGCGAACAAGGCCGCGGTGGCGGCTACCACGCCCAGGGGCCGGTTGCGCGGCAAGAGCGGCCGGTAGAGGGCGCCGCGGAAGACGGCCTCCTCGACGATCGGGCCGCAGAGGCCCACCGCGAGCACGATGAGCACGCGCTCGGGCGCGGAGGCGGCGAAGAAGGCAGCGACGAAGCGGGCCTGGTCGCCGGGCCGCGGGAAGACGCGCTGGACCATCTCGTAGAGCCAGTTGGCCGGAAGGGCCACGGCCACGCCGAGGGCGGCGCCCAGGGCATAGAAGCCGGCGTGAGCGCGGCGCAGCCCGAGGAAGGCGCGCACGCTCGTCTCGGGCGCGTAGCGGCGCAGGAGCAGGAACAAGCCGGCCGAGTAGGCGGCGAGCTGGCAGACGAACTGGCTCAAGAGGTCGCGGCTCGCCGCCGGGCGCAGCAGCGCTGTGGCCGCCGCGAGCCAGACGAAGCCCAGCGTGATCCCCGCGACCCAGAGCGCGGCGCCCGCCAGGCTCATGGCGCGCTCGGGCCGCGGCGGCGGCGGCCAGGAGGGCAGGGCGGGCGGTCCAATCATGGCGCCGCGTCGCTGCCGGGCGCGCCCGGGCCGGGCATGAGGGTGCGCAGGTGCGCGGGCACGCCGCGCTTGATCACGGTGTCGGCGGCGAGCTCCGGGCGCGGCGCGAGGCAGTCGATGGTGTGGTGCAGGCCGCGGCTCTCGCGGCGCGAGGCGGCGCAGGCGACGATGAGCTCGGCCACGGTGGCGATGTTGCGCAGCTCGAGCAGGTCGCGCGTCACGAGGTGGCGCCAGTAGTACGCGCGGATCTCCTCCTGGAGCAGCGCGATGCGGCGCGCGGCGCGCCGCAGCCGCGCGTCGGAGCGGACGATGCCCACGTAGTTCCACATCGTGCGGCGCAGCTCGTCCCAGTTGTGCGCGACCACGACGGCCTCGTCGCTGGGGACGGCGTTCCCCGTCTGCCATTCGGGCACGCCGGGCCAAGGCTCGGAGCGAAGCTTGGGCAGCTCCTCGCGCAGACGCATGGCCGTGCGGTGGGCGAAGACCAGTCCCTCCAGGAGCGAGTTGGAGGCCAGCCGGTTGGCCCCGTGCAGGCCGGTGCAGGCGCACTCTCCGATGACGCTCAGGCCCGGGATGGTGGTGCGGCCGTGCAGATCGGTGGTCACGCCACCGCGCGTGTGGTGCGCCGCGGGCACGACCGGCATGGGCTCGCGGGTGATGTCGATGCCGAAGGACAGGCACTTCTCGTAGATGGTCGGGAAGTGGGCGCGTACGAAGTCGGCGCTCTTGTGCGCGATGTCTAGCCAGACGTGCTCCGCGCCGGTGCGCTTCATCTCGAAGTCGATGGCGCGCGCCACGATGTCGCGCGGCGCGAGCTCGGCGCGCGGGTCGTGCCGGGGCATGAAGCGGTCGCCGTTGGGGAGCCGCAGCAGCGCACCCTCGCCGCGCAGCGCCTCGGAGATGAGCAGGCTCTTGGCCTTCGGGTGGAACAGGCAGGTGGGGTGGAACTGGTAGAACTCCATGTTGCTCACCTCGGCACCGGCCCGGTACGCCATGGCCACGCCGTCGCCCGTGGCCACGTCCGGGTTGGACGTGTAGAGGTACACCTTGCCGGCGCCGCCCGTGGCGAGCACCGTCTCGCGCGCGAGGAAAGTCTCGACTACGTGCTTCTCCTCGCCCGAGGCGGCCTCGTCGAGCACGTAGGCCCCGACGCACTGATCGGGCCCGCCGAAGCTCGTGAGCATGATGAGGTCGATGGCGCTGCGGTGCTCCAGGATGCGGATGTGCGGGTGCCCGGCGCAGGCCTCCAGCAGCGCGCGCTCCACCTCCTGGCCCGTGGCGTCGGCGGCGTGGACCACGCGCCGGTTCGAATGCCCGCCCTCGCGGCCGAGGGTCAAGTCGCCGTTGTCTTGGTCGAAGCGGGCGCCGCGCCGGATGAGCTCCTGCAGGCGGGCCGGACCCTCGCGGGCGCAGCGCTCCACCACGGGCTCGTGGCACAGCCCGGCCCCGGCCTCGAGCGTGTCGCGGATGTGGGCCTCGGGGCTGTCGCCCTTGCCCACGGCGGCGGCGATGCCACCCTGAGCGTAGCGCGTGGCGGACTCGTCCTTGGTGCGCTTGGTGACCACGACGACCTCGACCTGGTCGGCTACCTCGAGGGCGAGGGTCAGCCCGGCCACGCCCGTCCCCACGACCAGCACATCGCTCGTCACAGCCATGCTGTGACGGTTAGGCGGGTTGCGCGCCCGGGGCGAGCGATTTGTGGGCATGTTGACGCGCTGCGCCATCGGCCCTAGGCAGGCCCTAACCCGCGTCTGGAGGTAGCAAGCCGTGAAGATCCTCGTGGCCCTCAAGCGCGTTGCCGATCCCGACAACGCCAACAAGGTCAAGATCCCGCCAACCGGCGACCGCGTCGAGACAACCGGGCTCGAATGGAAGCCCAACCCCTTCGACGAGTACGCGCTCGAGGCGGCGCTGCGCCTGACCGAGAACGGCAAGCAGCCGAAGGTGCGCGCCGGCGAGGTGGTGGTGGTCACCTTCGGGCCCAAGGAGACCGAGATCACGCTGCGGGCGGCGCTCGCCACGGGGGCCGATCGCGCCATCCGCGTGGACGCCGACGACGCTCAACTCGATGGCCTGCTGGTCGCGCGGGCGCTCAAGGCCATCGCTCTGCAGGAGAAGCCCGATCTCATCATGACGGGCAAGCAGGCGGTCGACGGCGACACCAACCAGGTGGGCCAGATCCTGGCCGAGCTTCTCGACTGGCCGATGGCCACCTTCTGCGGCACGCTCGAGGAGGACAAGGGCGGGCTGCGCGCCGGTCGCGAGGTGGACGGCGGCGTGCTGTACGTGCGCCTCCAGTTCCCGGCCCTGGTGACGGTCGACCTTCGGGTCGTCGCGCCGACGAGCACCTACTCGCTCGCGACGGACAGGGGGATGAAGTACAACGATGGCGTGCGCTTCGCCGCGCTGCCCGCGATCATGCAGGCGAAGAGGAAGCCGCTCGCGGTCAAGCCCTTGTCCGAGCTCGTGGGCGCGCCGGCGCTGGTGGTCAAGTACCTGCGCTTCGTGGCGCCGCCGGCGCGCAAGGCCGGCGTGATCGTGCCCGACGTGGAGCAACTCGTCGGCAAGCTCAAGAACGAGGCGAAGGTACTCTGAGCGCAGGGGAGAGAGCCATGGCAGACGTTCTGGTTGTTGCAGAGGTTTTCGAGGGCAAGGTCCGCAAGGCTACCTGTGCCGCCATCGCCTGCGCTCGTCAGGCCGCGGCTGCGCTGGGCTCGGGCTACTGTGTCCTGGCGCTGGGCTCGGGGCTGGACGAGGCCGCAAAGGAGCTCGCGGGCTACGGCGCCGCGAAGGTGCTGGTGGCCGACGATCCGTCGCTGGACCAGTACCTGGCCGAGAAGTACGCGCCCACCGTGGCCGCGCTAGCCAAGGACTTCGCCGCCGTGTTCGGCACGGCTACCGCCTTCGGCAAGGATCTCTTGCCGCGCGTGGCCGGGCGGCTCGGGGCCGGCTACGCCGCGGACATCACGCGTGTCGTCTTCGAGGGTGGCAAGCTTCTCTACGAGCGGCCGATGTTCGCCGGCAACGCCTACGGCGTCTGCGAGCTCGTGAGCGCCGTGCACGTCGTCAGCGTGCGCCAGAGCGCCTTCGAGGCCGCCGCGCCGGCCGGGGGCGCTTCTCCCATCGAGAAGGTGGCCGTGGTTGCTCCCGGCGCCGCTGCCGGCCGCATTGCCTGGGACCGCTTCGCCCAGGTCAAGAGCGCCCGGCCCGAGCTGGCCGAGGCCAAGGTCGTGGTCTCCGGGGGCCGCGGCGTGAAGGACAAGTTCTCCGACCTGCTCGGTCCGCTGGCGGATCTGCTCGGCGCGGCGATCGGCGCCACGCGCGCCGCCTGCGACGCCGGCAACGCCGGTCCCGAGCTGCAAGTCGGCCAGACGGGCAAGATCGTGGCGCCCGAGCTCTACTTCGCGGTCGGCATCTCCGGGGCCATCCAGCACGTGGCGGGCATGAAGGGCTCCAAGGTGATTGTCGCCATCAACAAGGATCCCGAGGCGCCCATCTTCCAGGTGGCCGACTACGGCCTGGTGGCCGATTTGTTCAAGGCCGTGCCGGAGCTGGTCGAGAGGGTGCGGGCGGTGAAGGGATAGGCGTCCTACGCCTTGCCCGCCCGGCGATCCAGCCACACCAGGGTTGCCGGGAGCACGAGCACGGCAGCGCCCAGGCAGGCGATCTCGCCCAGCACGGCCGCGACCCCGAGGGAGCGGACGGCGAAGTTGACCGAGCTCACGAGGGCGAGGTAGCCAAGCACCGTGGTCAGGCTGCAGAGCACGACTGCGCCCCCAGTCTCGCGGATGGCCTTGAGCGCGCTGCCTCGGCCCTCGCGGCGGTAGCGCTGCATGACGTTGACCGCGTAGTCGACCCCGATGCCGAAGGTGATCGGCAGGGCGATGAAGTTGAGGAAGTTGAGCCTGGCCCCGACGACGGCGAGCAGGCCGGTCATCCAGGCGGCACCGACCAGGAGCGTGCCCATCACCAGCACGAGCGCGCGGCGCTTGCGGAAGGCCACGGTCACGACGAGCAAGGTGGCCAGCAGCGAGACCAGGACCACCTTGGGTATGTCGCTGATCACCGCGGCCCAGATGTCGGCATAGATCACCGCCCGGCCGGAGCCGAGCACCACGCTGCCGTCGGCGAGCTCGGTGCGCCGGTAGGAGTCGGCCCAGCGAAACAGGTAGTGTGCGTCGTCGACGAGCTCGACCTCGGTGGGGCTGATATACACGATGCGCCCGCACGTGCCGTCGCGCTCCGAGAAGGCCAAAGGGCCGCACGTCGTCGGGTGGGAGGTAGGGCTCGAGCCGCGCGAAGTCCTTGTCCGGCACGTAGCCGCGCGCATGGGCCCGCACCAGCAGCCTCTTCAAGTCGAGCAAGAGCGGGATCTTCTCCTCTTGCTTGGCCGGGACGAAGTCCTGCAGGGTGTGCAGCGACCGGAAGGGCCTGGCGTCCGGCGGCGCGGCGCTGCGCCGGGCCTTCAGGGCCTTGGTCAGAAGCGGCACCTGCTCGGGCCGATCCACGAGGATGGCCATGCCGTCCAGCCCCACGTAGCCGGTGATGTCCTGGGAGAGCTTCGTCAGCCGGATCTCCTCGGCCCGGGCGCTCATGTCGGAGCGCAGGCGCGTCAAGTCGTACTCCATCGGATCCTGACGCGCGTAGCGCACGGTGGCCGCGCCGGCGACGAGCGCGCACGCGAGCCCGAGCAGGGCGACGAGCCGGGGAGCACGCGCCGCGAGCGCGGCGAAGGGCGTGCCGAGGCGAATGCCCTCGCGCGTGGCCTCGCGGAACTTGCCGAACAGGCCCCTGTGCTTGCGCTCCAGCGGCAGCCAGCGCTCGGCCAGTGTCAGGATAGGCGGCAGGAAGGCGTAGGTGCACGCCCAGCACAACACCATGCCCACGCCGCCGATGAAGCCGAAGTCGCGGAAGCCCCGGAACTCGGTCACCACGAGCGAGCCGTAGGCGGCGGAAGCCGCGGCGGCGGCCGTCAAGGTGGGGAGCCAGGTTTCCTGGTGGGCCTCGTGGATCGCGGCGGAGGCCTCGGCGCCGCGACGGCGCGCCTCGAGGTAGCGCGCCATGTAGATGATGCCGGAGTTGATGCCGTTTCCCGCGATGATGGTGAACAGGAAGCCCGTCGCCATGTTGAGCTCGCCCACCAGGAGCTCGGTCGCGCCGAAAGTCGCCGCCAGGCCGATGCCGATAGTGAGCAGCATCGACACGAGCGTGCGCATGCGCAGGTAGTAGAGGAAGACGATTCCGGTGATGAGCGCGGCGCCGACGATGCCCACGTGCCGCAGATCGTCGTTGACGCCGCTGTAGGTCGCGATCGAGCTGACGAGATCCCCGCACAGGCCGTAGCGAAGGGACGGATGCAGCTTCTGGAGCTCGAGCGCGTCGATGGCGGCGCGCACCCGCCCGATGGCCTCGGTGCCGCGCTCGTAGTCGGTACCCATGACCGCGGAGCGGATGGCCACGACGACGACCTTGCCGTCGCGCGACTGGTAGTAGCCGTCGGGGTAGCGCTCGGTGTCGGCCTCCTTCACGCCGAAGCGCTTGCGCAGGCCGTCGGCGTCGAACTGCGGGGGCGCGTACTGCTCGTCGTCGAGCAGCGTGCCGGTCTGCTTGGCGACCTCGTAATCGTAGCGCTCCTGCACGTCGTCGTGGAGCCTGCGGAGCTGCTCCAGCGAGCCGAACAGGCCCGCGCGCGGGCGCAGGAAGCGGTAGGCGTCGTGCACGCCGCTCTCGGCGCTGCCTACCCAGGGGTGCCCGAGCCGGCGCACCGCATCGGTCACGGTATCCGCGGCGCGCCGCAGGGCCTTGGTGTCGGCGCCCTCCAGCACCACCATGATGGTGGACACGCCCGTGGTCCGCTCCCGGACGCGATCGAGCTCGACGACGCTCGGCCGCGAGCCCGGCAAGAGGTGCTCCAGGCCGGGGCGCACCCGGAGCCGCAAGGCCAGCCCGAGCGAGGCGATGACGAGCACGGCAGCCACGGCGAGCACCAGGCCCGGCCGCTCGATCTGCAAGCTGGCCAGCCGCACTAGCCAGGCCGCGGAGCGCCGCGAGTCGGGCGACGCCGTGAGGCCGCGGCTCGAGGGACGGTCTTGGCCGGAAGGAGCCGTGTCGGGGTTCAAGGTAGCCGTCCTGGGACGCGGGCGGGGCGCAAGCGCAGGCGGGGCCTCCCGTATAGACCACCCTGCGGGCGAGTCCAGATCTTGATGGCGTGGGGCCTAGAGCGACAAACGGTTGGGCGTGCCCTGTTTCCCCGGGGAAGACCAAACAGGAAGGCGGGAAGACGGGAAGGATTTCGGGTTTTGCGTCCGTAGTTCTTCCCGCCTTCCCGTCTTCCTGTTGATCTTGTTCATGATCCAAACCGGTCGGTGCTCCAGCGGGGCTGTCGCGCGCCCTCGCGATCCGCCATACCGCGAGCGGGTGAAGAGTGCGGCCCAGCGGTGAAACCGATACTCCCGCGCGATCGGGGCAACTCATGTGAGGAAATGGCAACACCCCGCGGCCGTTCCGCGCTGTGGCCGCAGGCGAGCCGTCCGCGGCGAGAATTCCACGCTGGGGCTTCGCCCCAGACCCCGCGAACGGGGCCCAAACCCCGTTCGCCTCGACCGGCAAGTCTCTGAGAAAAACCGCATGCTACGACCGCGCGTGGCATACAATCTCGGCATGACTAGCGCGAGGGAGAGGGTTCTCGGGACCGGTGGCAGGGCGGCGGTGGTGGCGGCCTTTGCAGCGCTGCTGGGCGCATGCGCGGCGAGCGGCACGAAGGACGGCGCCGGCGGCGACACCAGCGT
>JACQWT010000020.1 GCA_016209145.1 Deltaproteobacteria bacterium | reverse complement strand
CCTGACCAACCTCATCAAGATGGTCGCCTTCCAGGCCGAGAGCGACCTCGTGACGAGCCTACGCCAGCACTACGCCCGCAGCGACGAGGAGGGACGCACCCTCCTGCACGAGCTCTTTCGCGCCGCCGCCGACATCGACGTCACCGATGCCGATCTGCGCGTCACCCTCCATCCCCTCAGTTCCCCGCATCGCACCATCGCCGTGCAGGCCCTCTGCGACACGCTCAACGAGTCCGTCACGATCTTCCCGGGCTCCCGCCTCCGCCTGCGCTTCGCCATCCACCCGCCGCCCCAGACCGGCCCCGCCTTCCCCGGGCCCCGCCCGAAGCCCGCTACCCCGCCGCCCTCGACCTGAAACCGGACATTTCAGCCGAGGGGTAGGTCAGGAGGTCTGGATTCAGCCGCAATGCAGCGTCCGTTCGATGATCTCCTGCTTCATCGCCGGCGAGAGATCGTCGAAGTAGGCGCTGTAGCCGCTCACGCGCACCAAGAGCCAGGGGTGCCGGCCGGGGTGGTCGCGCGCCTCGACGAGAAGGGCGGGATCGAGCACGTTGACCTGGAGCTGCATGCCCCCCTGGGCAAAGTAGCCGCGCACGAGGCCGTCTAGCGCCCGCCCGCCCCGCTCGCCCGCGAGGGTGGCCGCGTCGAGCTTGAGGTTGACGTTGACCCCGTTGCGCGCAAAGCGCCCCGCCCCGATCCGGGCCGTCGAGCCGAGCGCCGCGGTAGGCCCGAAGCGCTCGACGCCGCTCGCCGGCGACAGGCCGCTCGCCAGGGGACGGCCGGCCAGCCGGCCGGAGGGAAGAGCGCCTACGGTCTCGCCGAAGGCGCGGTGCGCCGTGACCGAGTAGAAGCCGGCCCAGTACTCGCCGCCGCGCGTGTTGCGGTGCCGGCCCAACGCCGCGGCGAAGATCTGCATCACCCGAGCGGCCACGGCATCGGCCCCGGCGTCGCCGTTGCCGTACTTCGGCGCCCGCAGGAGGTGGCCGCGCAGCGCCTCGGCGCCGGCGAAGTCACGGCGCAGCGCCTCGCGCAGCGCGGCAAGGTCGCAGATCCGGCGGCGGTAGACCACATCACCCGCGGCCGCGAGGCTGTCGGCCACGTCGGCGACGCCGACGGCCTGCACGCCGCTGCCGTTGTAGGCCGCGCCGCCGGCGCTCGCGTCGCGGCCGCTTTCCAGGCAGCCCCGGAGGAGCGCGGAGGTAAGGGGCGTCGGGTGAAGCCGCGCGTTGGCGCGCTCGACCGCGTGCAGGTCCTCGACCAGCTCGGCCACGAGGTGCTCGACCTGGCGCGCGAATGCCTCCACCAGCTCCTCGATCGAGCCGTGCTCCTCGGCTCGCCGCCCGCGGGCGCCGCCCGGCGCGGTGCCCAGGGCTCGCTCCAGGCACAGCGGGAGGTTGACCAGCGCCGCGTCGGTAGAGCCGAAGGTTGCGCCGCAGGCCGCCGGCTCCACGCACCCGACCGGGGAGTAGTCCCGGGCGTGCTCGAGCGCCGTGCCCCGCGCCACGAGCATGGGCACGACCACCTCGTCGTTCATGAGCGAGGGCGCGGCCGAGCCGTCCTGGAGCATGGCCGCGAGGCGGCCCAGGTACTCGGGCGGGCTGTGGCGGTGGACGCGCGCGTGGTAGTTGGGCTGCCGCATGCGCAGCCGGTCCATGGCATCGAGGAAGATCCAGGTAAGCTCGTTCGTGGCGTCGGCGCCGTGCTCGTCCGTGCCACCCACGACCACGACTTGCCCGTTGAACATGCCGCCGTGGAAGCGCGTAATGCGCCGCGAGAACACGGGCACGATCTCGCTCATCTTGACCGTGAAGCAGCCGACTAGCTCCCGTGCCTCCTCGGTCGAGAGCCGCCCCGCCGCGACGTCGGTGCGGAAGTACGGGTAGAGGAGCTGGTCGAGGCGGCCGGGACAGACGGCGTTGTCCAGGCTCTCCAGGTTGAGCGCGATCTGAGCGAAGAGCAGCGACTGGAGCGCCTCGTGCAGCCCGCGCGCCGGGAGCCGTGGCACGCGCTCGCAGATCTCGGCGATTCTCACCAGCTCGCTCCGCCGCTCGGCGCTGGCGCCGAGCGCCTGTTCTCGCGCCAGCCGTGCGTAGGGCGCAGCCAGCTCCTCGATCCCCTCGCAGGCGATGGTCACGGCGCGATAGAACGTGCGCTTCTCGTCGTCGCCGGTGCTTGCCTCGGCCGACTGGGCCTGCGCGGCGATGCCCGAGGTGCCGAGCGCGAGCAGGCGGCGGTAGTCGGGCACGAAGTGCGAGATCCCCCCCGTCTCGTTGATGAGGTAGCGCTTCGCACCAAGCTGGTCGCCCACGAAGCGCAGCGCCCGGGGCAGGGGAAAGGCCCGCAGCGCGAGGAAGCGCGTGGACCAGTAGGGCAGCACGCGCGTGGCCAGGGCGAGGATCTCGGCCGGCTCGATCGCGAGCGGGTTGACCTCACGGCGCCGGAAGGCCAACAAGTCCTCCATCACGGCCACGCCGTGCAGCTCGGGGAAGATCGAGCCGCCCACGCGCTTGGAGCTGAAAGAGCCCACGAGCAGCTCGTCGTCGTAGATCTGTGCCCGGCGGCGGCGCAGGACGTGTCGCAGCGCCTCGGCCTTTTGGAGCACCATCGGCTCGGAAGATCGCGCGTGCCGCCTGAAGTATTCGGTCACGAGCAAGGCGCGCTCCGGGCAGATCGCCGGCGGGCTCTGCTGCACGGCTTGCCTGAGGCGCCAGACGCGCGGGGAGAATTCGCCGGCGCTCGGGGCGCGCGGCGGCTCGTCTCCTGCCGTGTCCACCGAGACCTGCACGCCGAGCTCGCGCAGCCGCCCGGCCGCCGCCGCGAGGGCGCGCTCGGCGCTATCCCGCGCAATGGCGAGCCGCGGCTGCTCGCTGTCGATGCGGGCGAGCTTGCCTTCGCCTCCCGAGTGGTAGCGCAGCAGGGTGATGGCCGGCCGGCCGATCTCGCGCAGGAACTCGACCATTCCCTGCAGGCTCTGCTCGCCGTCGTTCAGGCCGGGCACCACGGGCATGCGGAGCTCGACTCGGGCCCCGGCCTCGACCAGGCGCCGGGCGTTGGCGAAGGCGCGCGCCGCCGGTGTGCCGGCAAGCTCGCGGGCCAGCGGCTCCGTGCCCGCCTTCAGGTCGTACAGGAACAGATCGACGAGCGGCAGCACCCGAGCGAGCGAGCGCCAGGGGACCGCGCCACACGTCTCCACGGTAGTGCCGATCCCCGCCTCCCGGCAGCGACGCAGCAGGTCGGCGCTGGCCGCCGCCTGCAAGAGCGGCTCGCCGCCCGAAAGCGTGACTCCGCCGCCCGTCGCCTCGAAGTAGGCGCGGTCGGCGTCGAGGCGCCGGCCGAGCTCGCCGGCAGGCTCGCTCCTGCCCACGAGGCGCAGCGCTTCGTGGGGGCAGGCGTCGGCGCAGCGGCCGCAGGCCCGGCACAGGGAGCGTTCGATGCGCCGCTCTCCGGGGCGGATCGCGCCGCTTTCGCACGCCGCGGCGCAGGGCATGGGCGAGCACCCCCCGCAGCGCTCGGCGTAGAATGCCGTCTCGGGCTCCGGCCGCAGCGACTCCGGGTTCTGGCACCAGCGGCAGCGCAGCGGGCAGCCCTTGAAGAAGACCACGCTGCGGATGCCGGGGCCGTCGTGCAGGCAGAACCGCTGCAAGTCGTAGTAGAGGACAGCCGCTTCGCTCCTGGCCACGGCGGGAGTGTGGGCACGGCCGTGGCCCGGTCCAACCGTCCGGTGACCGTGCGGCCTATCCGCCACGCGGCTCGCCATCTTTCCCCGCAAGGAGCTGCGCCGCCAGCTCGTCAACGGCCACGGCAAGGTCGCCGGCGTCGTCCTCCTGCCGTGCCGGCGGCACACTGGCCTCCGGCGGTGGCTCCGGGCCTCTCACCGGAGGGATGTCCAGATCGATGCCGCCGAGCGGCCCGCTGACCGGCGGCGCCGCCTGCGGGCCGGGCTCGGGCAGGTGCCGCCGGCCGCTGGCCGGGCCCGGCCCTGGGCCGGCGCCACCGCGAGCGCGTCTCGGCCCGCTTGCGGGCCACGGGCCGAGGCCTGGCTCGCGCTCGGTCGCAGGGATGGCCTCCACGTGCGCGAGCTCTGCACCGCGTCAGGCTGGGCACCGGCGCCGTCCAGGCGGAACTCTGACGGCACCTCGCCCGCGTACAGCCCGCGGGCCACGCCCTCCAGCAGCTTCTCGTCGAGGTAGTCCTCGAGGACGTCGGCCGCGCCGCGGAACTCGTCCGCCAGGGGGTTCTCCAGCCCCACCTCGGCCGGCACCGGGATCGACGGCCGGCGGGGCCGGTTGGCCACCGGCGTCGCCTGGATCTCCAGCTCTCCCCGGGCCGACTCGGGCGGCAGGGCCGCCAGAACGGTGAGCAGCCGGCCGCGCTGGAAGTCGTCGAGCGGGCTCAGGCGCACGCGGAACTCCCCCGAGCTCGGCGCTCCCAACAGCTCGCAGGCCAGGGTAAGGGGCTGGTCGAGATCCGCCGCTCGAATCTCGATGCGGTCGACCAGCACCCGGTGCTCGAGCGAGCGCGAGACGTTGGGCTGGATCGGCAGGCGCAGCACGCGCCCGCACAGAGCGGCCCCGATCACCTCGGCCAGCTCGGTGGGGCCGGGCAACACGACAAGCAGGAAGGGGCTCGGGGTGCGCGTCGCCATGGTGCCGCCCGTCGCTGCGCTCCGACCGCGTTTCCTAGGCGCACCCGGCCCCAGCCTCGCTCATTGCGCCAGCCTGGCCGCGATCCATTGGTTGAGGCTCACGCCTTCGCGCTCGGCCTCCCGTGCCAGACGTCCGTGCAGCGAAGCCGGCAGCCGCACCCGCAGGCTGCCCGAGTAGCGCCGTTCGGGGGCCGGGATCGGCTCGCCATGGCGCCGGGCGCTCCGGATGAGCAGATCGAGGACATCGCGAGCGCTCCTCGCCGCCTCTTCGAGCGTCGCTCCGTGGGTACGCGCGTTCTGCCATGCCGGCAGCGTCGCCACGTAGCACCCGTCCTCGGCCGACCAGTGCAGGACGACCTGGTAGTCGTCAGGGCTGGGGCCGCCTCTGGGCGACCGCGATCGCCTGGTCGACCTGCTCCTGCTGGTATCGCTTTGCATCGTCGCCCCCGTGGCCACTCATGACCACGAACCTGCCGCTCGGGTGGATCCACTTGCGGTGCGAGCTCTTGGATGCCTGGCGCACGAAACCGGCCTGGCGCAGCCGGAGCTCGAGCTCGCGGAGCTTTGGCGCCACGGAGTCAATGCTACCTCGGGCAGCGCCACCGCGCAACCGTCTTGCGGCGTGGAAACAGGGCCGGCACGGGTCTGCCCGGACGCCACGCCGCTCCGGTGGACGTAGCCATGCGCCCTCGGCGCACCCCGATGGAAAAATGCGCTCTTCGTCGGAAACCGGGCCGAATGATTCCGTGCGGTTGACCGCGATCGACGACGCGGACAGGCGCAGACAAGCCTGATGGCCCTTGGCGCCAAGAGTGCCGTCGCAGCTTGACCGGACGGCAGCCCGAGAACAACGACGGAGGCCGAAGGCCGGAGTCATCCGCTTCGAAGGACCACGCGGCAAGGCTGGCGCCCGGCGCGGTGCTTCGCGGGCGGGTCCGAGTTGCGTAGCGCCTTCCGACTCCGCCATGTCGCGTAACGCCGACCCTCACGGCGAGGGTCCGAGTTGCGCAACGCCCTCGGAGGCCACCATGTCGCGTAACGCCGACCCTCACGGCGAGGGTCCGAGTTGCGCAACGCCCTCGGAGG
>JACQWT010000167.1 GCA_016209145.1 Deltaproteobacteria bacterium | reverse complement strand
GCCCCGGCCGCGCCGCCGCCGCCGCCGGAGCCGCCCTGACCGCCCTGGGTGAGCTGCACGAAGCCGTCGCCGCAGGTGGCCTTGACGCAGGTGGTCAGGCACTCGTCGCTGTCGCTGACGTTGCCGTCGTCGCACTGTTCGCCGGGCTGCACGAAGCCGTCGCCGCAGGTGGCGAGCTTGCACTCGTCGGTGCACCCGTCGTCGTTCTTCTTGTTGCCGTCGTCGCAGGCTTCAACGCCGGTGCGCAGGTAGCCGTCGCCGCAGGTCGCGAGCTTGCAGGTGTTCAGGCAGGCGTCGTTGTTGCTCGCGTTCCCGTCGTCGCACTCCTCGTCCGGGCCCTTGAAGCCGTCACCGCAGGTGGCGGTGAGGCACGTGTTGAGGCAGGCGTCGTTGTTGTTGCCGTTGCCGTCGTCGCACTCCTCGCCCGGCTGCTTGAGGCCGTCGCCGCAGCCCTGCCGCGCGCAGTTGGGCTTGCAGGGAGCCTCGTCGCCGTTCTTCTTGCCGTCGTCGCAAGCCTCGACGCCGACGTGCACGATCCCGTCGCCGCAGGTGGCCACCTTGCAGTCGTTGGTGCAGGCGTCCTCCTGGTCCTTGTTGCCGTCGTCGCACTCCTCGGCCTTGTCCTCAGGCTTGTCCTGGCCGATCCCGTCCCCACAGCGGGCCTGGACGCAGGTGCTCAGGCAGCCGTCGGTCTCGGTCAGGTTGCCGTCGTCGCACTCCTCGACGTTCGTCTGAGCAAAACCGTCTCCGCAGCGGGCCAGCTTGCAGGTCGGCAGGCAACCGTCGGTGTCGACCGTGTTGCCGTCGTCGTGCTGGACCCCGCCGCCCTGGCGGCGGCCTGGGACGAAATGCTGCGGTTGCCCGCCGAGGAGAGAGCCAGGCTGGTTCGAGAAGGCCGCGACCGCGTGGCGGAGAACTTCACCATGAAGACGATCGCGGACCAGTACATGAAGACCTACCGCGAGGTGATCGGGGACCGCGCGCCGTGACTCCGAGCCGGGCCTGGCCGGGCTGGAAGCGCCACCGCTAGACCTTGCAGAAACAAAGATGGGGTTCTATATTGCATACTATGAGACGAGCCTACGAGTCGCTGCTACGTGCCTACCTGGGCATGTTCCCGTGCGTCGGCATCGTCGGCGTGCGGCAGTGCGGCAAGACGACCTTGCTCGACGCGTTGCCGGAGGGATTCCGCCGCTTCGACCTCGAACGCGCACGCGACGTCGATCTGGTGTCGCGGGATCCGGACCTGTTCCTCCGGCTCCAT
The DNA here is from genome assembly GCA_016209145.1 of Deltaproteobacteria bacterium. Classification (GTDB taxonomy): domain Bacteria; phylum Myxococcota_A; class Polyangia; order Polyangiales; family Polyangiaceae; genus JACQWT01. The sequence continues at coordinate 4,413 of JACQWT010000167.1, read as the reverse complement.
CCCGACAAGGTGGCCATCGACGAGGCACAGGTTCTCCCCAGTCTCTTCCCTGCGCTGCGGGTCGCCATCGACGCCCGGCGGGACGTGACCGGGAGGTTCGTCGTGACCGGATCGAGCTCGCCGGGCCTGGTCCGATCGCTTTCCGAGAGCCTCGCCGGCCGCATCGGCCTGATCGAGATGGCACCGCTCGCCTGGGCCGAGGTGCAGCCCCGCGGTCGGGAGCCGGGCCTCGTGGCCCTGCTGGTGGAGCGCTCGACAAGGGCTCACGACCTGGCTGGCCTCCTCCGGCCGCGCGGCACGATCGGAGAGGTCCATGACTTCTGGCTTCGCGGTGGCTACCCCGAGCCCTGGCTGCGCCGCGAGCCGAAGTTCCGCGCGGCCTGGATGGAAAGCTACGTTGCGACGTACCTGCTGCGCGACGTAGGAAGGCTCTTCCCCGGATTGGACCAGCACCGCTTCCGCGCCTTCCTCGGCCTGCTGGCTGGCCTCTCCGGCTCGGTCGTCAACTACGCCGAGGTTGGGCGCATGCTGGGCGTGTCGCAGCCCACGGCCCGTGACTACTTCACGATCGCCCACGGCACGTTTCTGTGGCGACAGCTCCCCGCGTTTGTCAGGAACCCGCTGCGGCGCATCGTGAAGCACCCCCGGGGCTACCTCCGCGACAGCGGGCTGCTCCACCGGCTCCTGCGCATCCCTGACCTTGATGCGCTCCTCGCTCACCCGCAGATGGGGCGGTCATGGGAGGGGATGGTCGTCGAGGAGCTCGTGCGGGCTCTGGGCAGCCTCGGCATCGGCCACGATTGCTGGTACTACCGCAGCTCCGGCGGCGCCGAGGTGGATCTCGTGCTCGAGGGCGATTTCGGCCTGGTGGCCTTCGAGATCAAGCACTCGGGGGGCACCGGCGCCGGCGCGCGGCGGGCGCTGCGCGACTTCGTGCGCGAACAGCGCTGCCGCATGGGCATCGTCATCGACAACGCTGAACGGCCGCAGCTCTTGGAGCAGGACATCGTGTCCGTGCCGTTCGCCTGTCTTTGAGCGCGGGCCGATCAGAGCCCCCGCGGCACGGCGTCGAGATCGACCTGCGCGAGCGCGTGGCGGATGAGGGCGCTGCGGTTGGCCTTGGTGTAGCCGCGGCGCTTGAGCTCGCCCACCATGCCGTCGAGCCGGCCCAGGTCCTCGGTGTACAGCGAGATGCAGATGACCTTGTAGTGGCTCGGACGGACTACCGGGCCAAGGGTCTTGGGGCGCCGGAGCGGCAGGGGTGCCCCGGCGTAGAAGGAGTCGCTCAGCACACCCTGCACGTCGTCGGCGTCGAAGAGGGTCTGGGCGGCGTTTCCGAGCTCGTTTCCGCGGTTCATGGTGCCTCCGTAGTGCGGGCGATCTGGTCTCAGGCCGTGGCCATGGCCATGGCCGTGGCCATGGCCGTGGCCGGCGCCGGTGGTGGCGCGACGAGCGCGACGGCAGTGGTGGCCGGGCGCTCGGCCTGGCCGTCCCCGAGCACGCGCTCGACGAGCGCGCGGTAGTCCTCATCGGCGTGGCTGCCCGGGGCGTGCTCGAAGATGGGCCGGGCGGCGGCGGGCGCCTCCTTCAACTTGGTCGTGGCGCGGATGGGGCGCAGGCAGCGGGGGCCGAAGTGCTGGCGCAGCGTCTGCAGCGCCTCCGCGCAGATGTTGGCCCGGGCGTCATAGAAGGTCGGCAGGACACCCCAGATCTGGATGGGATGCCCGAGCAGGGTGTTGACGTTGCGCACCGTGCGGAGGACCTGCCGCACGCCCACGAGCGAGAGGTAGTCGCAAGCCACCGGCACGAGCACGCTGTCGGCCAGCACCAGGGCGTTCTGGTTCATGAGCGAGAGGCTGGGCGAGCAGTCGATGACGACGTAGTCGTACTGGTCCACGGCGTCGGACAGGCGCTGCGCCAGCACCCGATCGCGCTGCTGGCGGCCGGCCAGGTACAGCTCGGCCGCGGCCAAGGTCTCGTTGGAGGGCAGGACGTCCAGCCCGGGTCGCACCTTCTGGACGGCGTCGGCCACGCGCAGCCCCATGACCAGCACGTGGTAGAGCGAGCGCTCGGCGCTAGCCCCGAGCGAAACGCCCACGTTGCCTTGCGAGTCGGTGTCGAGCAGGAGCACGCGGTGGCCTGCCGCGGCTAGCCCCGCGGCAAGGTTGACCGCGGTCGTAGTCTTGCCGGTGCCGCCCTTGTGGTTGAAAACGGCGATGCGGCGCGGGGCGCGCGGGGCAGGCTCGGGAGGCGCCGCTCGGGCGCCGGTAGGGGCCGAGGCCGCACCGTCCTGGCCGCCGTCGGCGCCCTGCCCCTCCTGCGCGGCGATCTCGCCCAGGCGCACGCCGCGGGCCTCGCGCACGAGCTGCGTGCGACAGGCAGGCGAGCAGGCGTAGCGCCGCCGGCCGCCCGTGTAGAGCACCTGCGAGACCAGGCTCACGACAAAGTGCTTGGCGCAGGCGTCGCACGCGACGGCCGCGGCGCCCGCGCCGGGGTGCTCGCTGTGGCTGCGATCGAGGCATGCCTGGGAGCAGAAGAAGGCGAAGCCGCCCGCGCGCTCCTCCATCTGGTAGCGGAAGGTGACGACGAACGGCTCGCCGCAGACGCTGCAAGTCTCGCGAATCGCTGACATAGCTGGCTCCGCATCCACTTGCGGAAGTGGATACGCCAGCAAAACCACCACGGCCGCCGCCGGGGGGCCAAGTTTCTGCGCTAGGTGAGCGCTGGGAAATGCGGCTTCCTGAGGGGCGCCATCCGCGGCGGCGGTGTAATGGCGCTGGTGGCGGCTGTCGTTCACGCTCCGGTGGGCACTCGAGCGAGGCGATCACGATGATGTCGAGTCATCCGAGGCCGTCATCGAGGTCGGGGCTGCCGGGCTTGATCCGTTTTCGTGGACTCGAAACGAAAGGCGGATACGGTGAGGAGCATGGACAAGCAGAGGCAACCGCGCAGGACCTTCACGGAGGAGTTCAAGGTCGGCGCGGTCAAGCTGGTTCTGGACGAGAACCAGACCATCGCCAAGGTCGCCCGCGACCTGGGCCTGACCCCCCTCCTGCCTGCGCACGTGGGTGGTTCAGGCCCGGGCAGACAGGACCGATGGCCGGACCGGCCTGACGACCGAGGAGCGTGAGGAGCTGCGGCGGCTGCGCCGGGAGGTGCGCGAGCTGCGTATGGAGCGGGAAATACTAAAAAAAGCCGCGGCCTTCTTCGCGAAAGAGAACGGGTGAGGTTTACCGTCATCGCCGCGGAGAAGGCCTCCCTCCCGGTCCGGGTGCTGTGCAGGGCTCTGAAGGTCTCGAGGTCGGGCTTCTACGCCTGGCAGCAACGCCCCGAGTCGACGCGGGCAAGGGAGGACCGCCGGCTGGGCGTGCTGGTGCGCGAGGCTTTCGAGCGCGGCCGACGGACCTACGGCAGCCCGCGCGTGCACCGCGAGCTCGCCGCCCAGGGAGTCGCGGTCAGCCGCAAGCGCGTCATCCGGCTCATGCAGCAGCAAGAGCTGGTGGGCCGGGCGCGGCGTCGGTACAAGCACACGACCGACAGCGACCACGGGCTGCCCGTCGCGCCCAACCTGCTGGGCCGGCAGTTCGAGGCCGCCGGCCCGAACCAGCGCTGGGTCGGCGACACGACCGAGTTGCTCATCGGTGAGAGCCGCGCCAAGCTGTATCTGGCCGCCATCCTCGACCTGTTCTCGCGGCAGGTCGTGGGCTGGGCGCTGAGCGCGGTCAACGACCGGCACATGGTGACCAAGGCGCTCGACATGGCCCTGCGCCGTCGCTGTCCCGACACCGGGCTGCTACACCACTCCGACCAGGGCAGCACGTACGCGAGCGAGGACTACCAGAAGGTCCTGACGGCGAACGGCATCACCTGCAGCATGAGCCGCCGTGGCAACTGCATCGACAACGCGGCGATGGAGAGCTGGTTCTCCACGTTGAAGTTCGAGCTCGGCGAGAGGTTCGAGAGCTACGGCTCAGCAAAGAAAGGAGGAGCTCTTCGACTACATCGAGGTCTTCTACAACGGGCAGCGTCGGCACTCGGCGCTTGAGTACGTGTTCTGACTCCAGACCTCCTGACCTGGGGGGCGTAACCGCCCGATTTTGTTGGATCGTGCCCGGCGAGGGTGCGTACCAATACCTGTCCGGTTTTTTCTGCGGATCGGTGGATCGCTGCTTGTTTCCGGCGAGTAGCCGGCTCCCAGGTGCGTACCCAATCGTGTCCGCTTCGGCCGTGCTCGACGGGGAAGCGATACGACCGAGGGGTGGCCACCCAGCAAGAGCTGCCCCTGCCTGTGCCCGTCTCGTCAGGCGTCGTCACCGTCAACGCACGCTGCATGGTGCGCGCCGAGGGCGAGCAGCGCGTCGTCTTCGTGTCCGGGCTTCCCGTGCACCACTACAGCGTCGACGATGCGGTCGC
>JACQWT010000450.1 GCA_016209145.1 Deltaproteobacteria bacterium | reverse complement strand
GCAAACCGTGACGTCTTCGGCGAACACGTGCCGGAGCAGCCACGCCCAAGGCTTGCGCGTCGGCCTTGCGAGGACCGTCGGTCCGAACAGCTCGAGCTGCTCGTCTTGAGAGCTCGGCCCGAGCTCGGAGCCGGGCGGCGGCGACGGCACTACCTGGGCGCGCAGCGCGGCAGCGGAGGCCAGCACGCCATGGAACCTGGTCAGGTGAAACCACGGTGGCGGCACCGTGGCACAGAGCCGGCCGATGAGGTCGAGCGGCTCGAACACCAGCGCGCTGGTGCCGTCGCGCCAGGGCTTTTTCATGGTGAACCTCAGCCTCCCGTCGGCGAGGCGATCGAGACGTTCCTGGGCGATGGGCGGCCGGCCGGCCGCTTCGCGTCCAGCCGATCGATGCTCGGGGGCAGCGCTCTGGGCCGCGCTCAGCACGCGACAGCGTCCTCGGGCTCGGGCCGCCGGTGACCGGCCACGCGCAGCCGCGGCCGGCCGTTGTACTCGTCGTGCTCGATCCGCACGAGCACGCGGCCTCCTACGAGCCCGGCCGGCGAGATGGTGTCGCCCGGCTGCGGGTCCAGGCCGCAGGCGCGGTAGACCTCAGCGAGCCGGCGACGGGCCATCGCCGCACCGCGCTCGGTGGCGCCCTCGAGCACGAAGTACTCGGCCACGCAGCCGTACGCGGGCGCCACGGTGCGCAGCGCGTAGAGAAGCTGGAGCATGCGGTGGCCACTCTCGCTGCGGCGCCACCGGGCGCTGCTGATGGTGCCCGGGTAGTAGCCCGGTGCGGGCAGCTCGTTGCACAGGTCGGTGCTCTCGAAGCGTGTCGTCATGGCAGTGCCTCGTGTGGTCGGGGTTTGGGAAACCAGGGTGGCGCGTGCTGGCGCCTGAAGCCGTCGATGCTCACGAGCCCATCGCCCTCGGAGAAGACGGTGCGCGGAGCGAGCTGGCCACGGCGCCCGAGCGACCGGCGCATCGCCTCGAGCGCCCCGACCTCGCGCAGACGCAGCGCGCCCAGCCGCTCGCCGAGTCGATCGAGCGCGACCAGTTGCTCGCCCGCTCCGCCCGCCGACGTCACATCCATCATGGCTCGCCTCGCGAGCATCGAGCACTTCGCTCATCGCCTCGGCGGCCCTCTGGGTGGGCGAGGAGCACGGCGCCGCAGCCAAGAGGCTCCGGAACGCGCGGCCCAGCGCTCGGGCCGCGGCACGAACAAGACGGCTCGGGGCACGGGGCGCCCGCAGAACGGGCACCTGCTCTCGGCCGCCGACTGCCCGGCGGGGCAGCGGGCCTGCTCGCCCGCGCGCTCAGGCACCGGAGCTTGAGGCGGTACGTCGCCGGCCGGCGTCGTCGGAGGGGCGAACATTGCATCCACTGGGCTCGAACCATCCAGGGGGGCCTCCCGGGCCCCGTCGCCGCCGCGCTCGTGCATCGACGTCGACGGCTCCTGCATCGGCCCCGCCGAAGGCTGCGTCCAAGACTGTAGCGTCACTTTCTGCGCAGAGAACTTGCCCTGCCCGGCGCGACGCTGCCGGTAGCGCTGCTGACGCGCAGCGTGCTTGCGCCTGCCCTGGTACTTGCGCTGCGCCAAGGCCGACGCGCCGCGGGTCTGCTCTTGCCTCCGCGCCTCGGCGCACGCCGGGCACAAGCGCCGCCGGCGCGCGCAGGGCGGGCACGCCTCCACCCGGCGCCCGCACTGCGCGCACTCGAACCACCACCACGTCTCCCGCGACGCCGCCACTGCGCGCCGAGGCAGGCCGCTTTCTGGACAACCGCGCGGGCATCGGCGATAAGCCCGACCACCACCTGGTGTCTGGCCCTTGCGGCCGCCGAAGGCCCGGAGCTCCTTACTCCGGGCCTTCGCCTTTCTCGGCGCCCCGTCTTCGCCCGCAGGCCCTCCCCCGGGCCAACATCACGGCCGTGTCCGCCGCAGCGCCGCCCCGGCGCCGTCGCCCAGATGGACCACGATCCCACCGCGCGACCCCTATGCCGGCGCGGTGCCTTGGATCACGAACCCGCCGCCGGGTGGATCACCGCAGGCACGCCGCTCAAGGGCAGGACGAAACCACTGGCGGCACCCGGTGCACCGCCGGCGAGACGAGTTGCTGTGCCGCATGTCGCCGCATCCGTCGCCCGCAATCGGCATCCGCGCCAACCGGCCGCATCGCGGCCACTGCGACCAGCTCGCCGCCTTCCACGCCGCGCAAGCCCTCCCCACGCGGACCCTTTGCGGGGCCCACCGTCCATCGACGGCATCACGCGCTTCCCGCGAGAATCACGCGCTTCGTGGCGATCACCGACACAACCCGCACCTCATCGCCCGCATGCGCATCGGCGCCTACCAGAAGCGGACGCTGCGGACCTACATCGAGAACCTGCTCGACTGGGGCGACGAGCTGTTCCGGCAGGACACCCTGGAGTCGATCAACGAGGCCTGGCAGCTCTACGCACTTGCTCTGCGCATCTTGGGCCCCCGCCCGGTCATTGTCGACCCGCCGGCTGAGCCGCAAGCCAAGACCTTCGCTGAGCTCGAGCCGCTACTCGACGAGTTCTCCAATGCCTTGGTGAAGCTCGAGAGCGTTGTGCCGGTGATGCCCAAGAACGTCCAGAAGAACTCCTCGCCCGAGCTCGTGGGCGTGTAGAAGAACCGAAAGGGGGGCGAGGAGGTGGCAGGTTGGAGGGCGGTAACTACATTATCCGACTTTATCCTACATGACCCACCTAAACCTACCAAGTTGGCAAGCAGCGCCGTGCCTCGGCCGCCCCGACGCAGACAGCGTTTGCTCGCATCGAGCAGATCTGACAGGCTTCGCGCTCGACGCCGGGAACGGAGTAGAACCATGGACACGACGAGCATCGTCAAGGGGCTGGCCATCCTCGGCATTGCTGCGGCACTCGCGTGCAGCAGCAACGGCGGTGGCGGAGGCGGCGACGGAGGAGCGAGCAGCTCGAGCAGCGGTGGTGCTACGGCGAGCTGCGCCTCTCTCTGCGCTAAGGCGGAGGCCGCCAACTGCCCGAACTCAGGCCAGTACTGCGAGGAGGACGATTGCAGCGAGAGCGAGGCAGGCGCGAACGCGATCGGCTGCTCGAACGAGTTCGACGCGTATCTCGAGTGCGCCGACGGCGCCCCCATCTGCAGCTACGCTCCCGATGCCTGCAAGTCCGAGGGCGACGCCTTGGTCGCCTGCTTCCAAAAGTACCTCTGCACCGAGCACCCGCAGGACCCGGCATGCGGAGGCGTGGCCGGCGGGCCTCCCAGCGGCAGCGGCGGCGGGATCGAGGAGTAGATCTCGGCTTCCAGCGCCTAGCGCTGGCTGACAGCGGCAACTCAAAACGCTCCTCAGCGATGTCGGCGCTCGGCCCTCGGCTGTCGGCCCCCCGGTTCTCTGCCCGCTCTCCGAAGCTGCGACGCGGAGCAGTAGCTCTTCGCGGCGAGGCGGGTGGTGCCTGGATTCGCATAGGTGCGGCCCCGGCGGGCGTAGCTCGTGGTAGAATACGTCCATGAGCCAGCGTGCCGACCAGCTCTTCGAGGAAGCCCAAACGCTGCCGTCGGAGGAGCGCGCCATCCTCGCGCTCCAGCTCCTGGACAGCGTCGGCGAGCCCGAACCCGAAATCGAGCGGGCGTGGCGTGAGGAAGTGCAACGACGTCTCGCTGACATCGACGCCGGGCGCGCAAAGCTCGCGACGTGGCACGAGGCGAGCCGGCGCATCTTCGCACGCGGGTAGAGCGTGGCGCGCTGGAAGCTGCGCATCGAGGAACGCGCGGAGGCGGAGGCCCGGAGCGCGTTCCTCTGGTACCTCGCCCGCAATCCACGCGCGGCCGAGCGATTTCAGGAGGCCGTCGGGGAGTGCATCGCCGCCATCGTCGAGGCGCCGGAGAGCTTCCCAGAAGTCGAACCCGGCGTGCGACGGCGGCTCGTGTTCCACCGGCTTCCCTACGCCGTGCTCTACCGCGTCACCGTAGACGAGGTCCAAGTCGTCGCGGTGATGCACCTGCGCCGCCGGCCGGGGTATTGGCGACGGTAGCGCTCTGTACGCCCACTCAGGCAGGCCGAGCCTCGTCACTGCGGCTCGTCGGCGCTCGGCCGTCGGCTGTCGGCGCCCGCAGCCAACGGCCAACAGCTTGCAGCGAAGCGCCACCGGCCACCACCGTTGCCCCGGCGCAGGTGCCGGGGGCAGGCCGACCATGGGCTGCCGCCGCCGCGCTGGCTTGCGCGGGGCGGGGCCGTGCACTGACCGGTTGGCCTCGCAACGCGCGACACTTGCGCGGGCCGGGCGCTTCTGGCAGGCTTGGCGCGGGTGACGGAAGCGCGGCGCGCCTTCCGCTCCCCAGGTTGCTTCGAGCCGTTCGACGGCCACGGGCCGCGGATCGCACAGACGAGGTCGAGAGGGTAGGGACATGAACACGACGAGCATCATCAAGGGGTTGGCCATTGTCGGGATCGGAGCGCTGATTGCGTGCAGCAGCAGCAAAAGTGGCGGCGGCTAGGGAGTTTGATCTGGCGTTTCCGCGCTGCGGGGTGATGGGCAGGGCGGCGAGGGGCGGTGGGGGGCAGCGATGACATCGGCCGGATGCAGCCGCGGGCGACGGACGGGCGCGGAGGTGCGTTGGCCGGCCGG
>JACQWT010000029.1 GCA_016209145.1 Deltaproteobacteria bacterium | reverse complement strand
GGCCGCGGCGAGGAGGCAGTTGCCGCGTACCGCGAGCTCATCGAGCGGGTTGGCCGCAGCGAGGAGCCGGCTCTGCGGGGGCAAGTGGCGCGCGCGATGCTCGGCCTCGGCGTCTGGCTCGGCCAGCTCGACCGTGGCGAGGAAGAAGCTGCCGCGTACCGCAGGCTCATCCAACAGTTCGGCGAGAGCGAGGAGCCGGCTCTGCGGGAGCAGGTGGCGCGCGCGTTGCTCTACCTGGGCGTTACGCTCGGGCAGCTCGGCCGCGGCGAAGAGGCAGTTGCCGCGTACCGCGATCTCATCGAGCGCTTTGGCAGCAGCGAGGAGCCGGCTCTCAGGGAGCAAGTGGCGCGCGCGTTGCTCGCACGGGCGCAGGTTCTGTTCTTGCTCCAGCGACCTTCAGAAGCGCGGGCAGAGCTGAAGGAGGCCGCGCGGCTCATCGCGGCGGGGGTTCCCGTGGGGCTCGAGTCCGCGAGGACTGCCATCGAGCTGCTCCTAGTCGGCCTTCCTACGAGTGAGGCCCGCTCTGCTGTGAAGCAACTCGCTCAGAGCGGCGACCAATCCGTGTCGGAGCTTGCCAGGCTGCACCTGTTGGTGGTTGGCGTCCTGGAGGCCGAGCAGGGCAGCGGCAGGGCGAAGGGAAGCCGTGCGGCGCGGCGCAAGCGGGCGCTGGCCAGGGTGCCCGTGGAGCTTCGCGCCACCGTGGCCGACGCCGCGCGACGCGTGGCACGGCTGAGGGAGGCCGCCGCCGCTGATGGCGGTGGAAGTCCAGGCTAGTCTGGCCATAATCCGTAGGGATCGCGTAGGAGCGTCTGGAAGTCGTAGCCTCGGCGCTGCACGTCGCTCGCAGCACACAGCTCCGCGAAGCGGGTGCGCAGACCGCACACTGCGTCGCGTCGCTCGCGCACCCGCTCCTGCGCGCGCTCTGCCTCGGCCCGTGCCGCGACGGACCGATCACTTCTTCGCGCTCGCCATGCCGTAGCGCCGCTGCATCTCGGCCCAGACCACCTCGTAGTCGCGCTCGCGGTCGCAGCGGTCGAAGGGGGCGTGGTAGACGATGGTCTTCTGGCGCGGGCCGCCGGGAAGCGTGTCGTCCTCGACCACCTGCTCGACGGTGCCGCGCTGCATGCCCTTCACGCCCTCCCAGCAGGGGCCGGCGTTCCTCGACGTGCGCGGGAGCCCCACGCCGGGAAGGCCCTTGCTGTTCGTGAACGCGATGCGGCCCTGCCGGTCGTACCAGGTGTCCGACTCGTAGAAGCGCATCACCGGGAACTGCACGCGGTAGATGGTCACGAGCTCGTCGAGGGTCATGCCGAGCGCCATGGCCACGAGCACGTCGACCTCCACCAGGAGCTGGCGGCGGGCGTAGTCGGTGCGCACGGCCGCGTTGCGGCTCCACGAGGCATTGAGCCTGGCGTGGTGGCGCGGATCGAGGCGAGGATCCTGCTTGGCCCAGGCATCCTGGCAGAAGGCGCGATCGAAGCACTCGGTCCAGAGGTTGGCGTAGTAGGTGGTCAGGCAGTTGAGCATCAGGGCTCGCACGCGTAGCTCGTGCTCGAAGTCGGCGATGATCGCGAGCCGGCGGGCGAGGTTCGGCCGGCAGTCAGCCGATGCGGTTGTCTTGACCATGAAATCCACGGGAATCGATATCCACGTTGCCGCAGACTGAACCAAGATGCCGGTGTCCCTGAATGTGTAGCTGTAGACCCCATCGATGTGCGCGACCCCGGGGCAGGCAATCATGGGCTGAAGCGTTCGCTCGCCAGGCGGACTCAGCCCACGGTTGGTGACGAGTCGATAGTACCTCGACACCGCGCCGCCTCGCTCGTCCTGCCACGGCACCGTCGGCGTCCGGGCCAGGTACTCCTTCTCGCTGCACGCCGGCACGTACTTCGTCCGCGGCAAGTAGTCGTCGGGGATCTCGGTCAGGTCGATCGCGTCGTAGTGGCTGTTCTGCGTGCACACGCGCCGCGGCGTCTTGTAGAGCGGGTTGCCGACGAAGAAGTGCGGGCCGCAAAGCACGAGATCGGCCGGCGTCCTCGGGAACTGGGTCGAGGGCTTGATGGTGCCGTCCTTCTGGGCGTAGGTCTCGTTCCAGTGGAAGGTCGCGCGGTAGTCCTGCACGTCCCCGAGCCGCGTCTTGGCGTCTGCAAAGCGGCGAACAGCGCCGAGGAGCTGCCGTGAGTGCAGGGCCGGCAGCCGGGCCTGCTCGGGAGGCGTGCCGGGCTCGTCGTAGAGCCTGGAGAAGAGCGCGAGCGTCTCGGGCTCCACCGGGATGATGCGATCGCGGTGGCCTCTTAGCTCCCAGGCGCCCTCGTCGTCCTTGATGCCGGGCACCGGGCCGCGGCCGTCGTGCTCGTGGCAGGCGTCGATGCTGAGCGGCAGGAAGAGGTTGGCGATGGTGCTGCTTTGCGGCGCCCGGGGCGGGCCGTAGACGTTGATGCTGAACTTCTGATGATGATCGACGGGCTCGAAGAGCAGCCGCTCGTTGGCGAACTGGTAGTGCCACCGCAGCCGCTCGTACGACGCTGCGCGCAGCGCTCCCCCCTTCGGATCGTCGTACGCCCCCTCGGGATGCAGCAGGCCGGTCACGCCCGTGTCGGCCATGTGGCTCCACGCCAGCGACATGAACCCCTTGTAGAGATTGGGCTTGGCGCCGGCGAGCTCGGGGTAGTTCTGCTTCGCGGACAGGAACGCCTGGATGCCCGACGCCTCTTCGTGAGCCTGTAGGTACGCCGCCCGATTTCCGCGCCGGGCGAAGGTCTGCTCGCGCCGCGTCGCCGCCTCGGGGGCCGAGAGCTTGCGCAGCACGAACGACGGATCGGCGTCGCCGAGCACGCCGGCCTCGCTCCACTGCACCCGGATCCACGGTGGGTTGCCAAGCGTGAGGTCGAACCCTCCCCTGGCCGCGAACTGGTCCGCGAACTCGAGCTCCCAGTGCAGGAACCGGTACCGCTCGGCAGCCAGCTCCTGCACGAGCGCAAGCCGCGGGTAGCCCTCGCAGAGCCCGTCCACGTTGACGAAGCCGAGCTCGTCGACGAGGTGGGCGGCCTCTTCCTTGGGCTGGGTCTCGGAGAAGAGCGGCATCTGCTCCTGCCCTCCGCTCGACACCTCCAGCACGTCGCCGCGGAGCACGAGCGAGAGCTCGAGCAGGAACTCGGCGCGGCTGGGCAGGAGGTCGGCCTTCTCGATGGGCCAGAACCAGAGGGCGCACCAGTAGTCCATGGCGAGCTTGAGGCGGCGGTAGGGGCTCGAGCTGCGGACGTTGCGCGAGTAGAGCTCCTGGAAGAGCACGCGGTCCTTCCACTCGGTGGTGGTGGGCGGCCTCGGCTCGGCCGCGGCCGGCTGGCCCCAGATGGGCATGGGATCGGTGGTGCGCTCGCGGATGCGGCGCTGCTGGGCCACGTGCTCGAGCCAGAGCTCGTCCACGGCGTCGGACAGGTGGGCCAGGGCATCGATCTCGCTCGGGGAGAGGGGCGCGCAGAACTCGCTCCGCCACTGCTTGATGGTGGCGAGCTCCTGCGAAGCCATCTCGCGGATGGGCTTGCCCTCGTTGCCCTCGCCGTAGACCGACATGCCGTGGTCGCCGAGGAGGAAGTGGTAGGCGGAGCCCTCGGGCCGGGGCTTGCGAGCTGGTTGCCGAACCAGGGGACGAAGCCGCCGGGCGCCATGGTGTTGAGCCACAGCGACACCTCGGCGAGCTCGACGGCCACCGGGTTGAGATCCACGCCGAACACCCGGTTGTCGGCGATGAAGGTCTTCACTCGCTGCTTGATGGTGGCGTAGTCCTCGGTCTGCGGGTGGGGGTCGTTCGGGTCCCGATCCTCCGGCCTCGGCGCCGTCACGAGCAGCTTGCGGCCGAGCTCCTTCTGCTTCGCGTCGAGGTAGGCGTCGGCGAGCTGATCCACGGCCTCGTTCAAGAACGCCGCGCTGCCCATGGCGGGCTCGCACACGGTGAGCTGCAGGATGTCGTCGGAGCTCTTGCCGGGCAAGAGCTCCTTCAACGCGTACTTGACCAAGCACCGGGTCAGCACCTCGGGCGTGTAGTAGGAGGCCGACGTCTCCCGGTAGCGGCCGGCCAGGCGGTAGATGAAGGCGCCCTTCTCGTAGCGCCGCAGCTTGCCGTCCTCGCCGAAGACGCGCTCGCTCTCGGCGTACTCCGCGAGCTCCTCCTCGGGCACGAAGTAGGCCGTCTCGAGGTCGTCGACCTGGTCGTCGTCGGCCCTCTTGACCTCGTAGAGCGTGGCCTGGGCGAAGAAGCCGCTGAAGGAGAGCAGCGCCTCGTACACGGCGCCGAGCTGGTTGATGCCGAGCTGGGCGTAGGAGACCCGGCCGCGGCGTTGCCGCCGCCCGCTGGCGCTCGACAGCGACATGAGCTCGATCGCGCGCCGCAGGACGAAGTTGCGGATCTTGACGCCGTTCAAGAGCGGCGTGCGCCGGGGATCGAACAGGTGCGTCCGGAGCGGCGTGAGCTCGAAACTGTGGTGCAGTGGCTTGCCCTCGACCGGCAGGGCGAGCTGCTTCATGCCTTGCGCCCGGGGCTGGAAGCCCTCGTAGACGAGCCGGAAGAGCAGCCCGAGCGAGTCGGAGAGGAAGCTGCCGTTCTTCGACTCCTCGCTCGTGAGCTTGACGAGCTCGATGTCCCGCAGCCACTCGAGGCTGCAGCCCTTCCGGTAGGCGTCGGCCTTCATGGGCGCGTAGCCGAGCTCGGGTCGAGCCTCGATGTAGAAGAGGAACAGGAGCCGGTACATGTAGCGCAGGCACTCGACGGTGAGCTCGCGCGCGTCGAGCTCGTCCTTGCTGCCCTCGAACAGCGCCTGGTGGGTCTGGCGCCGGTAGTACACGACCTCGTTGCCGAGCAGCTCGATGGCCTCGCGCAGCGCGTACTTGAGATCCTCGGACACGGCGTGGGCGTGCCGGTGCGAGCTGTCGTCGAGGCTGTCGAGCAGGCTCAGGCCCCCCTCCGGGCACACGCTGTCTCGATGGAGAAGAGCGGCGGCGGCCTGGAGCGTGCTCGCCTCGCGGCGGCCCAGGATCTCCACGAGATCGAAGCGCAGCAGCCGCTTCTCGTTCCACTTGCCCCGGTCGAGGAGCACGAGCTGCGTCGGGCTCGCGAGCAGCACCCAGCGCGGGGGCTCGCTCCGGCCGAAGACGTGCCGGGTGATGATCTCGTCCAGGCTCGCCTCGACGAGCAGCGGGGGGATCTCGGCGCCGTCCGGGTACTGGCAGGCGTGCAGCCGGAGCGCGAGCGGATCCTGCTGCTCGCCCGGCTCCTCGAAGGCCTCGAGCACCCAGAGCTCGGGCGCGCCGGTGGGCCGCCGGATCTCCCCGAGGACCGGAAGCGGCACCCCGCCATCGAGCTCCTTCAGCGCCGGGGAGAAGGGGTAGCCGAGCGCGTCGAGCAGCCCGCGCTCGGTCTCCCGCTGCAGCTCGAGGCGTGCGGGCGCGGTGCGCTGCCGCTCGAGCTGGCTTCTGCCGGTGAAGAAGTCCTTGGCGAGAGCGCGGAGCGCGGCGTAGGGCGGGCGGATCTTCTCCTGCTCGTCCCGCTCGCGCCACCGCCTGAAGACGTCCTTCAGATCCTGCTCGAGGATCGCCGCCAGGTAGTGGTGGGTGTAGAACTCGTTCTGGTTCTCGATGCCCGTGAGGTCGATGGTCATGGCCGGCCCCCGCGCAGCACGGCAACCACCTGCAGGAAGGGGTTGTCCTCGGTCGTCATAGTGTCCTCGACCCACTCGATGAACTCGTCGAAGGCGCGGTCGATGCGGCGCTTCTCGGCTGCCCGGCGGTCGTCGAGGTTGGCCCCGAAGAGCGGGAGCTGCGCGAGCCAAGCGTCCAGATGGGCGAGCTGGCGCGCGCGGAGCCGCTCCAGCGCTTCGAGCTGGGCGTTGAGCTTGTCGTTGATGGCGCTCTCGAAGCTTTTGCGCTCCTCCCTCATCCAGGCCTTGGCGCGCTCCACCACGAGCGCAAGGTGCGCCTCGATCGCCTCGGCCTCGGCGGCGGTGTCGCCCACGTTCGGGAGCTTCCTGTGGCCGAGGCCCGTGCGCTCGGTAAGGCGGGCGAAGTCCTCGATGCCCGCGACCTGGCCATCCTTCAGGGCCACCCCGAACCAGCGGTGCACGAGCGGGTGGCTCTTGCGGTTCGGGACGAGGCCCGAGAGCACGAAGACCGTCTCACCGGGCGCGAGCGTGCCCGCGGGCATGGTGATCAGGGGCGCCTCGTGCCGGCCGAAGGCCGCGAGCACCTTGTCGTTCGCCCACTCGAGCACGGGGTTCAGGGGCCACAGGAAGTGCACCGTCGGCCACGCCCTCTCGTCCTTGCGGCAGCGGCGCATCTCGGCCTTGATGACATCCTTGTCGGCACAGAGCACGAAGCCACCGTCTTCGGGCCAGGCCTCGGGCGGCAGCAGCAGGAAGCGGTTGTGTAGATCGTTCGGAGCGGTGAGCTCCACGCGCTGCTGGTCGTCGTACAGCTCGAGCTGGAGCCACTCGTTCTCGCGGATCTGCTCCAGGGCGGCCTTGAAGTAGGCGTAGTCGCCGGCGAAGAGCGAGTGCACGGGCCGCGTCCGCTGCTCGGCCTTCTCGCCGGTCGGCGCCGCGCCGCCCATGAGCAAGGCCAGCGGGTCGAACTTCTTCTGCTCGAGCACCTGGGCGAACTGCTCCGCCGAGGCGCCCTGCTCGATGGCCTGGGCGGTGATGTTCTCCTGGCTGTCGATGTCGTACACGCCCATCCAAGTCGAGGGGTCGCCGATGTTGGCGACGGCCTGCTTGTCCCGCTCGATCAGCAGCTCGAGGATACGAGTGTCACCCTTGATCTTCTCGTTGTCGCTGTCGGTGACGAGGTAGACGATACGCGGCTCGCGATCCTGGCCGTAGCGGTCGATGCGCCCGTTGCGCTGGTTGAAGACCATCAGCGACCAGGGGATGTCGAAGTGCACCATCTTGTGGCAGAGGTAGTGCAGGTTGATGCCCTCGGAGGCCACGTCCGAGGCGATCAGCAGGCGCACCGGCTTCTCGTCCTGGCCAAAGTGCTCGACGACGCGCTGCTGATCGATGTCGGACATGCTGCCGTCGAGCGTCTCGACCATGGCCTCGCGCAGGTCGAGATCGCGCACCAGGTTCTCTTGCAGGAACCTCATGGTGGCGATGCGCTCGGTGAAGATGACGAGCCGGTCGTTCCTGTCCCTGCCCGTCCAGCCGAGGCCTCTGTCGCGGCTGCGGATCACCTCCAGGAGCTTGTGGTACTTGGCGAAGTCGCTCACGCCGATGCGGCCGACATCCTCCACGAGCTCACTTAGGGCCGCGATGTCGGCCGTGAAGGCCGGATCGCCCTCCTTCTCCAGCCGCGCCACGCGCTTCTTGGCCGTCTCGATGCACGCCTCCGGGCTCGAGAACAGCGCCTTCTCGAGGGTCGTCTTGAAGAGCTGCCCAGCGCTCCGGCGGGCGTCGATGCGCGTGAAGCTCAGGCGCGTGAGCGTGTCGAATGCGCGCTCCTCGGCCACGCTGGCCTGGCAGTGGGCTTCGCTGACGCGCCGCGGCTTGAAGGCCTCGCCCACCTGGTGCTGGATGTCCTTTTTGAACCGGCGAATGAACAGGCCCTTGATGTCCTCGGGCCCGTAGTGCTCGGGGTCGGCGATGGCCGTCGGGTCGAGCATGTTCATCAGGCTGGCGAAGCTGCGCGCGGTGCCGTCGTGGGGCGTGGCCGAGAGCATGATGAGCGTGTCCGAGCGCGAGGCGAGGAGCTTGGCAAGCTTCGAGCGCATGGACAGCGATGCTCCCCGCTCGGCCACGTTCTGCGCCTCATCGACCACGATGACGTCCCAGTAGGCGTTCTCGATGTAGGTGCGGTACTCGGCGTCCTGCTTGAGCGTGTCGATAGAGATGATGGCCTTGTCGAAGTGGTAGAAGGGATTGTGGCTCGTGGGGATGCCGCGGCGGACGCGCTGGATCCCCACCGAGTCGAGCCGCACGAGCGGGATGGTGAAGCGGCTCCAGAGCTCCTTCTGGAACTGGGTGAGCATGCTCTTGACCGCCAGCACGAGGATGCGCTTGCCGCGGCCGCGGCGGATGAGCTCGGAGAGCAGGATGCCGCACTCGAGCGTCTTGCCCAGGCCGACTGCGTCGGCGATGAGCAGGCGCTGACGCGTCTGCTCCAGGGCCTGGATCGCGGGATCGAGCTGGTAGGGCAGGAGGTCCATGGCCGCGCGGTGCCCGACGTAGAGGTTGTCGTCGGTGGGCGCCGTCTGCCGCAGCAGGCTTTCCATGTAGAGGAGGGAGGCGCGGTAGTGGGGCGAGCTGTCGACTACGATCCGCGTGTCGGCGGGATCGAGCACCACGGGCTTCTCGATCTCGTCGAGGAAGATGGCCTCCCTGTCGCGCACGATCTCGGAGATGCCGACCACCGAGTAGGCCTTGCCGCCGGTCGAGGTGGTGTCGACGCGGCGCACCAGCCACTCGGCGTCGCGTACCAGGATGCGGCTGCCGGGCGCGATGGGCGGCGGCGGCCCGGCGGTGACCCTGGAGGGCCGCGGCGGGCGCCGCGGACCGGGCGCCGGGCGGCTCGAGATCCGGGAGTGAGCGGCCCCTGCTGCGCTCGATGCGTTCCGTTCTCGTGCCGGCATGGCGGATCTCCCGGCGTGGGCAGGATCGAGGGCGGCGGCCGGGAGAGCCTGCTCTATCCCGGCTCGCGTCGCCGGTGTAGTCCGAGAACGAGCACGGGTCGAGAGCGCGTCGTCCTGCGGCGGCTGCTCGCCCAGGAGACGTTCGACGAGCAACATCTTCTCCCGCCCGGAGTCGTCCAGCGCGAGAGCCCTGCACATCTCCTGCAGCTCCGCCCGCTTGAGCTCCTCGAGCACCGCGCGGAACCCGATCCGCCGGCCGTCGGCCAAGGCACCGGCCAGCTCGTCCTTGCTCCGGTGGTCCGCGACCGCGAGGTCGAAGCGCTCCACGAGCTCGCGAAGGCGCGCCGCGGACAGTGCCGCGAGCTGTCGTGCGCCTCAGCGAGCGCGTGGCAGAGCTGCTTGAAGATCCCGAGCACCTCCGCAGGCGGCAGCGCTCCCTGTCCCTCCGCGCGTTCCGCGAGCGACTCGCCCGGCAACAGCTCCATCGCCAGCCACGGCCTGCCCAACGCGGCGTCGACCCCGGCCGCGATGACCTCGACCACGTGTTCACTCAGTATCCTGGCGCCGATGCACGCCTCTTGCGCGAAGCGCTGCGCCAGTTCGGGCACCGTCGCGATCTGCTCGTGCATGAGCTTCAGCGCGCGCTTCTTCTCCGTCGAGAGCTGCTGCGCCACGTACACCTCGCCCATCCCGCCCGAGGCCAGCAGGCGCTCGACGCAGTAGTCACCCCCGACGACCGTTCCAACAGGCACCATGCCATGCACTATGCCACGCGGCTTGGCGCCTGCGGAAGGCCCCAGGCCCGGAGCGCGTCCCGCACCCCCTCGGCGTCGTGCGCGCGGCGTACGCCCGCAGGCAGCGGGCGGTCGCCCACGCCGCGGAACCAGACGGCGCGCGCCCCGGCTCGGATGGCGCCAGCGACGTCGGCGGCCCATGAGTCCCCGACATGGACGGCATGCGTGGCGGGGACGCCGAGGCGATCGATGGCCCAGCGGAAGATGGCGGGGTCGGGCTTCTCGACGCCGAGCCGGCCCGAGTCGGCGACGACGGGGAAGTCGTCACGCCAGCCGATCTCGGCGACGAGCTCGGCGAGGTGGCCCTCGGAGTTCGACACAATGCCCACGCGGACGCCGGCGACGCGGAGCGCGCGCGCCAGATCGATCATGCCGGCGACGGGCCGGCGCCAGAGGTTTCGGCGGGGCTGCTCGGTCCAGAGCCAGTCGACCGCAGCGCACGCCGCATCGGCAGGAACTCCGGCGAGATCGAGGAGGCGGCCCATGGACGTCTTCCACGGGTGGCCTCCATCGCCTTCCGTGATGGCGCTGTCGTAGGCGGCCCGGGCGGCGGAGAGGGCGCCATCGAGGCGCGCGCTGCTGACCACGATCGCGCGCTCCGCGAGGCGGCGCGCGAGCATGGCGGTGTCCAAGTCACAGAGCGTCAGGCCGAAGTCGAACGTCACCGCGCAGACCGGCGAGGTCGGCATCGCCCTAGTGTAGCATCGCCCGCCCCGACCGCACGCTCCGTCGGTTGGCGGCGGCTCGTGGCGCGGCCCACGGGCCCGGGCGGCGCGCACGCGGGGCCACGCCCGCTTATCCTACCCGCGCCCGCCCGCCACCTCCCTCTGCGGTCCCAGCTCGCGCAGCTTGTTCTTCTCTACCTTCCCCGTGGCCGTACGCGGCAGGGACGCGACGAAGACGACCTCGCGCGGCACTTTCGGGCCGGCGAGCCGGCCGCGGCAGTGCTCGATCAGCTCCTGCGCCTCGCAGGCGGCGCCGGGCTTGCGGACGACGAAGGCGCGCACGCGCTCGCCCCACTCCTCGTCGGGCACGCCCACGACCGCGGCCTCGGCCACGGCCGGATGGGCGCACAGGACGTCCTCGATCTCGACCGGGTAGACGTTGACGCCGCCCGAGATGATCATGTCGCGCTTGCGGCCCGTCAGGAAGTAGTAGCCGCGCTCGTCGCGCCGGCCGAGATCGCCCACCGAAAAGAAGCCCGCGCGCATGGCCTCCTGCGTGGCCCGGTCGTCGCGGTGGTAGCCGGCCACGAGGTTGCTGCTGCGCACGTACAGCTCGGCCACCTCGCCCGGCGCACACTCCCGCCCGCTCTCGGCGAGCAGGCGGATCTCGTTGCCGACCACGCACCGGCCGATGGTTCCGGGCGCGGCGCGCAGATCCGCGGGGCCGGCCAGCGTGACAAGGCCGGTCTCGGTCGCGCCGTAGAAGTTGTAGAGCCGGTCGCCGAAGAGCCGCATGGCCTGCTCGCACAGCGCGGGCCGCAGGGGAGCGCCGCCGACGAAGATGGCCTGCAGCGCCGACAGATCCCGCGCGCGCACGGCCGGCTCGCCCAGCTCGACCAGCCGATGCAGCATGGTCGGCACGAGGGCGGTATGGTGCGCGCCATGGCGCTGGAGCGCATCGAGCAGGCCCTCGGGCTCGAAGCGGTCGAGCAGCACGACCTGTCCGCCGAGCAGGTGCGTCAGGCCGACGAAGGCGAACGCCGTGGAGTGATACAGCGGGCAGACGGCCACGTGCACTCCTCCCGCGCGCATGGGAGTCTCGCCGATGAAGCCGAAGATAGGCGTCAAGGCATCGCGGCCGAAGCGGCGCACCGCGCCCTTGGGCTTGCCCGTCGTGCCCGAGGTGTACACGACCACCGCCGCTTGCTCGGCAAGCCGCGAGCGGCCGCGCAGCCAGCGGCGCGAGGACGAAGGGACGCCGGCGCCGGCGACGAGTTGCTCGTACGTAGCGAGCCCCGCCACCTCGCCCCCCACCGTGAACACGCGCTCCCCGAGGGCAGCGCGCACCGCGCCGGGAAGGCGCGAGACGACTTGTGCCACGCCGGCGCCCACGAACAGCGCGCGGGCGCCCGAGTTGCCGAGCAGGTGCTCCAGCTCGGCCGGCGTCGAGCGCCACGAAGCGTTGACCACCGCCGCGCCGAGCCGGCCGGCGCCAATCTGCGTGAAGAGGAACTCGGGCACGTTGCCGAGCATCAGCGCCACGACGTCGCCGGCACCGATGCCGCGGGCGCCGAGCGCCGCGGCCACGCGGTCCATGTGCTCGTCCGCCTCCAGGTACGAGAGGCGCCGGGCGCCGTGCACGAGGGCAGTGCGCAGGGGCTGGTTGGCCGCGTGGAAGCGGAACACGAGCGACTGGTTCGCCTGTCCGACGGCGCCGAGCAGCGTCAGCGCCCCGGCCGACCTGAGCTCGCGCGCCAGGCCCGTCTGGAGCGCTACGCGGCCAACTGTGACCGCCCGCAACAGGCGAGCGCGCGCCTTGCCCCTTACCGCATCCAGCATGCCGGAGAGCACCATGAAGCTTCGCTGGCGTGCGCTCTCGCGCGCGCAGCGTCTACTGTAGCGCAGGGGGCCGGGCGCGACAGCGGTTCGCGGGCGTCACGCCACCTGCGCACCCCGTCGCTTGCTCCCGTGGCCCTTAGGGTGGCAGGATGGTCGGCGCATGGTGCCACAGGAAGCCAGATGAGAAGTGAGAAGACCGGGGCCTACCTAAGGCGAATGGGGACGCTGGCAATGGGGGCGGCGTTGGGGGCCCTGGTTGCCGCCGGCGCCATCACCGGGGTGAGCAAGTGCATCGGCTGGTTCGACGCCCTGGCCAAGCCCTGAGCGCTGCCTT
Organism: Deltaproteobacteria bacterium; assembly: GCA_016209145.1. Lineage (GTDB taxonomy): Bacteria > Myxococcota_A > Polyangia > Polyangiales > Polyangiaceae > JACQWT01. The sequence goes on along the minus strand of JACQWT010000029.1, from coordinate 1,437 downwards.
GACTCTGAGTATGCGTTTTGCCCTTTTCGGTTCGGCTACGGGCTACGGCCAGAGCATCGCCCCGAGACACGATGCCCGGTCCACCGTCCGTGCGAGGGCGTGGCCGAGCACGGCCGGATCGCCGGCCACCGAGAGCCGCTTCGAGGTGCGCGTCACGGCCGTGTAGAGCAGCTCTCGCGTCAGGATGCGGGAGCGGAAGGCCGGCAGCACGACGAAGGTGTGCTCGAACTCCGAACCCTGGCTCTTGTGGATGGTCATGGCGAACACCGTCTGGTGCGGCGGCATGGCGGCGAGCTCGTGGTAGACCACGGTGCCCTGTGCGGCTCCCGGGAAGGCGATGCGCGGATGTCCCGGCCGCTCGCCTCGCACGACGATGCCCACGTCGCCGTTCATGAGCCCGACGTCGTAGCGGTTCTCGGTGACGATCACGGGCCGGCCGATCCAGCCGTCCGGCAAGGGCGTGTCCACGGCGACGTGCCCGCCCTGCCCGGCCCTCGGGTCGCCCAGCGCCGCCCGCAGGCGCGCTCCGATCTCGGCGTTCAGGCCCGCCACGCCGAAGGGGCCGCGCCGGTGGGCCGCGAGCACGCGGAAGCGGGCCAGCATCCGCAGCAGCGCCGCGTGCCGCTGCGTTTCGGATCTGCCCCCGGGCGGCCGTTCGCGCGCGAAGCGCACGATGTCGATCCACCCCGCCACCATCGCCGCGATCGCCGCTTCCGCAAGCCGGTCGCCGTCGTGCGGGAAGAACTCGATCGGCGCGCAGGACGGCGCGCTCTCTACCGCGCGGCCGGTGAGCAACGCCACCGCGCGCGTGACGGCCGGCGGCGAGCTCTCCGACCGGCCCCCCGGCGCGCCGAGCTCGGCGCCGAGCGACTGGATGACGCGCATGACCTCGTAGGGCGCGCTGTGCTTCTCTTGGCGGAAGCACTCGGTCAGGTGGACCACAGCGTCCGCGAGCGGCGGCGCGTCCTGCGCCTCGAGAGGCGCGAGGCCCAGGGCTGGATCGATCTCGCGTAGCCGCTTCAGCGTGGCGGGAGAGAAGCGCATGTTGCTCGGGCCCGCGCCGCGCGTGAGATCGGCGAGCACGGTGCCGGCGGCCACGCTCGCGAGCTGGTCGCGGTCGCCAAGCAGCACCAGGCGCGCGTCGGGGCGCACGGCCTCGACCAGGTGGCGCATCAACGCCACGTCGATCATCGACGCCTCGTCGACGACCACGACGTCGTGCGGCAGGTGCCGAGCGCTGCCGTGCCGGAAGCCGCCTTGCGGCGCCGGGCCGAGCAGCCGGTGGATGGTGCTCGCCTCGAGCGCGGTGACCCAGGCGGGCGCACCCTCGTGTACCGGGGCCAGCACCTCCGGGCTCTTGCGCACGGCCTCCTGCATGCGCACCGCGGCCTTGCCCGTGGGAGCCGCGAGCGCCACGAGCGGCGCCGCGCCGCAGGC
>JACQWT010000487.1 GCA_016209145.1 Deltaproteobacteria bacterium | reverse complement strand
CTTGGTCTTCGCCCTGTCCCGTCTCGCCACACCGTAGTCGACCCAGGCGTTGGCCACGAGACGGGGGTCACCAACCACGACGGGGTGCGGCCGCGCGGATACCTTGGCTCTCCCATATCACGCCAGGACGTTCCCGTTCGCTTACCACGTCTCATCGCGCTACAGCGTCGCTGCGCCTCTCCTTGGCCGCGAGACGGGGCGCGCCCACCGTCACGGGGGCCGCCGAGCGGATACGAAGGGCCGCATGCCGGCCATGCCGCGGCCGAAGTGCGGCCGCCGCAGGTTCCAGCGGCACTGCCAGCGGCAGGCGCCGAGTAGGAACGTCTCGGTGTCGGGGTAGCGGGTGAGCAGCGGTGTGTAGAGCTCCTCGTCGTCGGAGCGGTGGCTGCGTTCCACGGCAGCGACACGACGACCAGTCGCGTCCCTGCGACTACTCGAGCCAGATCGTCTCGGACACGATGTGTCTGAACCACGCGCTCGTTAGCTGCAGCCGTTCGACTTCCGGATCCGTGAAGACGAACAAGTCCACGCCGACGGGGAGCGTGCTCGTGTCGATCTGCGCCGTTCTCAGGAACCAGCGCGGCTCGGGGCTGTGGCGCACGACGACGAGGATGTCGAGATCGCTTCCCGGAGCGTAGTTGCCTCGGGCGTAGGAGCCGAATAGCCCCACGCGCCCGACCTCAGGCCGGGTGCGGCGCAGGCTCGCCGCCCAGGCGCCGGCCGCCGCCAACACCTCGGTGCGCTCAGGTGCCCAGAACGCCCGCACACCAGTCGATGATCCTGGTTGCTCTCTCGCTCGCATCGGCAGCCTGCGCTCGCGTGTAGTAGTCGGCTGGGGCGCCCGACTCGAACCCGTTCGGGTAGCGGGTCGGAATGTAGTACTGGTCGAGGAGCTTCGCGTCGTCCACCAGTTCCTCCGGGATCTCGAGCCGTGGGCGGATCTCGGCCAGCAGATGACTCACGCGATGTCCCCACGCCTCGCCGTGAAGGCGCTGGTAGACCGCCTTGACCGCCTTCTCGGCGGCCTGATGGGACTCGAAGCACGCGTGCTCGTGAAAGCCGTCGTCGACGTCCTTCTTCGCGTGCAGGAGATCCCGCCGGGCTTGCGCCATCCAGTCAGCGCTCCGATCCGCCATCCAGACACGATAGCGAGACCACGGGCGACGAAGCAAGCGCGCGAAAGCACTTCCCAGGCTTGATCTGTCAACATACCGGTTGCCTGTGCCACGTGGCTGTGCCACCACGGTTCGACGAAGCGCAGGCCAGATGGTCGGAGAGGCCTGACGCGATGCTGGCCGCCAGGCCGGAGGAAAGGTTGGTGCTGGACGCACAGGGCCTCAAGGCAGCGAGGGAGCGGTTCCGCCACCAGCTCCCGTACCCCATCGCCATCAACTACAAGCGCATCGGCGCCTGTCCGGAGCCGAACGCCACGCGGCTGATGTACGTCCTCAAGACGGCGGAGATGAGCGTGCGCCTGCTCGGGATCGTGGCGCTCGCCGACCTGCGCCGGATCTTCGGCAAGTCGCGCGTGCCTGACGGCGCGTTTGGCGGCGAGCTGGGCGGCCGCTTCGGCAGCCCGAGCTTCGGCACCTGGCTGTGGATCCTGCGCGAGTCGCTGAAGCTCTTGAGGTCCTCCGGCGCCGAGCCCTTCGTGCCCGAGCTCCGGGACTTCCATTTCACCGGCAAGGACAAGTCGACGGACAACGTGAAGGCCCTTGATGAGCTGTGCGTCATTCGCAACCGGTTCGCCCACGACCAGGTCGGGCCCGAAGAGTGGCTCGTGCCGAGGCAGATCCCGGCCATGTGCGAGCGCGCCCTGCCCGCCCTCGAAGGGGTGCTGCAGGCTCTGCTCTTCCTGGCCGACTACCCGATCGTGCTCGTCTCGCCGATCCTTGTGGAGAAGAAGCGCGGCGCCGCGCCGAGGTACGTGCGCAACAAGATCCTCATCGCCGGGTGCTCCGACCAGTTCGACGTGGAGCGTGACAGCGTCGAGCACCTCTGCGAGTCGGCCGAGGTTCTGCTCCTGCACCGCGACGGCCAGGCCTACCTCAACCTGGATCCGCTCATGGTCCACTCGAGCGAGGGCGTGGAGGAGCGCGAGAGCACGGGCGGCGGCAAGGTCCACATCCGCACCGACATCCCCGACATCTTCCTCTACAACGGCGGCCGGGCCGGCAGTCGCCGCTACCTCGCCTGCAACAAGGGCGGCGAGCTCAACAGCCGCGACTGCAGCGCCGCCGACTACATCGAAGGGGCGTTCGCGGAGCTGCTCGGGATGCTCGGCGCGGAGCAGGGGCCGCCATGAGCGGCGAGAGCCGGCTCGAGGACGCGCTCGGGCTCTACGGCGAAGGCGCGAGGGCGGAGCCGCGGCGCAGCCCCTTCAAGTTCCTCGACGCCTATGAGCGCGACGACCGCGACATCTTCTTCGGCCGCGACGCCGAGATCGAGGACGTGCGCAGCCGCTACTACCGGAGCCGCGTGGTCACGGTGTACGGCGAGTCCGGGGCCGGCAAGACATCGCTCGTGCAGTGCGGGCTCGCCAACGCCGTGCCCGCCGAGGACGCGGACTTCATCGCGGTCAGATCCAACGTCGACCCGCTGCAGTCGGCGCGCACGCAGTTGGGGGCAG
>JACQWT010000166.1 GCA_016209145.1 Deltaproteobacteria bacterium | reverse complement strand
CCCGCAACCCAAGCAAGAAGATGAACCGCCAAGGCGCCGAGAACGCCAAGGAAGAAACAAAATCGGATTCGATCTTGGCGCCCTTGGCGTCTTGGCGGTTCGTTTTTCTTCGCGCCACGCGACGATTTTCGGACCTAGGAGTCTGTCGGAGAAAAAACTAAGTGCGCGGAATTGTTCGGTTCCAGCGTCAGAGTAAAGTGAGCGATTTCGATAACTTGGACCATTTCGAGCACGCTTTCTCCGACACACTCCTAGTAGATCAGCCGGCGGGTTGCGCATGCAGAACCACTCCGCAGGAAAAGGCGCGCCGGAAGCCAGCCGTCCATACGGCCAGCCTACCACGACACTGTCGTGCGTCCCAAAGCTGCCCGCCTCGTCACTCCTCGATCGCCACGACGTGCAGCTTGCTCGGATCGGCAATGCCGCCGTGGCTGGCGAGAAGCTATGCTACTTGTTCGCCATGTTCGACCTGCGCTCCGACACCGTGACCCGTCCGACCGAGGGCATGCGCCAGGCCATGGCGCGCGCCGAGGTCGGCGACGACGTCTACGGCGAGGATCCGACGGTCCGGCGCCTGGAGGAGCGCGTGGCCGAGCTCACGGGCAAGGCCGCGGCCCTGTTCGTGCCGAGCGGCACCATGTCCAACCAGATCGCCCTATTGTGCCACTGCCGGCCCGGGGACGAGGTGATCGTGCCCCGCGGCGCGCACTGCGCCAACTACGAGTCAGGCGCCGGCGCGGCCTGGAGCGGCGTGCAGTTCGCCCAGGTGGGCGAGGACGGGCTCTTCGACGCCGCCGCGCTCGATGCGGCCATCCGTCCCGATGCGTACTGGGCCCCGCACAGCCGTCTCGTCGTCGTGGAGAACACCCACAACCGCAGTGGCGGCCGCGTTTTCCCGCCGGCGCAGGCCGAGGGCGTCGTGGCGCTGGCCCACGGCCGCTGCCTGGCCGCGCACCTCGACGGCGCGAGGATCTGGAACGCCGCCATGGCCACGGGCCGGCCCGTGAGCGAGCTGTGCGCCGGGTTCGACACCGTGGGCGTCTGCTTCTCCAAGGGACTGGGCGCCCCCGTGGGCGCCGCCCTGTGCAGCGACGCCGAGACCCGCGCGCGGGCCCGGCGCTGGCGCAAGATGCTGGGCGGAGGCATGCGGCAGGCCGGCATCCTGGCGGCCGGCGCGCTCTACGCCATCGAGCACCAGCGCGAGCGCCTCGCCGACGACCACGCCGCCGCGCGCCTGCTCGGGCAGGCCCTCGGCGCGGTTGCCGGCGCGCGGGTCGTACCGGTGGAGACGAACATGGTGAGCGTCGCGGTGGACGTGCCGGCCGAGCGCGTGGTGGAGGCGGCCCGCCGCCGCGGCGTGCTGGTCGGGGCCACGGGGCCGAGGCGGCTGCGGCTCGTGACGCATCTCGACGTCGTGGGCCCGGGCTTCGCCGCTGCCGTCGATGCCCTGGTCCTGGCGTTTCGCGAGACGCTCGCGGGCTGCTAGCGGCGCCCGCCGAAGCTGCTATCATTCGGCCGATCGCCTCGGGCTACGTCCCGGCGGCCCTACGGGAGCAAGGACCATGAGCAGAAGATCCTCTGACGTCATTCGTCCCCTGGCAGCACTTGTCTGCGCCGGCCTTCTGGGCGGCATCGTGGCCGCAAGCTGCGGCGGCGAGGAGGGCTCGACCGCACCGCCGCCTGGCGCGGGCGGCGGCACCGCGAGCGGCGGCGGCGCCAGCAGCAGCACGAGCACCGGAGAGGCCGGCTCCCCCGGCGAGCCCTGCCCCGACGGAACCGACAAGGACGGCGACGGCTACGGCGACGGCTGCAAGGCCGGGCCGGACTGCGACGACGACGACAGCAGCGCCAACCCTGCCGCCATCGAGATCTGCGACGGCAAGGACAACAACTGCGAGGGTCAGATCGACGAAGGCCTGCTCACCGAATGCGGCAACTGCTCCGAGGACTGCAAGAGCGCGGAGCTCGGCGAGAGCGATCCCTTCCCCATGCCGGAGACGGAGACGGACGTCGAGACCGACGGCGTGGGCCTGAACGAGAAGGGCGATCTCGTGCTCGATCAGACCAACTCCAACTTCAACTTCCTCTGGATCGCCAACACCCACGACATCGGCGATCGCGGCACGGTGTCCAAGGTCGACGCGGTCAACGTGGCGGAGGTGGCCCGCTACTTCAGCGTCACGTGCTTCGGCAACCCGGCCTACAAGCTCAAGCAGTGCCTCGACGTCGCCGGCAACCCCGTCCAGACGGCCACCAACGCCCCGAGCCGGACGGCGGTGGACTACAACTTCGACGTCTGGGTCGCGAACCGCGCCTTCGGCGGGCAGCCCTCGGCCACGAAGATCGCCAACGCCCTGGAGGACTGCGTGGACCGCAACAGCGACGGCATCATCCAGACGTCCACGGACGTAAACGGCGACGGCCATATCGACCTCGACTGCAACGGCGACAACAAGGTCGACGACGGCTCGACGCTGTGCCCGAACAACAAGCCGCCGGAGTTCCTCGGCATGGACGACGAGTGCGTGCTGTTCACGAGCAACTACGCCAAGACGAACGAGTATGGCCGCTCGGTCTGCCTCGACCGGGGGGATCCCTTCGAGGGCGGCCCGGGCAACGCCTGGGTGGGAACCAACAACCGTCCGGGCAACAACCGCTTCTACAAGCTCAACGGCAGCACCGGCCAGATCGAGGGCTACGTCGATTTTCCCGCGCCTATCGGTCCCTATGGCTGTACGGTCGACGGCGACGGCATTCTCTGGACCGTGGGCTCCCACAGCGCCGTCATGCCCGACTGGGGCGGCCGGGGCCTGTGCTACTTCGACACGGCGGACACCAAGAAGGTCGGCCCCGTGCTCAACGAGCCCTACGGGGGCGCGCACCACTACTACGGCATCACGCTCGATCCGAAAGGCAACATCTGGGTCGGCGGCTGGGGCAGCAGCAATGTGTATCGCTACCGGCCGGATCGGACGACCTTTGAGACCCTGGCGAACGGCAAGTGGACGCGGGTGCGCACCGTGGAGGAAGGCAAAGTGCAGGAGACCGCCGGCATCGCCGCCGACACGCGCGGCTGGGTGTGGGTGGCCTCGAACACCACCGGCTACATCCTGCGCGTGCCGCAGGAGATCCCCGACGGCGACCAGCCCTGGGCCACGGCCGTGGGCATGGGCGGCACGCGGCTCGACGTGCACATGGGCTCGACCATGCGCGGAGTCGGGGTCGACTTCAGCGGGCACGTCTGGGGCATCAGCCATGACGCCTCCACAGCCAAGCGCATCGATCTCGACAAGCTCGGCGACCCCGTGGATCTCGGCAAGAACGTCTTCTCGACCCCCGTGGGCACGAATCCGTACACGTACTCCGACTTCACCGGCTACGGGCTGCGCAACTTCACCCGGCCGCAGGGGACCTACCGCTATCTCGTCAAGGGATGCGACAGCAAGTACACGAACTGGCTCTGGGTCGAGTGGTCGGGACAGGAGCCGGAGGGCACGAACATCCGGCTGCGGGCGCGCAGCGGCGAGGAGCCGAAAAGCCTGGGCGAGTGGTTCGGCTACTGGGAAACCTCCCCGGCAAAGCTGGCTGACGCGCCCGGACCGCTCAAGCCGATGCCGGCCAAGTACATCCAGATCGAGCTCGAGCTCTCGACCGAGGACAACGAAGCCACGCCGATCCTCGAGAGCTTCAAGATCGTGCGGGACTGCTCGGACACGCCGTCGAACTGACCGCCGCCGCGGCCTCGGCCTACGGCACGAGGTAGATCGGCGCCGGGCCAACCGGCACGTGGAGCGCGCCGCCCGAGGCCGTGGCCACGACCTTGCCCGAAAGGTCGTGCGCGGCGCGTGTCTCGCCCCGCAGCGTGACCTCGGCCTGGCCCGCGGTGCGCCACAGCGCGGTCCAGCGTCCCTGGGGCCCGTCGAAGTCGAGCGCGAACCGGCCGGCGCCGGGATCGTGCAGCGCCGCATCGGCGCTCGGCCCTGCCGGCTTGGCGCCATCCCCGAGCGCGGCCAGCCAGGCGAACGCATCGCGTGCCGGCTTGGGACTGGCGGCCCCGGCGGGATCGTCCGAGCCGTAGCGGTACAGCCCGAAGTCGCTCTCGGGCGGGAAGCTGCCGTGGGCTTCCCCGTCGACCAGGTTGTACCAGCACAGCGGACCCAACCCGAGAGAAGCGCCAAGCAGTACCTCGCGCGCGAGCAAGGCCGCCTGCTCGGGCTCGCCCACGGCCTCGTACACCGGCCAGCCGAGCTCGGTGGCGGCAAGGGGAAGGCCGGCGCTGGCGCCGTGCAGGGCCAGGACCTCGCGCACGTCTGCCACCATCGCGCCCAGGGCTCGCTCGCCCTCGCCGTCTTGCTCCGGACCGGCTTGCGGCGGGTAGCGCGTGTACGGGTGCAGCCCGAAGGCGTCGACGCTCGCCAGCGCGCCGGGGTGGGCCGCAAGCAGATCGTGCGTGAACTCGAGCGCGCCGCCGACCACCTGCTCGTGGAAGGACAGGCCCGCGCTGTAGAGCCGGCAGTCCGCGCACGCCTCGCGGACTGAGGCCGAAGCGGCCACGAGCAGCTTCCCGTAGCGGGCCGCGTCGCCATTGAGCTGCGGCTTGAAGAAGCGCCAGCCGACGTTGGGCTCGTTCCACAGCTCGTAGTCGCGGATCCGTCCGGCGAAGTGCTCGGCCACTTTGCGGGCGTAGGCGGCGTAGTCGGCCGGATCGTCGGGCGGGTACTTGTCGTCCGCGCCCGGCTCGGTGCTCGCCCAAGGCACGCCGTAGGCGAGGATGCCGAGCACGCTGAGCCCCGAGGCCAGAGCGGCATCGACCATGGGGTCCGCGGCGGAGAAGTCGAAGGCGCCCGGCTTGGGCTCGATCTGTGCCCACGGAAGGTCGAGGCGAATCACCGCCACGCCGGCCTGCTCCAGGAGCTGGCGCTGCACCGCCCGGCGCGCGCCGGCCTCGGCCGAAGCGCCCCAGTCCAGGCCCTGCACCACGCACAGCCGCTCGGCGAGCGGCCGGCCGCCAGGCTGCCAGGGCCAGGTGGGCGGCCCCCGGCCGACGATCTGCCCGTCGGGGAGGCAGCGGCCCAGCTCGCCCGGCTCCAGCTCCGTCTCGTGCACCCCGCCAGTGGCGCACGAGAGCGGCGGCTCGCAGTCGGCATCGCCGGTGCAAGCCGGAGGCCCGGCCGGCGCCGGCGCGGGCTCGGGCTCGCCGCCACCGCCGCAGCCGGCCGCGCCGGCCAGCAGCAGCGCGGCGAGCGCGGCCGCCAACCGCGACCCTGCGGGACGTGAGGATCGGAGGCGGCTCATTGGCCTGAGCATAGCTCACCCTCCCGGTCGCGAGCCGAGCAGCGCCAACAGCACGCGCTGCTCCTCGTCGTCGGTGACGGCGACGAGCGCGCGGTTCACCTCGCTCACGGCGGCCGCGACCAGCAGCGCGAGCGCCCGCGGATCGAGCGGCTCGGAGGCGGCGAGCCTGGCCACGAGCGGGTGGCTGCGAGCGAGCACCAGCCGGCGCTCCTTCGGCTCGTAGCGGACGGCGCGGCCGCCCTTGGCATAGGCGACCTTGGCCACCGGGTCCCCGGTCAGCTCGAGGCGGCCCACGGCCGACCGGAGCTCCCGGAGCAGGGCGTCGGCTTCGGCGGGCTGCGCCTCGGGCTCGTCGCGCAGCACCGCAACGGCGCGGCTTGCCAGGCCCTGCCACCAGGACGGCGCAGCGGCAGCGGGGGGCGGGACGAGGGCCCGCTCCGGCACGGCCAGCTCGATGGCCGGCGCCGCGGAGGCGGGGGCGCGGGCAGGCGCGGCCACGCGCCGGGCCTCCAGCTTGCCGAGCTCGCGCACGGGATAGCCGCGGCCGCGCAGCACGCGCAGCAGGGGCGAGCCGCCCTGCAGCACGAAGCCCGGGGCCCCGTCGGGAAATGCGCCATCGGCCACGCCCCGCGCCTCGCTCCACCAGATCTCGCCGCGGCGCTCCAGCTCCAGGAGCACCTCGCCGGGCAAGACCGGCGGCCGATCGCAGCACTCGGCCCGCGGCGGCGCACCCCTGCCCTGGCCGAGCAGCCACAGGTCCCAGCGATACGCATCGAGCTCGGCGGGCGGCAGTCTGGAGGGATCGAGCTCGCTCAGCATCGCCGCCGCCACGTCAAGCGCCCAGCGTCCGAGCTGGCCTAGTCGCTCCTGCTGGGTGAGCGCCACCGCCGAGGCCGCCTTGACCAGCAGGTCCCCCTCGATAGGCACGGGCCGAAGCGCAGCTTCCCATCCCGGCCGCGCGCTCCCGGCGCACAGAGGCAGGTGCTCGGCCGCGGTGCGCCCCAGACCGCGCACGCGCACGAGCGGGCTCTCGGGCCAGAGCGCCGGCAGCCACAGCGCGCCGGCGACCAGCAAGGAGGGCGGCGCCGGCACGTGCACCCCCGCTACGTCCAGGCCCTTCGCATCGAAGCGCACGACCGCCACCGCATCCTCGGGCGCCGCGAGCCAGCGGGCGAGCTCGGCGTCCACGGCACGGCGCAGCTTCTCCCGCAACGCGTGCGCCTGCGCGCTCACCCGCGGCCCGTCGAAGAATGGGCTCGGCTCGAGCGCGTCGTCCTCCACCGCCGCCACGAGCGGCCAACCCTCGCCGTCGGCCATGGTGCACAGCGGCCGGCGCCCCTTGAAGACGGCAGCCTCTCGCAGCCCGGCGTGCTCCGGGGCGAGGAAGCCGACCTCGCCTTCGAGCCCCGGCTCGGCGAGCTTGGTGGTTTGCAAGCACTTGGCCAGGATCTTTGCCGGGATGCCGATCCGATCCACGGGCGGGGCCGAAGCCCGCCGCTCGGCCTCGAGCTGGCGCTTCAACGTGAGCGTGGCGTCGAAGAGCGGCACCGCGGCGCGCAGCAGGGCGGCATCCTCCTGCCGCAGCCGCAGCATCGCCTTGCCGAAGCCGCGCGCCGGATAGGGCGGCGACGCCCAGGTAAACAACCAGTTCTTGACCGTACCCTGGTCGATGGCGGCGCGCAGCCCGTCCAGCGAGTGCAGCCGGCCAGCGGTGTCCTCGAACAGAGCCGCCCGCGCTTCGTCAGGGCTTGGGCCACCGGCCGCCAGGCCGGCAAGGAGCTGCTCCCGAAGGTGAGCGCGCACGAAGTCCGGGAGCTCGCCAAGCCGATCGCCGAGCGACGCGAGGTGGCGCTGCGCCGCCGCGCGGATCTCGACCGCGACCCGGGTAGCGCTCTCGACCGTGGCGAGGGCCTCGATCCGCGCGACGGCCCGCAGCGGGCAGGGCGCCGCGCCGTCCACGGCCTGCTCCTTGCCTCCAAGATCCACCATGCGGACATCGGAGCCAGGCCCCTCGACGATCTCGATCTCACCCTCGCAGCCCACTGCCCCGAGGTCGGCAAGCGAGGCGCGCAACGCGGGATGGAGCGGCTCGCCGGGGAGCCGAGGCGCCGCCGGCCCCTGTCTTGCCGCGCGGCCGCGCTGGAGCTTCTCCACCGCGGCGGAAACGTCGCGCAGCTCCTGGTCGCGGGCGGCGAGCACGGCCTTCGCCGCCTCGCCCTCGGGGGAGCTCGGCAAGTGCAAGATGGGCTGGTCGAGCTGGCTCGGCTGCCGCACGGGCGGCGCCCAAGCGTAGGCGGTATCGCCAAAGCACAGCGCTCGCTCGATCCGGAGGATCGCGTCGAGCTTCTGACCAGGCCCCTGCACCGTGGGCCAGAGCAGCTCGGCGTGCCGTAGGGCAGCCTCGATGCCGAGCGCCAACGGGCGGCGTCCTAGCATGGCCCGCACAAGCTGCAGCGCGGCGAGGTCGCCGAACAGCCTGGCGGAGTTGCCGAGGCCGTGGGCGCGCGTCACGAGCGCGACGGCAAGGTCGATGGCCGCACGCTTCAGAAGATCGAGGCCGGCCGCGCGGCCGGCCTCGCTCAGGCACCGCCACTCCGAGACGTGCGCCGGCCAGGTGAGATTGACGCGAGCGGCCACGGGAAGCTCGCCGCCCGGATCGAGCGAGTGCTCGCACAGGCGGCGCCCCTCGTACAGCACCTCGACGTGCGCTCGACCGTCCGCGAACACCCGCCGTGGCAGCGCCACGGCCGCGCTCATGCCGGTGGCGTCGTCGCGGCAGCAGGCCACGAGCGCGCCCTCGGCCGCATAGGGACCGGCGGCGCTCGTATCCAGCGGCTCGGTCGCGAGCAGCGCCTGGCGGCGCGCCTCGAGCTCCGCCTCCCGCTGGCGCGCGGGTATCTCGGCGGAGGCGTCGCGCACCCGCTCGCCGAAGCAGGCGCGCAGCACGCCCAACTGCTCCGCCTTGGAGACGACGATGGGGCGCCACGCCATGGTGGCGAAGCCAAGCGCCTCTTGCCCCACCGGCCGCTCCACGACCGGCACCTCGGCGGGCGCGGGATGAAGCTCCTCGACCCGTGCGATCGAGAGCGTCTCCGGCTCGCCCCGCTCGTCCAGCACCACCAGCAGCGGCATGGCCCAGAGCCGCTCACGCAACTCGACGCGCCCCCGATTGGCTTTGCCCTCCCGCGCGCGGCGCAGCGCCGCCGCGCTGCTCAAGAGGTAGCTCTGCAAGAGCGGCGAGGACCGCGCGCCCGCGGGCGGGAGACCGGAGAGACGCGCGTCGGCACCCTCGCCCGTCGAGTGGGCCACGATGGCCCCCAGCAGCTCGCGCTGGAAGTCCGGGAGCAGGCCGCTGGCGGGACGCCAGACCACGCCCGAGCCATCGGCATTCGGCACGATCCGATCGTCGTCCACGACCGCGACGCAGGGCCCGAAGCGCGGCGGGAAGCGCCGCGCGCGCAGCTCGCGTCCGGCGTGCAGGTCGACGATCTCCGCCAGGCCCGCGGCCCGCGGGGCAAGGAGTGCCAGCATGCCCGCCGCCTCGAGGCGAAGCGTCGGCAGGTCGCCCGGCTCGTCGGCGGGCAACCCGAGCCTCTTGTCGAGCGCCTGGCGCAGGCCGGCGAGCCTCTCCCGCTTCTCCCCGCCGGCCCACGCCGGCATCTTGCCGTCCTGGATCGCCCGGGCCGCGGACGCGACCTTGGTCTTCTCGTCCCACCAGGACGGCCGTTCCTGAAGCGCCCACTCGTACGGGACGAGCTGGACCTTCGCCCCGAGCGCGGCTTGCAGCAGGCCGAGCTCCGTCCGATCGGCCGCCACCACTGGCCGGCCGTCGCGGGCACCACCCCGTGCGCGTGGCCCGGCGACGCACAGCGCGCCGGTGCGGGCCGCGTAGACGCCGAGCTCTTGCAGGCTGGCCCAGCGGCCGTGCTCCGTCGTGCGCCAGAGCTTCACGCTCCGCAGCGGATGGGCCGCGCCGAGCCCCGCGACATCGTCGCTGTCCAGGCCGAAGGCCCGCGGGGACACGAAGGCCGTGGCCACGGCCGCCCGCAGCACCGTGCGCAGCCTCGCTGCCTCGCGCTCGTCCTTGCCCTGCTCGATCTTCTCCACCAGCCGCCCGACCGCCATCACGCCGATCTGCGCCCCGGCCCACAGGGCCTCGCGCAGGGCCGCGTCGTCCTCGATCCCGTCGAAGCCGAAGCGCACGCTGAGCTTGCCCTCCCAGGCGAGGGCGATCTCCAGCGGCAGAGGCACGAGGCTCGGCTCCAGCGGCAGGCACGCGAGCTGCCGCCCCTGCACGAACACGCGCGCCTCGGCCCCGCGCGCGGCCGCCGCCGGATCGAGCACGGCGACCTCTCCCTCCAGGCCGGCGAGGCGGCCGTGCTCGAGGCGGAATCGCTCGCGCACGAGATGGGCTTGGCTTTCCGGCAGCACCACCGGCCCAGCCGGGTGCGCGAGAAAGCGACGCTTGCGCTCCAGGCCGCGGCGAGCCAACGCCACGACCTCGCCCGCATCGGCGAGCCGCGACCCGCCGAGCGCACGCTCGACCAGCCGTCCCTGCTTCCAGACGACGTCGCGCATCCACGGCGCGAGCTCGGGATCGATCGGCTCGGGGCCCTGCCACAAGAACACCCGCGGCTCGGGCGCAGACAGGAGGGAACCGGCCGGCCGCGGCCGGCCGCAGCCGTCGCGCAACAGCGGCAACTCGAGCAGCCAGCGGCCGAGCTCGCCCAATTCCTGGCGGCGCCGGTGCACGGCCGCCGCCGCGGCCACGAAGAGCCCGAGCGCGCCGTCGAGCGTCGCATCGTCGTCGCTCAGGCGCTCGGCGCGGCCGTCGGCCTCGCCTGCCCCCGTCACCCAGGCGCCCAGAGCGCGCACGGCCATCTCGAAGGCGCGGGCCGAGCCTTCGCGCAGCTCCGCGAGCAGCCTGGCGTCCTCCCGGATCTCGGAGCGCGAGGCGTTGGTGGGCAGCTCGGGCGCGTCGCACAGAACGCGCACGGGCAGGGCCGCGCCGCCGGAGGGCGAGGCCAAGCCCCACGGGGGCTCCCAGGCGTAGCGCACTAGCCGCACACCCTGCTCGGCCACGTCGAGCCAGGCCGGCTCCGGGCCGGGCTCGGTCAGTTCCAGGACGGCGCGGGTGGCCCCCTCGATCGCGAAGGCCACGCGGGCGATTGCGGCCGGCCGGGCGGGACGCGGGAAGGGCTCGCCGCCCAACGCAAGAGGCACCGGCAGATCGTGCGTCGCTGCCGCGAGCGCGGCGATCTCCCGGGGCAGGCTGCCCAGAACGGCAGCGCGCACGACGGCCCAGCCAAGGCGGCGGCGCACGTGCAGGCGCAGGCCCCGCGACGGCAGGCCCGAGGGCGGCGGGACCGCCTCGGGCCGGGGCAGCCCGCCCTCGGCCTCGGCCTCGAGCATCGCCGGTGTCCAGCGCAGCCGCGTGCAGCCCCCGCGCGGCTCGCCCTGACCCACCGTGTAGAGATCGACGAACGCCGGACCGAGCCCCAGCGCCGCGTTCACGCCCGAGGCGAGCAGCCGCAGCCGTCGCCCTTCTGCGGTCGAGGGCGCGCCGAGCACGTGGTCGAGCAAGTGGACGAGGGCGCCGGGGGCAGCCGCGGTCCCGTCCCAGGTCAGCTCGACGTCGTCGGCGTCGCAGCGGGCGTCGATCCGCGTAGCCCCGCCGGCCACGGCCGAACGCACCACCTCCAACAGGTAGTCGTGCCGATCGACGAGCAGATGCTCGCGCAGCTTGGCCACGGCGCGGCGCGCATCCACGCGCAGCACGCCGCGCGAGACCACCTGGCCCACGGGCTGCGTCGGCCCGCTCACGCCAGCTCCTTGGTGGCCGCCTCGACCAATCGATCGCTCACGGACTTGGACAGGGCGCCCAACTCGGCCACGAGCAGGGCGCGCGCCAAGAGGGCGCCCGCCGTCAGCGCATCCCACTGCGCCAGCGCGCGAGCCCGGCGCACGGCCTCGTGGCCCACGGGCAGCAGCAGGTCGCGCGCCGCGCCCAGGCGCCGCCAGAAGCCCGCGGTCTCGGCACGCGTGCACACGAACGCCGGGGGTGCGTCATCGGCCGGGTCAACCCGCTGCTCTGCGCTCACGGCGATGGCGCCGCTCTTGACGGCCGCACCGGCCGTGGTGGCCAGGTCGACCGACCCGAGCTTGGCTCCGGCGGCCCGCAGCATGCGCCCCGTCAGCTCGCAAAGGACGTGATCCGGCTCGGTCAGCCTCGCCTCGGGGATGGGTCGAACGAGCACGTACTCGTCGCACGCCAGCACCGGCTCGCCGCCCGGATCTGCGCTCCACGCCATGCGGCTGCGCAGCGCCTCGTCCACTAGCCGCACGACCGGCCGGCCGGCGCGGGCGAGGGCGGCGGTCAGCTCGTCGGCGCGCTCTGCCAACAGCGGCCGCTCGCCGCGCGAGGCGCGCCGCACGAGCTCGCCGAGCGAGGTGGTCCACTCGTCGGCGATCGGCTCGGTCAGCGGCAGGCAGAGCTTGCCCGGCTCCAGGGCGAGCGGCCGGGCACAGGCCGCGGCAAGCAGCCCCACGTAAGAGCGCGTTGCCGCCGCCGCGTCCGCGGGCCCGGGCGCAGCGCGAGGTTCAGCGGGCTTGGTCGCGCCGACCTCGGCCGCCTCCAGGCTCGCCCAGACGAGGGCCACGTCGCGCGCGGCGCGCGCGAGCTGCGCTGCAAGCTCGGCCCGCAACCGCCCCGTGGCGAGCTCGCGCACCTGCCGCAACACGCGCGCGAAAGCCTCGTCGCGCAGCACGTTGTCGCGGCTGAGCGTGTGCTGCAACGCCGGGCTCATCACCTTGAAGCGCAGGCCGCGCAGCTCGGGCGCGAGCGGCTGCGCCGTCTCGAACAGGGTCAGGCCCCGGTTGTAGAAGCCGGCGAAGCTCTCGCCGAGCTCGATCTCGCCCCACTCGCCCGGCTGGGCGCCGCGAAGGTCCCAGCCGGCGCTCGGACCCACGACGCAGCGCTCCTCTCCCTCGGCCTCGTCCACGGCCAGCACCGCGGGCACGGCCAGCACGTCGTTGACACGTTCGCGCGGACTATCGGCAATGAGCGGCCGTTGCGCGCTCGTCACCGTAAGGTGGATCGGCACGGCCGCGTGCCGGCACCAGCGCCGCAAGGCGACACGCACCTGCGCGGCGTGCTCGGCGTAGGCATCGGCCTCCAGGTGCTTGACGAGCGTGACCACCGTACCGCTCTTGGGCCGCTCGGGCCCGACCTCGAGCTCGAAGCTGTGGTCGGGCCGCAGGCGCACGACCAAGCTCGATCCCTCGCGCCAGGTCTCGACCAGCACCTCGTCCGGCGCGATGGCCAGAACCGAGACGAAGCCCACGCCGTACTTGCCGATCTTGCCCGCCTGGCCTTCCTTGCCGGAGAGGAACAGCGTCAGGAGCGGTCCCTCGATCGTCGGGCGGTCCATACCCTCGCCGTCGTCGCTCACGGCGAAGCGCGCCACGCCGTCCGGGCCGCGGTCCACGCGCACCTCGATGGCCGAGGCACCCGCGTCAATGGCGTTCTGCACCAGCTCGCGCGCGAACGCGTACGGATCGGCGAACTGCCGCACCATGTCGGCCACGGCTCCGGCGCTGGGAGCCGGTGCAGCCTTGGCCTTGCGCCGTTGGGACCGGTAGGGCATGGCGCCAGCAATGCGCGGGGATGGCTACGGCGCGCCGAGCCCGCCCGTGAGCAGCCAGAGGATGCCGAACGAGACGCCGCCGACGACCAGGGCGTACACGAACAGGACGGCCAGCGGATGCTGCAAGAACGGGCCCCGGCCCGCGGGCTTGGTCGATGGCCGCTGGGAAGCCGCCGGCCCCTTGCTCGGCGCCGAAGGCCTGCCGCCCGACGCGCGGCTGTCCACCGACGGTGCGCTCGCGGCGTCCGGGTCCGGCCCGGAGGCCCCGGGCCGCGACGGGGGCAGCGGCTCGATCACCACGGGCGGGCCGAGCTCGAGCGCCGCCAAGGCGCGCTCGCGCGAGCGCCGGCCCTGCACCCTCTCGTCGGCGAAGTGCTCGCTCAGCCACTCGCCGAAGCGGATGGCGCTCGTCGTGAGCTTGGCCCCGGCGCGGTACTCGTTGAGCTCGTCCCGCATCTCGCCGGCGCGCTGGTAGCGTTCCTGGGGATCGCGCGCCAGCGCCCGGCGCGCGATCTGGTGCAGCCGCTTCTCGTCCGGCAGCCCGCGCTCCTTGATGGGCGGGATCTCGGCGCGCTTGGCCACCTCGAGCAGCGGCTCGCCCCCCGCAGCCTTGTAGAGGCGACGACCGCTGAGGAGCTCCCAGAGAATGATGCCGGCAGCAAAGATGTCGGAGCGCGGATCGATGGGCTCGCCGCGGGCCTGCTCCGGGCTCATGTACCCGGCCTTGCCCTCGATCACCTCGGCGGTCATCCGATCCGCCGTCATCGCGATGGCGATGCCGAAATCGCACAGCTTGACCTCGCCGTCGAAGCTCAAGAGCACGTTCGAAGGCGAGACGTCGCGATGGACGACGCGCGTCTCCGAGCCGTCCGCGTCGCAGAAGTGATGGGCGTACTCGAGCGCCTGGAGCACCTCGGCGTGCACGAAGAGCGAGGAGACGATGGGCAGCGCGATCTTGCGCTTGGTGCAGGAGCGGAGCAGCTCGCGCAGATCGAGGCCCTCGACGTACTCCATGGCGATGTAGAGCACGCCGCCCTCGCGCCCCAGATCCTCGACCGTGACCACGTTGCGGTGGCTAAGCCGCGCGGCGAGCTTGGCCTCGGAGATCAGCGTCGTGGCGAAGTGCTCGTCGCTCGCGAGCTCGGGAATGACCTCCTTGATGACCACCAGGCGGGTGGCATCGCCGTAGGTCGTCCGGGAGCGCGCCAGGTAGAGATCCGCCATGCCGCCGCGCCCGATGTGATCGAACAGCACGTAGCGGCCGAGCTCGCAGGGAAGCTGCCGCCGGGCCGGCCCCGTGCGAGGGCGGTTGCCAGACGAGGTCAGGGTCCGCGTGTCGGGCATCTCCCAGCACGTCTCAGAAACGGGGCCAGGGGTCAAGTAATCGGGGGCCCTGGATGCGCCCTGCGCTTGCGGCGCAGTTCCTCAGCCCCGGCTACTGCGAGATCGTGAGCTGTGAGATCGCCGCGGCAACCGGTGCCACGGCGACGGCCACGGTGAACCCCGACGCCGCGATCGGCGAGTGCCGCGCCGACAACAACGGAACGCTGCCCACCGAGCTCGTCTGGGGGGGAGCGTAGCTACTCGGCCATCGGCAGGCCGCGCTTCGTCATGGGGAGATCCTTGCAAATCTCAAGCTTGGCTTCTATTTTGCTAGGATGATTCCGCGCAGGCTCGATGCCCGGCTCAGATCCGCCCTGGGCGCGTTCCCCGTGGTTGCTCTGCTCGGTCCAAGACAGGTCGGGAAGACGACACTGGCCCTGTCACTCTCCGAGCAGCTCGATCGGCCCTGCCTCTACCTCGACCTGGAACGTGACTCGGATCTGAGCAAGCTCGAGCACGCGGAGCTGTACCTGAGCAGACACAAGGACAAGCTTGCGATCATCGACGAGGTGCAGCGCAGGCCCGAGCTCTTCCCGCTGCTGCGTTCCCTGGTCGACGAGCGCATCCGCAGTGGTGAGCGCGCCGGCCACTTCCTCGTGCTGGGGTCGGCCTCACGCGAGCTGCTGCGGCAGTCCTCGGAATCGCTGGCCGGCAGGATCACCTACCTCGAGCTCTCCCCGCTCTCGCTCGACGAAATCGTCGCACACGAGGGCGCGTCGAAGCTCGACCGGCTCTGGCTGCGGGGCGGCTTGCCGCCCAGCTTCCTGGCCGAGACCGAGGAGCTGAGCTGGCAGTGGCGCACGAGCTTCCTCTCGACCTACCTCGAGCGCGACATTCCCCAGCTCGGGCCTCGTCTTCCCGCGGAGCGGACGCGGCGGCTCTGGACGATGCTCGCCTACGGGCAGGGAGATCCGCTCAACGCGGCCCGGCTCGCGAGCAGCCTCGCCGTGTCCGGCACCACGGTGCGCCACTACGTGGACGTGCTGACGGATCTCTACATGGTGCGCCAGCTCCCGGCCTGGTCGGGCAACAGCACCAAGCGCCTGGTCAAGTCGCCGAAGCTCTACGTCCGGGACTCGGGCCTGCTGCACCGGCTGGCCAACATCCCCGATCTGGAGACGCTGCTTGGCCACCCGCTGTGCGGTGGCTCGTGGGAAGGGCTCGCCGTCGAGAGCATCCTGGCCCGCATGCCAGACACGTGGTCGGCGAGCTACTACCGAACCGGTGCCCAGGCAGAGATCGATCTGGTGCTCGAGCCTCCCGGCGGGCAGAGCATCGCCATCGAGATCAAGCGAACGCTGTCGCCCAAGGTGAGCCGCGGCTTTCTGTCGGGATGCGAGGATCTGGGCGCCAAGGAGCGCTACTACGCGATCCCCGAGGGCGGCCCGTTCCCCCTCGGGCACGACATCGAGGCGTGCGGGCTCGTCGCGTTGCTCGATCAGCTCGTTCGTCGCTGGCCCTGAGCGGGGTTGCGGGGCTTGAAGCCGACCCTCGGCATCTGTGTCCGGCCCCACGTCAAATGGCGGGGATCCCGGCCTTCGATCTCCCCTGGGCCCGTGCCTCCGGTAGGATGGGCTTCGTGCAGAAGTCGACGTGGGGCCTGCTTCTTCTCGCTCTCGCTCCCACCGCGTGCTCGCCACCCCCGGCATCGGTCCCCGCGCCCGCCGTCGCGGCGGAGCGACACGACGCGAAGCCGATCGCGGCGGGCGACAAGACCGTGCCGATCGCGGCGCCGGGCGCCGCCCCAGCCGGCCCTGCCGCGGTCCCCGCACCGGCGCCGATTTCCGTGGCCGAGGCGTGGGTGTGGCTGCGCGCCGAGCTCCCGGAAGAAGCCTCACGCCTGCGCCCGTTCGACCCGACGGAGGATCTGCTCGGTCGCCTGCTCGGCTGGGCCGCGCCCGGCAAGACGATCGACGTCTACGACCGCTCCTGCCGCAGGCTGCGCCTCGTGCGCGACGACGCGTCGCTCAACGGGACCATCCACGAGAAAACCGTGACGCGCGGCAAGACCAAGACCGAGTCGGGGGAGTCGATCGAGCTCGGCGACCACATCACGCTCCTGTGCGGCTTCAGCCACGGGTACGAGAGGACGCGAGACGGCTGGCGCGAGAACGCGGTCAGCGCCACCGGGTGCGCGGCCGCGGTCGGCCACCGGCTGTCGCAGGTAACCGACACGGCCGCGTGGTACGGCGGGGAGCTGGTCTCGATCGCCGTGAAGTGCACGCTGCGCACGCAGCGGGAGCAGCGGTGCCGCGACGGCTCGGTGCGCACCTGCACATCCTGCGAGGAGCTCCGGATGGAAGTCGCGTCCCCGGCTTCCCGCACGGCGTGGGGGAGCGCCCAGGCGCGCGCGTCGGCGGGACCAAGCCCAGTCGACTGCGCCGCCCCGTGCCCACCGGACGAGAAGGGCACGCGGCTGGCACAAGTGAACGCGGCGCTCGCGGGCGTGAAGCTCCTCCAGGTCGGGATGGAGAGCCACCCCACGCTGTTCCGCACGCGCGCCGCCTGCCTGGCGTACGCCTCGACGCACGCCATGTCGGCGGCAGACCGCCCGCCGTGGTAGGCGCGACGTCGAACGTGCAACCTCAATACTGTCACAGCATGGAAGAAACATGAGCGCCCCCCTGCCCCCCCCCCTCGGCTCGCGGCTGCCGCCGCCGGGACAGTGCGACAGCGCCGCGATCTTCGATCGCTTTCTCGACTACACGAGCGAGCTTGGCCTCGAACTGTACCCCGCCCAGGAGGAGGCCCTGCTCGAGCTCCTGGCGGGCAAGAACATCATCCTTGCCACGCCTACCGGCTCGGGCAAGTCGCTCGTGGCCCTGGCCATGCACTTCAAGGCCATGGCCGAGGGGCGCCGCTCGTTCTACACGAGCCCGGTCAAGGCGCTCGTGAACGAGAAGTTCTTCGACCTGTGCGCCGCCTTCGGGCCTGACGCGGTCGGGCTCATGACCGGCGACGGGACGGTCAACCGCGAGGCCAGCATCGTCTGTTGCACGGCGGAGGTGCTGGCCAACATTGCGCTGCGCGAAGGCGAGCAGGCCTGGGTCGACTACGCGGTGCTCGACGAGTTCCACTTCTACGCCGACCCGGAGCGAGGCGTGGCCTGGCAGGTGCCGCTCTTGACCCTGCCGCAGGCGACCTTCCTTCTGATGAGCGCCACCCTGGGCGACATGCGCTTCTTCGCGCAGGCATTGAGCGAGCGCAACGGCCGGCCCACGGCCGTCGTGCGCTCGCGCGAGCGCCCGGTACCGCTCGACTTCCGCTACTCGGAGGGGCCCCTGCACGAGACGGTGCCGGAGCTGCTCGAAGCAGGCCTCGCGCCCGTCTACGTCGTCAGCTTCACCCAGCGCGGCTGCCACGAGGAAGCACAGAACCTGATGAGCGTGGACGTGTGCAGCAAGGAGCAGAAGCGCGCTCTCGCCGAGGAGCTGGGCGGCATGCGCTGCGACACGCCCTACGGCCGCGAGCTCGTGCGCTTCGTGCGCCACGGCATCGGCGTGCACCACGGGGGCATGCTGCCCAAGTACCGCCGGCTGGTGGAGAGACTCGCGCAGCGCGGCCTGCTGCGCGTCGTCTCGGGCACCGACACCCTGGGCGTGGGCGTCAACATCCCCATCCGCACGGTGGTGCTGACCCGGCTGTGCAAGTTCGACGGCGAGAAGACCAAGCTCCTGTCCGTCCGGGAGTTCCACCAGATCTGCGGCCGCGCCGGGCGCAAGGGCTTCGACGAGCGCGGCAGCGTGGTGGTGCAGGCGCCCGAGCACGCCATCGAGAACCTACGCCTCGAGGCGAAGGCCAGGCAGGACCCCGGCAAGAGGAAGAAGCTCGTCAAGCACAAGCCGCCCGCCCGGGGCTACGTGCACTGGGACCGCAGCACCTTCGAGCGGTTGAAGGGGGGCGAGCCGGAGCCGCTCGAGTCCCGCTTCGCCGTGAGCCACGCCATGCTCTACAACGTCCTCGGCCGGCCCGAGGGCGGCTGCGCCGCGATGAAGGATCTCATCAGGCGTTCTCACGACCGGCCCGCGCTCCAGCGCCGGCATGCCCGGCTCGCCCTGCAGATGCTGCGCTCGATGGTTCGCGCCGGCATCATGCAGCTCGATCCGAGGCCCGATGGCCCGGGCACCGAGCTGCGCGTCAACCCCGACTTGCAGCCGCAGTTCTCGCTAAACTACACGCTCTCGCTCTATGCCGTCGAAACCCTCGGCGAGCTCGACCTCCGGGCCCCGGCGTACTGCCTCGACGTCCTTAGCCTGGTGGAGGCAATCCTCGAGGATCCCGAGCCGGTGCTCTACAAGCAGCGCGAACGGCTCAAGCGCGAGTTGCTCGCCGAGCTCAAGGCGGCCGGCGTCGAGTACGAGCAGCGGATAGAGGAGCTCGACAAGATCGAGCACCCCAAGCCGAACCGCGACTTCATCTACGACTCCTTCAACGACTTCGCCCGGCGCCACCCCTGGGTCGGCGCGCACAACATCCGTCCCAAGGGGGTCGGCCGGGAGATGTACGAGCAGTACGCCGACTTCGCGAGCTACGTCCAGGGCTACGGCCTGGAGCGCCACGAGGGGCTGCTTCTGCGCTATCTCACCGACGTCTACAAGGCCCTGGTCCAGAACGTGCCGGACTGGGCACGCACGAACGATGTGGACGACATGATCGCCTACTTCCACGGCCTCGTCCGCGGCGTCGACGCCAGCCTGCTCGACGAATGGGAGAGGCTGCGCGATCCGGACTACGTCCCGAGCCCCCCCGGGGCGGCCGAGCCGCCCGCACCCGAGCGGCGGCGCGATGTCACGAGCGACGTGCCGGCCTTCACCGTGGCCGTGCGCAACCTCGTCTTCCGCCTCGTGCGCGCCCTCGCCGGCCGCGACTACGAGCAGGCCGCGACGCTGGTGGAGCCGCCGGCCGGTGACCCCGTGTGGACGGCGGAGCGACTGGCGCAAACGCTGGCGCCCTACTACGAGGAGCACGAGCGCATCCGCACCGATCCGGCGGCGCGCGGCACCGGGCACACGCTCATGGACCAGAGCGGCCGGCGCTCCTGGCGCATCAGGCAGATCCTGGTCGATCCGGGCGAGCTCAACGACTGGGTGGTCGAGCTTCTGGTGGATCTGGAGCGCTCGGCCGAGCGCGACGCGCCCGTGCTCGTACTGGAGCGGATCGGGCCGTAGGCACGCGCCGGCCGACGTCGCCTACATCCGCACCGTGCCCAGATCCGCGTACGCGCCGTCGGCCATCACCACGAAGGGGCGCTCGTCGAAGCGCAGCCCGCCCCGGCCGTCGTGATGGATGGCCTCGACCTTGCCCATGCCGTAGCCCATGGGACCGCGGGAGTAGTAGTGGACGAGCAACCGGTAGTGGGGCTAGCCGGCGCCGCGAGCCAGGCGCACCGTGAAGCACTCCGGGCCGTAGCCCTGCGTCACGTCGGCGTACAGCTCGCCCCCGCTCTCCAGCGCGGGCTGCTGGAACCAGGCGTGCCCGCCGCCGGCGTCGTAGACGTGCAGGTCGACGTCGTTGGCGTCGGTCTCCCAGGTCAGCACGAAGCGCAGCGAGCCCTCCTGCTCTGTGACCCCGCCCGCCTGCCGGAGCTTGCCCAGGATCTCCTCGCCGCGCGCGGGCTCGGCCTTGATCCAGGCGGCTGCCGCCAGGCCCAGATCCTCGCGCAGCACCCGCTCGGCGGCGGGGAACCTGCCGTCGAGGCTGCGCCGGGCGAGCGCCTCGGTCAGGACCTCGAACGCTTCGGCCGGCCTGCCCTGCTTGAGCAGCGCGAAGGCGAGCAGCCGGTGGCTCGATGGATGGTCGGGCCGATCCGAGCGCGCCTTGCGGAAGCTGTCGAGCGCCAGCTCCAAGGCGGCGGGGATCGCCACGCGCTCCAGGCGGCTTCCGGCGAAGCGCCGCACGTCCGCGCGCCACGGGAACATGTCGACGAGCGAACCGTAGGCGCGCGCCGCCTGGCCGCGCTCGCCCGCGGCCTCGTATGCCTCGCCCAGGGCCACCAAGGCCAGCGTCTCGCCCGGCGATTGTGCATACCAATGGTGCGCCAGCTCGATGGCCTCCTTGAGGTGGCCGTTGCCCAGGGCGGACATGACCCGCCCGAGCGGACCACTGAGCGGCGACGGCAGCGGCGGCGCGGGCTCGGGCGCGGGCTCGGGCGCAGGGGCCGCCGGGACCTCCGGCGACGTCACCTGGGGCACGTCCTGCGAGAACACGAGCGGGTAGACGATGGTCACGGCGCCGTCGCCGCCGGGCGCCGGGAACGTCATGCGGCCGGCAGCCTCGAAGGCGAGCCGCAGCTCGGTGAACCCGAGCGGAGCCTGCACGACGGAGCGGCCCGAGAGCCGCACGAGCTCGAGCTCGGCTCCGTCCGCCGTGGCCAGGCTGATGGGCGGCGCGCGCCGGCCGGTCGCACGCGCCGACGGCACGGCGTAGCTCGCCAGCTCGATGCCGGCCGGCGTGGCGGCGGCACGGGCCCGCGCGCGCGGGGTCCCGGCGTCCGCTCCGGGGCCGGCCATGGGAGTGGGGCCGGCGCCGCGGCCCCACCGGGCCGTGGCGGTCTGACAGCTCGCAAGCGCGGTGCCGGTGAGGGCCAGCGCGCACAGCGCGGCAATGGCGTGGCAGGACTTCTGCGACATGGTGTCCTCGGCAGCGCCGCTCGTTCCGGCGCGCGGCGGCCGCGGGCGCCCGGCGACCACGAGGGGCGCGCGCCAGCGGCCCATGCACCGGGGCGCGAGCCGGCCCGGCGGGCCGGGCCACGGCGCTGCTCGCGCCAAGGCTACGGACACGCGGCGTGCGCCGGAGTTCCCGGATCGGCGAGCGAGCACAACGAGGGCAGGCTCTCAGGCCTCGACCGCGCCCTCCTGCTTCCTGCTCCCCACCGGCAAGATCGGCGCCCACACCAGCCGGTGCAGCAGCCCGTCGTCGATCATGCGCCCCCTCTCGCCGAAGACGAGCACGTTGCGCTCCTCGTCCTCGTGCTGCTCGGCGACGAAGATGATGCCCCGTCCCTCGGAGTTGTAGCCGAGCTGCACGAGGGCGTTGCGCAGCCAGCGCCCGCCGGCCTCGAACTGCAAGTCCTCGGGCAGCGTGTAGAAGCCCTCGGCCGGCAGGCGCATCAGGGTCTCGGCCCAGTTGACGGCCCGCATCGGGATGGTGGGCTCAGCCCAGTGCCACCGATTGTGGCGGTTCTGCGAGGGCCGCACGACGAACGGCAGCCCGCCGTTGGATGCCGTGCCGACGTAGACGAGTGCGCCGGCCGGGATCTCCGGCTCGCGGCCCGGGTAGGGCCGGGTCGTGCGGTACAGGCCCGGATCGGGCATCTTCATCATGGCGCGCGCCCGCTCCCTACCAGCCGCAGCTCTGCTGCGCGATCTGCTGGCGCAGCCAGTCGCGCAGCGGCGCGAAGTACTCGAGCAGTGCGCTGCCGCTCGCCTGGCTCTCGCCCGTCAGGGCCGCCAACGCCTCGGGCCAGGGCTGGCTGGCCCCGAGCCGCATCATCGCCGCGAGCTTCTCGCCCGCCTGCTTGTTGCCGTAGATGGAGCAGGTGTGCAGGGGCCCCTGGTGGCCGATGGCGCGGCACAGGGCCCGGTGGAACTGGAACTGGTAGAAGAACGCCAGGAAGTAGCGGATGTAGGGCACGTTGGCCGGCACGTGGTACTTGGCCCCGGGATCGAAGTCCTGCTCCGAGCGCGCCAGGGGCGGCGCGATACCCTGCAGCCGCGTGCGCAGATCCCACCATGCCTGGTTGTACTGGCCCGCCGGGGTCTTGCCGGCGAAGACATCCCAGCGCCACTCGTCGATGAGCTTGCCGAAGGGCAGGAAGGCCACCTTGTCGAGGGCCATCTTCATCAGGAAGTTGACGGTGCCCTTGTCGCCCTCGGGCAGCTTGTCGAGCAAGCCGATGCGCTTGAGATAGGCCGGCGTGATCGACAGCGCGATGGTGTCGCCCAGGGCCTCGTGGAACCCGTCGTTGGCGCCCTGCTGGAAGAGCACGGGCTGGTCGCGGTAGTAGTGGAAGTAGTAGTTGTGGCCGAGCTCGTGGTGGATGGTGCCGAGATCCTCGTCGGTCATCTCGATGCACATCTTGATGCGTAGATCGTCGCTGTAGGTCACGTCCCAGGCGCTGGCGTGGCAGACGACCTCCCGGTCCCGCGGCTTCTTGAAGAGCGAGCGCTCCCAGAAGGTCTGGGGCAGCGGATCGAGGCCGAGCGAGGTGAAGAACGCCTCGCCGAGCCTGGCCATCTTGAGCTCGTCGTACTTCTGCTTGACGAGGCTGGCGGTCGCGTCGACATCGCCCTGGCCCTTGAACGGCTCGACCAGCGGATAGACGTTGCCCCAGCTCTGCGACCACATGTTGCCCAAGAGGTGCGCGGGGATCGGCGCCTTCTCGCCGACGAGCTTCGCGCCGTACTGCTCGCGCAGCCGGGCGCGCACATAGCAGTGCAGCTCCTCGTAGAAGGGCCGGACCTCCGCGTACAGCCGGTCCGCCTCGGCGCGGAACTGGGCCGGCGACATGTCGTAGCCGCTGCGCCACAGCTCGCCCACGTCGCCGAAGCCGAGCTGCTTCGCCCCATCGTTGCCGAGCTCGACGTAGCGCGCGTACTTCTCGCGCATGGGCGGCGAGATGCCGTGCCAGCCGATCCAAGCCTCCCGCAGGGCCTCCTCGTCGCGGCTCGTGGCGAGCAGCTTGACCAGCACGTCCAGGCTGACGCCTCCCTTGCCCGGCGCACAGGCGAGGGCCTCGGCGTTGCCCTTGTCCTTGCCGAGCGCCCGGCGCAGCGCCCCGTCCGGCTTGGGGCAGTACTTGGCCTTGCCGTAGGCCGACTGGAGCCAGGTCGCGATCGCGGCAAGCTCCGCGGTCTTGGCCGGATCGCCGGGCGGGGGCAGCGTGGCCGCGAGCTTGAGCAGCTTGAGCTTGCGCGCGAGAGCGGCGTCGAGCTTCAGGCCCTCGAAGCGCCGCGCCTGCTTGGTGACGCGCCGCAGGTAGTCCATCGCGTCCTTCTCGGTCTCGGCGGCCAGCGACTCGGTGTCGAAGGTGATGAAGTTGGTCTGCAGCCAGCCGGCGCGCTCGCGGCGGATCCAGAACCGGCGCAGCTCCTTCTCGACGTTGGCCACGAAGCGCTCGGCCTCCTCGGCCGAAACCTCGGTGTCGGGCTCGATCTGCTCCTCGCCCGGCGCCACCGATCCGGGGTAGCGCTGCTCCGCGCAGTTGGGGCAGGGAGCGGGCCGCCAGCCGGCGCCGCCTCCGCATCCCACGAGCGCGGCCGCCACGGCGGCGACGCCCAGACCTGCTCCCGCAAACCACGAACAAGGACGTGCTCGGCGCATCGCTCAGTCTCCCGGAATTCTACGAGGCGGCCGGTGCTATAGCACGACCGCCGCCGCGGACGGCTACCTCCGATAGACGTAGATGTAGTGCTTCTTGCCGTCCCCGGCCACAAGCGTGATGCTCCGCGTCTCGCGTCCCTCCCAGCCGCGGATGCCGTAGTCATGGCAGACGATCCGCGCGCCCGGGGCGAGCTGCTTCTCCAGCAAGGGCCGCAGCGCTTCGTTGGACTCGGGCAAGAGGTAGAGCGTGACCGCGGTGGCGCCGGTCAGATCCGCCTTGGTCGCGTCGCCGGCACGGAACTCGACGAGCCGCGCCACGCCCGCGCGCTCGGCGTTGCGGCGCGACTCCTCGACGAGCTTCGGATCCAGATCGATGCCCACGCCACGGCAGCCGTAGCGCTGGGCGGCGGCAATGACGATCCGGCCGTCGCCACAGCCGAGATCGAAGAACACGTCCTTGTCCGTGAGCTCGGCCGCCTCCAGCATCTTCTCCACCACCTCCGGGGGCGTGGGCACGAAGGGTCCCAGGTCGGCCGCGTCGGCCCGGCCGTGCGAGCCTTCGTTCAGGCTGGCTCCATCCCGCTCCTCGTAGCGGAACAGGTACGAGGCGCCCGGCACGAGACGGTAGCCCTGTGTGCCCTTCTTCGACTCGAAGCCGATGTGCACGTCGCCCGGCGCGGGGAAGCGATCGATGGCGCCCGGCTCCAGCACATGGCGGCGGGAGGCGCCCGTCCCGTCGGCCGGCTCGACGCTGTACGCGACGGCGTGCGTCGAGATGTTGCGGATAGTGATATCGGTTCCTTGCACCTGCTCCATCGGCGGTCCCGGGGGGATGATGGTTTTCCAGTCCAGGGCCCGGCGCTCGGCCCGCGGCGCGGCCGTCGGCGCGGCCGTCGGCGCGGCGGCCGCTGCGCAGCCGGCGGCGAGCAAGGCGAGGAGCACGATCGGCGCGGCACGGGCGCGCCGCCCGGCCGCTTGGGGTCGGAAGCCTCTCGTCGAACGCATGGCCGAGCGATCCTCGATATCCGGCGACCTGTCAAGCCGGCACCGGGCGTAATCAGGGCGACGGCCGGCGTTCGTCGAGCTTCTTCGGGCTGAGCACGTAGCGCGCCGCCTCCTCGCGGGCGATCTTGCCGCTCCACTCGCAGCGGGTCAATGCAACTCCCCATCGAACGCGAAGCCCGCTAACATGCCGTCGAGGAGCAAGCACGGCATGGCCAAGATCGAGCTGGGGATCCGCAACTTGGAGTCGGGCGAGTCGGGCGTGGCGAGCTTCGACTCCGAGCAGGACGCCGCCGCCTGGCTGCGCGGGCGGCCTCGGTTCACCGAGGTGCTGGGCCCGGCGGGCCGCGAGACGGCGCCACAGCTCAGCGAGCGGCTGCGCGGTTGTATGCGCCCGCTGGATCCGGAGGAATGCGAGCTGGCGCGCCGCCGGGAGGCGGAGCGCGACGCCGCCATGGCGCAGCGCGCCGAGGCCATGCGCCAGGCCGAGCTCGACGCCGCCCGGCGGCAGCGCGACGAGGCCGCCCAGGCCGATCCGCAGCGGCCGATGGAAGTCCGCTGGCTCTACGACCGGGGCATGAGCGTCGCCGATCCCAACGACGCGCGCGCCATCACCGAGGAAGCGCGGGCGGCGGTGCAAGCCTGGGTGGACGAGCGGCAGGAGTGGGTGCGCGAGCGCAACCAGGTGGTGGGCGACGCCCGCGTCACGGTCTGGCCCGGACCGCTGCCCGAGTCGGCCCGCGGCCGCAGGGTGGTCTCGGGCACCTTCGTTCCCGTGGCGGCGCCGGCGCACGAGGCCTGATCTACTACTCCCAGTTGGGGGGGATTTGATCAACACCAAGCCCCAGGCGGCGGTCAAGAGCATCGGGGCGCCCGGAGCCAAGGGCCCGGTGCACCCGCTCACTCACCTCGTTGCTGCCGATGCTCCGATCGAGCTCCCGGGCCCACCGCTCGAGATATGACAGGTCGATGCCGCTCCCGGCGCGGCTCAGCAGGGCGACGAGATCATCGAAGTCGCGCGGGCGATCCGAGAACGCCTTGAGCAAGGCGAGATCCTCGGGGGCAACGATCCACAGAACGCGCCCGGCGAGCGGCGCCTGGCGCCGGCGGGCGATGATGGCCTCCCCGAGCGGCCCGACCGAGTCGAACACGTCGAGGAAGACTCCGTCGCGCGAGCGGCTGCGGAAGACGCCGAAGCGCTGGAGCTCATCCTCCATGGCGGGGACATGGAACGCCCGCTCGCGCAGCGCCTGGGCGAGCGCCGGCCGGCTCGCCGGCGGCAGCTCGACGTAGAGATCCACGTCGCGCGTAGCGCGAGGGGCAGCCCAGGCTCCGAGCGCAAGCCCTCCGACCACGGCGTATTTCAGCCCGAGGCTCTCGATTGCCTCTACACCGTCGCCCAGCGCGCGCTCCAGCTTCGGGGTCACGGGCGTACCAGCAGGCGCAGCGGGGCCGCGTAGAGCCTGGCCTTCTCGCCGAGGTCGTCGGCCGGCGCGGTCACCCACGGGGCGCCTACGGCCTCGGCGAGCGCGCGCGTCAGCTCGCTCAGCTCAATGGTCAACGCCAGCCGCTCGCCCGGAGTCTCGCGCGCGCTCACGGCGGCGTCATCCGCATCATCCTGAGCTTCGCGCTCGCGCAAGACCTCGCGCCGGACCGGCGGCAGCATCAACAGGAAGCATAGGGTCGAAGCGCGAGGCCGACAAGCTGGTTGGCGCCTTTGCGGGGCGCTACCTTCGCCTGCAAGCGGAGCGGAACCACGCCGATAGGCTTCAACCACCTTTGCCGCGACGACGGCGGCCGATCCATCCGCGCGGCCGCGATCGAGATGGTGCGCATGCCCTGATTCGTCGCGCGGCGCGACGGCTCTTGGGAGAAGGGGCGGAGCCGATCCCTACAGCACCATGTACTCCGCGATCTCCTTGGCCGTGACGGTCTTGCGGTAGCTCTCCACCTCGCCCAGCTTGGTCTCCACCAGCTTCCCCAACACTCCCTCTCCCAGCGTCCGGCGCACGAGCACGCTTTCGCGGGCGCAGCCGATTGCCTCGTAGAGGCTATGGGGCAAGGAGCGGATGTGCTGGCGCTCCCGCTCCATGGGGTTGAGGGCGTAAATGTCCGTCGTGACCTCATCCGGCAGGCGGTAGCCGCCGGAGACGCCCTCGAGCCCGGCGGCGAGCATGACCGCAAACGCCAGATAGGGGTTGCACGCCGCGTCGGGGAAGCGCAGCTCGATGCGCGTCGCCAGCTCCTTGCCGGGCTTGTAGACCGGCACACGGATCAGGGCCGAGCGGTTGCGCTGTGCCCAGGCGATGTAGACCGGCGCCTCGAAGCCCGGCACGAGCCGCTTGTACGAGTTGTACCACTGGTTGGTCACGAGGCAGATCTCGCGGGCGTGCTCCAGCACGCCGGCCATGAAGGCGCGGGCGAGCGGCGAGAGGTGAAAGGGGTCCTCGGCGCTGAAGAAGGCGTTGGTGCGCGCGTCGCGAAACAGCGACAGGTGCGTGTGCATGCCGCTGCCGTTCTCCGTGGCCAGCGGCTTGGGCATGAACGTGGCGTGCACGCCGTTGCGGTGGGCGATCTCCTTCACGAGCCACTTGTAGGTCATGACGCTGTCGGCCATGCGCATGGCGGGCGCGTACTTGAGATCGATCTCGTGCTGGCTCGGCCCCACCTCGTGGTGCGAGTACTCGACCGGGATCCCCATCGCGTGCAGGGCGAAGACGGTGGCCTCGCGCAGGCCGTCGCCCAGATCCACCGGATTGAGATCGAAGTAGCCCGCCTGATCGAGCACACGGGTCGCCTGGTCGCTCGCGAAGTAGAAGAACTCCCCCTCCGGGCCCGCGTTCATGTGCGAGAGCCCGTGATCGCCCAGCCGGGCCAGCGCGCCGGCGAGAATGAAGCGCGGATCGTTGGCGTACGGGCTGCGATCCGGGTTGCGGATCTGGGCGAACATGCGCAGCGCCCGCGCGCCGCCGATCCTGAAGGGAATGACCTGGGCTGTCTCGGGCAACGGGAACGCGACCATGTCGCTCTCGTTGATCCGCTGGTAGCCCTCGACCGAGGAGCCGTCGAAGCCCATGCCCTCGGCGATCGCGCCCTCGAGCTCCGCCGGCGTGATGGAGAAGCTCTTGAGGAAGCCGAGGATGTCGACGAACCAGAGCCGGATCGACTCGATGCGGTGCTCCTTGACGAAGCGCAGGACCTCGCCCGCGCTGCCAAGCGACAGCCCGCTCGTGCCAAACTCGGACACGTACGCTTCCATCTCGCGGCGGAACTGCTCCACGTTGGCTCGCAGCTCGGTGCTCTTCGCGTTCACCTCGGACTCCTTTCGCGGCGCCGTCGGGCAGGATGGCTGCGCCATCCAGCCCGCGGCCGGGGTTGCCTTATGGATCGCGCGGGCGGCCCAGGCAAGCCCCTACGCTCCCCGGGGTGGATTGGCGGTCCCGCGGGCGAGCCCGAGCGGCCGGCACCCAGGCAGGGGCGCGGGGCTGGCGGAGGGCGCCGGCCCTCGCCGTGTTGGTTGGCGCCCTTGCCGTTCGGGTGTACCTGCCATGGAGGCGGTCGCGGCACGTCAGGCAAGCCCATTGCCGCGACGAAGGGAGGGCGGCATGGCCTCGGACGGCAGGCTGTTCTGGATGAGGGCCTGGTGGCTCGTCGAGGAGCTGCGGCGCGGCTCCACGGTCACGGCGCGTGCGCTCGCGGACCGCTTCGAGCTGTCGGTCCCGACGGCTCGGCGGGCGATCGCCGCGCTGCGCGACGACTTCCACGCGCCGCTCGTGTTCGACGCAGCGCAAGGATCGTGGAAGCTCACCGATCCGTGCTTCGATCTGCCGCGGCTGCCGCTCTCGGCCGAGGAGGTCGCGGCCCTCGCGCTCGCGCGCAGCCTGCTTGGACAGATCTCGGCGGCCGCGGCCCCGGTGCTCGCGCGGGCCATTGAGGACTTCTGGAGCAAGGTCGAGGCCGAGGTGCTGGCGCGCTCGCCTGCCGGCTCGGACCTCGGCCGGGTGCTGTCGGCGATGCTGCCGTCCCTGTCCCAAGTGCGAGGCGAGACGCTGGAAACCGTGCTGCGCGCGCTGGCGCTCCGCCGCTGCCTGCGGCTGTGCTACCGGAGCCCCTGGTCAGGGGAGCGCACCGAGCGCGTGGTGGAGCCGCGCCACCTGCTCTTCCACGACGGCACGTACTACCTCGCCACTCGCTGCCGGCTGCGCCAGGGCGAGCCGCGCAACTTCAACCTCGCCGCGGTAGAGGGCGTCGAGTTGCTCGCCGAGCCCGCCCCCGAGCCGTGCCACGAGCACGTGGAGCGCGAGCTTGTCGCGGGCTGGGGCGCCTTCCGGGGCGGCAAGCTCGCCACCGCCGCGATCCGCATCGAGCCGCCGCTCTCGCGGCTTGTCGCCACGCAGCTCTGGCACCCCGGGCAGCAGGACCGCTGGGAGCCGGACGGCGAGGTGCTGGTGCGCCGGCTGCCCGTGCTCGGTCTGCCCGAGATCGTGCGGCGCGTGCTCTCGCTCGGCGCGAGCGCCACGGTGATCGAGCCGCCCGAGCTGGCCAAGGCCGTCCGCGCCGAGGTAGGCAGGATGGCGGCCAAGCTCGCCCGCGGCGCGGCGGTGGAGGTGCGGGGCAGGCCGAAGAGGGCGCGATCGGCCGCGCCTGAGGTGCTGACGCGGAGGGCGCGGGCCGGGCCGCAGCGCGGCCCCGACGAGGCGTCGGAAACGTGCTCCCCGAGGTGAGGCGCAGGAAGCGATCGCGTGCCGCGGTAGTACAACGCCATCACGACCACGGCGGCCGGATCGAAGTACACGCCCGATTTCGGCGGCACCTCCTCCGCCTGCCCGTTCGTCTCCGGCGTGGTCGGCCTGGTGCTTTCCGCCGCGCCGACGCTTACCGCCCAGCAGGTGCGCGACATCCTGGCGAGCACGGCCACCAAGATCGATCGGGTGTTCGGCCAGTGGGACGACGCCGGCCATTCCAACTTCCGGGGCGCCGGGCTCGTCAATGCCTCCGCGGCGGTGCAGCTCGCCTCCGGCGGCTGCCAGGCGCCCGAGCAGTGCGTGGCGCCCTCGGACGACTGCGGCGACAAGTGCGGCACGCGCGGGCAGTGCGAGGCATGCCGGACGCACGCCGACTGCGCCCCGGGCCACGTCTGCCAGGCCCTGCCGTCGCTGGGGGCCCTGGTCTGCGTGGCCGAGAAGGGCGACGCGGACTGCCCGGACGGCACGGCCGAGGTTGGCGGCTACTGCCTGCCGTCGCCCGCCACGTGCAAGCTTTGCGGCCAGGCCGAGGCGTGCAACGGGCGCGATGACGATTGCAACGGCAAGGTCGACGACGGTGACGTGTGCCAGAACGGGCCGCTGTGCTTCATCGACGGGCCGGGCTGCGAGGCCGCACTGGTCTGCGTGGGCCGCCGCTGCTCCCCGGCGTGCCAGCAGGACGGCGATTGCAGCGGCGGCGCGACCTGCGAGAAGCTGACCGGCCAGTATGGCACGATAGAGAGCGAGAAGGCGTGCATGGCCCAGCACCAGTACGGCGGCCCCGGCGGCTGCGAGAACCGCTGCGAGGTGCGTGTCTCGACGCTGCCGGACGACAAGCTCGCCGAGCTCGTGGCCTGCATGGAGGACGGGGCGGCCGACTGCGACGTGATCGACACCTGCCGGGAGCTCTTCCCCAAGCAGTAGCCGGCACGCGTCAGGGCTTGCCCCCGGCATGAGCGCGAAGCGCCAGGCCGAAGACGTGGGCGTAGCCGCGATAGCTCGCGAGCGGGGCGTCCTCGCTGCTCGATGCGCGCTCGATGAGGCGCATGTGCTCGTAAAACGCGTCGACCGAGAGGAACGAGGAGATGTTGCCCGTGACGCCGCCCGTTGCGGCGATGCGAACCGAGCCCGGCGACGAAGGCGAGAGGCGCTCCTCGGGCGGCGGCGCGCCCGGAATGCCGTCGCCGTAGAAGCCGGCGCGCAGCACGAGCTCCGCCGCGGGCGCCCACTCCACGCCGCCGCGCAGGGCGAGGCTGTTGCGCCAATCGTTCACCTGCCGGCGGTCGGCGGTGGCCGGATCCTCGAAGTCGATGGCGAGCTCGTCGTTGACCGACCACAGCGTCAGCGAAAGATCGAGCAGGCCGCGCACCGGCCCGGCCTTGAGCGCGAGCCCGGCGGCGATCCGATCCGGCAGCGCGAAGTCGGCCGAGACGTGCTGATCGGGGTAGCTCGCCGCCAGGGGTTCGGGCACGTTGAAGTCGGCGTCGCCGGACAACGCCACATCCGCCCGGCTGCGGTAGCTCAGACCGAGGCCCACATGCTCGCCCAGCGCGGCAAAGGCCGACAGGTGCGCGCCCGCGCCCACGCCGCTCAGCACCATGGCGGACGAGCCTTCCTCCACGATGTGGTTGGTGGCCCGCTTGACGTACAGGCGCCCGATGTCGATCTGCGGGCCGGCGCCGAGGTGCACCGGCCCGAGACGGTAGGCAACCAGGGGCGAGAGGCGCAGGAACTGGATTTGCGACGAGACGACGTCGAAGCGCTGCGCCCAGCCCTGGGGCCAGTCGATCCGGCTGCCGAACGGCGTGTTGACCGCCAGGCCGGCCGCCCAGTCGGCCCAGGCGTAGCTCGCG
Source organism: Deltaproteobacteria bacterium (assembly GCA_016209145.1). Lineage (GTDB taxonomy): Bacteria > Myxococcota_A > Polyangia > Polyangiales > Polyangiaceae > JACQWT01. The sequence goes on along the minus strand of JACQWT010000166.1, from coordinate 5,187 downwards.
TACAGGTAGGCCGGCGTCGCGACCGGACTCTCGGTGTCGGCTTCCCAGGGTGCCTCGGGAGCCTGCGGCAGGGACGCGGCGTGGATGGCGACCAGCGCGAAAGTCACGCCGAGCTCGGTGCGTAGCCCGCCGCCGTCCGCCAGCGCTGCCGGGCAGAACCAGGCCGCGGCCGCGTGGTCGACACGCCCCGTCGCGGCGCCGCCCGTGCCGGCGGCCATGGCGCTCTGCTGCGCCACCTCGAAGCCGCCGGCGCGCGCTGCGACTGGAAGCGCCGAGGCGCACGAGAAGGCCAGCGTCGAGAGGAAGGCGCGCCGCGCGAGCGCCGTCATTGGTCGATCTCGCCCGCGAGAAAGCGCGCCATGTCCTGGAGCATCTTGTCGCCGAGCCCGGGCACCACGAGATCGGCGTGCAGGATGGAGTCGTACTCGCGCATCGGCAGCCCACTGATGCGCTGCAAGAGGCGCGTGGTGCGGTTGGGAATGATGATGTCGCCGCCGGGAGCACCACTGTCGATCTGGATGAGTGCCGGCGTGCCGTTGCTCTGGTACAGGTGCGCCACCGCCTGCGGATCGACCGAATCGATGAGCCAGCGGGCCACGTCGAGCAGCCGCTCCTGCTCGAAGCTGCCCGGGGCGATCTGCTCGCGCGCGAAGAAGTCGTCGAACAGGGGCCGGAAGTAGGTCGAATCCATGAACAGATCGACCAGATCCGCGCCCGGCACGTTGAGCACCGCGCGCTCGGTGTCCGGATCGAGGGCGGCAACCACGCTCCCCACTATGGCCCCGAGCGACTGGCCGGCGAGGTAGAACCGATCGGTGCGGATGGGATAGCCCGTGGCCTTCTCCCAGTCGGCGCCGCGCAGGACGCGCTTGAGCGCGCCGAGGTCGGCCAGCGCCTGCACGAAGTGGTCGTTGATGTAGGGGATGTCGTTGATGTCGAGGAACGCGGCGCCCGAGGCGGGCTTCAGATCGACCACGGCCGGCTTGCCCGCGAGCGTCAGGAAGCTGTTGAAGGGCTCGGGGTTTCCGTTCGCGTCGAGGCACTCTCCGGTGGGGCTGCAGCTCGCCTTCTTACCCGACAGGCAGGGCGGCAGCATGATGAGACCATCGTGGAAGCCGAGCAGATCCTTTAGCTCCTCGGACAGGAAGTTGGGGATCGCGACCAGGCTCGATTCCACGCAGGCGATCCGCTCGCCATGGAAGGGCAGATCGATGGCGATGGCGGCATAGCCGCGCTGGGCCAGCTCGCCGGCGATGGTCAGGACGAAGCGCCGGTCGGTGACGATGGCGTGGGCGAAGATCACGACCGGCGGGGGGTGCTGCACACCGGCCGATTCGGGGATGGTCATGACGAAGCGCACGTCCTCGAGCTCGTAGCCGCCGTCGGCCCGCAGGCGGCGCGTCGTGCGGTCGAGCAGGTAGGGCGAGCGGATGGCACCCTCGACGACCCGCGCCACGCCCGCAAGGCGCAAAGCGTACACCTCGCGCACCGCCTGTGCCGCCACGCCGGGAAAAAGGCTCTCGAACGCCTCGTCCTTGTTGAACGCGTCCAGGGTCTTCCACTTGATGTCGAGAAGATCGACCGGGGTGCCGAGCCGCTCGGCCGTGCCAAACGCGTCCTGGAGCCGCGACGCGGCGTCCATCGTGGTGAAGGGCCAGGCCGTGATGATGCCCTCGCGGCCGATCTGGCCCAGCAAACCAGCCATCCTAGCGCGGGAGAGCTCCAGGCGCCCCGCCAGATCGTCGGGGACCGAGCCTAGCTGGCTCACGCCGTCCACGACGAGCGGATGCTCGGCGCGCATCAAGTGGCCGATGAGCATGGGGCGGATGGGGCCGCCGTCCGCCGCGCGCAGCCCGTCGCGCACGACGAGCGCGTAGCTCGCAGCGGGCGCAAGCGGCAGCGCCTCGTCGCGGACGACCAGCACGAGGTGCTTACAGCCCTCGGCTACCGGGGCCTGCTGGCAGGGCGCCGAGCCCTCTTCGGCCATGACCTCGATGCGCTCCAGGGGAACCTCGGCCGGAGCGTCGCCCAGCCGGAAGAGCTGGATGCTCTGCGGGCTTGCGGTGGCCGGATCGACGGCGGCCGTGAGCTCGAAGAGCAAGTTGGCCGAGAGACCGAAGCCGCTCAGCTTGCGGAGCTGGCTCTTGGCGTCGGCCTCGATCTGGCTGTCCCAGGGCGCCGCGGGCAGATCGACGAGGCCGGTCTGAGGATCGACCAGCAGATCGACGGGCAGGGGCATGCGCTGCGAGGCAGGGTCCATGGCGAGCTCGGTCTCGGTCGTGACCGCAAAGCTCCACAGGGCCACGATCTCGTCGCGCCCGATGCGCTCTGAGGCCGGCAGCTTGGCGCCCTCGAAGTAGCGGAAGAAGGGATCGAGCTTGCGTCGTATCTTCTCAAGTCGGCCCGCGACCTCCAGCCGCTCGGCGCGCGTCGCGCCGGGGAAGGCGCGCTGGTTCTCGGGCCGGTCGAGCGGTACGGGCAGCCGCACGAAGTAGAAGATCTTGTCACATTGCACGGGCAGGCCCGCGCTGTCGCGCACGCCGCCGGCGCCGCCACGCACGAAGAGCACGTAGCGACCGCCGCGGGCCCAGCCGGCGCGCGGGGGATCGACGCGCAGCGTCGTGCCGCCCTCCTCGATCACTACGATCGGGCCCTCGTAGCCCGCCGGCCGATCGTCGTCCCAGCGCCACTCGATCGGTGCCGGCGCGGCGCCAAAGTCCCAGAGCTGGAACGACTGTGCCGTGACGCTGTGCCGGTCGACCGGCCCGCTGAACTCCACGGAGGCGGCGAAGGCGGTCGACCATGCCTTGCCCTCGTTGAGGAACGCGCGCAAGTCCTGCTCGGCCGGAGTCATGCCGGCGGCGATGGGCAAACCGATGTGCCCGGTCTCGTCGTCCACGACGACGTCGGAGGGCATCGGAATGACGCCGGCCGACGGGTCGAAGCGCGCAATCGTGGGCGGCGAGGGCCGTGGATCGAGCTCAAGGCTGCACGCCGCGGCGAGCGCCGCCAGGACGAAAGCAAGGAACCGTAGGCAATGCTTGGGCATGGTACGAGCTCGCCCCTTGCGGGATGGCTTGCTAGCCGCCGCCACGCTCCGTCCCGGAGCCTCTCGCCCCCGTCCATGCAGCGACCTCGCGCGCGAACCGATCGAGATCCTCGATCCCCTCGCGTGCCGCCGCGTGGACCAGCTCCACGTTGACCCCGGCGTAGCCGTGGGCCAGGACGTTGCGCAGCCCGGCGGCCCGCCCGAGAGCGTCCGCTGTCTCGCGGCTCAGGAGCCCGTGCTCGTGCAGTCGTCCGAACGCCTGCGCGAGCGACGTCGCGGGCGGCCAGCCTTCGTCGGCGATGACGTGGCTGGCGATGTCCAGGCACGCCTGAACGCTCAGCATCAAGTTGAACGCAATGATCTCCAGGGCATCCTGGTCGTGCATGAGCTCGGCGGCGGTGGGCGGGCAGCGTGCCCGGACGCGCACCATGCGGCCCGCAAGCTCCGCCAGCTTCGCTGCGACGACACCCGGATCAACCATGCAGCACACCGCGCCGGGCGACCCGTCGGAGATAAGCGTCCCGCATGTGCGCGAACCATGGCCGATCGATCTCGAGGGACGCGATCGCGTTGGCCCGCCACTGCGCCCCGGCGCCACGATGCGATTCGAAGACGACGATGCCGTCTCGAACGAGCGCATCGAGCAACGGGATATGGTCACTGTCGGCTGACACAACGTCCACGTCGCAGCCGAGCTCGCTGCTCACGCGCCGGCCTAGATCGAGCAAATCCACCCCGCGGGCGATCACCGCTAGATCGATGTCGGATCCGGCGTGGCTCGTCCCTCGCGCAAGCGAGCCGAACAGCACGCCAAGCCGCACGCCGGGCGCAGCGGCAAGGACGCGCCGCATCGTCTCGACGGACGGTATCCGCTCCATTGCACCAACGAGTATTGCAGAGCGGTCGAGGCACGGCAACCAGCGACAGGGCCTGCGAGCCTGAGCAGGAATCACCTCCCGTCGCCGGCATCGGCGATCCGCGTCGCCGGCCGTCGTTGCGGCCCCTTGAAATAGTTCGACTATGTCTGCGGGGCCGCGCCTAGGCCTACTTTCGCACCGACGTAGCGCCAGCGCGCGCATCGGTCCTGTTTTCATGCTTGTTCGCTACTTCGGCAGCTCGATGAAAGAACGAGAAACATGAAGGCGGGAAGGGGTGTTGCGGATTTTAGCTGAGGCGCCGTAGCCCGTGACGCAGCACCGCGACGTTGAAGTTGACAGCGCGGGCTGGCGCCCGCAACCCACTCCGACCCGCTCCCCAGACCTCACCCTCGGCGCAGACGTTGTCGCAGGCGCCGCAGTTGGCGGGGTCGGTGCTCGAGTCCACGCACTTCGCGCCGCACAGCGACGTGCCGCCCACGCACTTGATCCCGCACCCTCCGGCCGAGCACACCTCTGCGCCGGCGCAGGTCTTGCCGCACGCGCCGCAGTTCTTCGGATCGAGGCTCGTGTTCACGCACAGCTCACCGCACTGCACGCTGCCGCCCAGGCACGCGACGCCGCACTGGCCCACGGAGCACAGTTCGCCCTCGGCGCAGGCGTTGCCGCACTTGCCGCAGTTCTCGGGATCGAGCTTCGTGCTGACGCACTTGCCGTCGCACGCGCTCGTCCCGGACCGGCAAGGCGCCGCGCCGCCTGCCCCCCCGTGTCCCGTGCCACCCGCCCCGGGGGTGGGAGCCACCTGGACACCGCCGTCCCCACCGCAGGTGGCGGTGGCGGCCATCGCCAGAGCAACGCCGCAGAGCAGCAACCCAGCACTTCGCCACTGTCGCATGATTGAATGCCTCCCCGTGGCCGACCCAGGCGCGGTCATGGTGGGGGAGCATTTTGCACGGCGCGCCGCTCGCGGCAAGCGCTCGCCGTCCCCTAGGAGTGTGTCGGAGAAAGCGTGCTCGAAATGGTCCAAGTTATCGAAATCGCTCACTTTACTCTGACGCTGGAACCGAACAATTCCGCGCACTTAGTTTTTTCTCCGACAGACTCCTAGGAGTGTGTCGGGGAGAAGCGCTCTTGGCCGGAAGTCGGGAGGCGTGATCTCGCGAGACTGCGGGATCCGTGACGCCGGCAGGATCGTTACCCTCACCCCTGCCCCTCTCCCGGAGGGAGAGGGGACACCGAGACGCAACTGCGAGCGTGCTCGTG
>JACQWT010000486.1 GCA_016209145.1 Deltaproteobacteria bacterium | reverse complement strand
GCTCACGTTGCCGTCGTCGCACTGCTCGCCCGGCTGGACAAAGCCGTCGCCGCAGGTCGCGAGCTTGCACTCGCCCGTGCAGTAGTCGTCGTCGTCCTTGTTGCCGTCGTCGCAGGCCTCGACACCCTCGTGCACGATGCCGTCGCCGCAGGTGGCCTTGACGCAGGTGGTCAGGCAACCGTCGCTCTCGCTCACGTTGCCGTCGTCGCACTCTTCGCCCGGCTGGACGAAGCCGTCGCCGCAGCTCCCGAGCTTGCACTCGTTCGTGCAGTAGTCGTCGTCGTCCTTGTTGCCGTCGTCGCAAGCCTCGACGCCGGTGCGCACGTAGCCGTCGCCGCAAGTCCCCAGCTTGCACTCGTTCACGCAGGCGTCGTTGTTGCTGGCGTTGCCGTCGTCGCACTCCTCGCCCGGTCCCTTGAAGCCGTCACCGCAGTGCGCCTTGAGGCAGGAGCTCAGGCACTCGTCGTTGTTGTTGCCGTTGCCGTCGTCGCACTCCTCACCCGGCTGCACGAAGCCGTCGCCGCAGGTGAAGACGCCGCAGGTCTTCCGGCACTCGTCATCGTTGTTCTCGTTACCGTCGTCGCACGCCTCGACGCCCAAGTGCACGATCCCGTCGCCGCACTTGGCCAGCTTGCAGGCCCCCCCTTTCTCGGTGGTAACGCAGCCGTCGGTGTACTCGAAGTTGCCGTCGTCGCACTCCTCGTCCGGTCCCTTGAAGCCATCACCACAGCTCGCCTTGAGGCAGGTGCTGAGGCAGGCGTCGGTGTTCGTCAGGTTGCCGTCGTCGCACTCCTCGACGCCCGCCTGCACCTTGCCATCGCCGCAGCGGGCGAGCTTGCAGTTGTTCAGGCAGAGGTCGGTTTCGTCCTGGTTGCCGTCGTCGCACTCCTCGCCGGCCTCCCTGGTTCCGTTGCCGCAGTCGGGAATGTCGGTGCAGCTCACCGGGGCGGCGAACAGGCCACCAAGCAGAGCGGCGCAGAGTACGTGGTGGATACGTCGTACACAGGAGTGTGCCTTCATGCTGTGGACGTGGATTTGCACGGGCCGTGCCAATGCGGACGCAGGGCCTGGAGCGCCGCGAGCCCCGATTCAGATCGCATCCGCCCGGCGGGCCGTCCGGCACAACAAGACAGCTTCTGTGGGATACACCCTACACTTGTTGTTGGTATCGCCCCGCAGCGGCCTGTGGCGGCGAGCGCTCCTCGGCTTACTCGCGGTTGAGGTAGTACTGCACCGTCGCGGTCAGGCTGGGCGAGAGCACGGTGCCGAGCTCAGGCGGCCGGAAGCTCGCCAGCCACAGCCCGCTTTCGAGCGTGAACCCCACCGCGGGCACGCTCTCGGGCGAGAACTCCACGCCAAGCCCCCCGCCGGCACGCAGGCCCACTCCGAGCTGCTGGCGCTCGGGCTTGAGCAGCGCCGGGCCGGCTCCGGCGGCCAGGCCGGCCCCGACGCCCAGAAAGAATGCGGAGTTGGTGGCTCGCAAGATGTTCCCGAACAGCCCGACAACCAAGTCTGCCCGCACGCTCTGCGCCTCGGCCAGCTCGCTGCCCGTGCCGGGCGCGCCGCTCGGCGACGAGCCAACCTCGGTCCGGACCGACGCGGCCGCCGCCGAGGCCTGGAGCTGCATGCCCACGGCCCGGTGGAACCACAGGCGGTAGGACAGCAGCGGCGCGATGCCAGCGTCCATGGGCGCGACGCTCAGACCGCCGCCGAGCCCGCTGACGAGCGTCAGATCGAGACCATCGTCCTCTTCGACCGCAGCGACATCCTTCTCCGGCTTCGGCCCCGTCTTGAACTCCTTCGGAAGCGCGACTTTGCTCTTGTCCGGCTCCTTGCTCCCCTTGCTCCCCGTCTTTCCGGCCGACGAGATCCCGGGCCCGGGGTTCGCTCCGCCGCTGCCCGCCGGTGGCGGGCCGGGCTGAGGCGCCGAGACCACGGCTGCCGAGCCCGGCAGCGGCGCTGCTGCTGTCGCAGGGAGCGCGGCGAGAAGCGCCATTCCCTGGAGCCCAGCATTGGCCCCGTCGCTCAGGCCGTCGTGGCTCGCAAGCGACAGGGCCGTGGCAGCGCTCTGCGCCAACGTCGCAGGCCGGCAAGACACGACGGCCGACAACAACGCCAGCATGCCGGCCGCGGCCCGCAGCCGCGCGAGACGCACGCAGCCCTGTCGGCGCGCGATGGCGAGCCAGCACCGCGTGGTTGTGCCCTTGGGCACGTGGCCCTGGCGACACTGCATACGTGGGTCATGCGCAGTCGTGAGCTTCTTCAAGGGCATGGGACTCGGGCAGAAAGCAAGTCGCGTGCCCGCAGCCTCCACGACCGTTGGGCGCTGCTGTCGGCGGCGAGCCAGGCGTACAGCCACCCACGGCGTCTTGGCAAAAGCCTGGGGACCTTGGTGGGCGCCATCTGGTCCGTCGTCTCGTGCGTCTGGACGCGCCCACGGCAGGCCCCGTGGCCGGTAGCTCGCAGGCGGCGGGCAGACGCGCTAGGCTAGCCTGGACGACATGGCGGAGCTGACGCAAGGCGCTCTCGTAGGCGAGAGAGTACGGCTCGTGCGCCCGCTGGCAGCAGGTGCTCTGAGCAGCCTGTGGGTGGCCGAGCACCTGACCCTGGGAACCGAGGTCGCCGTGAAGGTGCTTCGGGCCCCGCAGGGGGCGCAGAGCGACGAGGCCAGGGCGCGCTTCGAGCGCGAGGCCCGAGCCGCGGCGCAGCTCCGGGGCCCGCACGTAGTGCGTACCTTCGACCACGGCGTCATGGCGGACGGCACGCTCTACGTCGTCATGGAGCTGCTCGAGGGTGAGAGCCTCGACGCTAGGCTACGCCGTACCGGGCCGCTCGACTTGCCCGAGGCCGCCGCGGTGGTCCGTCAGGTGGCCGCTGCGCTCGGCGAAGCGCACCGGCTTGGGATCGTTCACCGCGACGTAAAGCCGGCGAACATCTTCCTAGTGCCTGCCGACGAGGGCTCCTTCGTCAAGCTGCTCGACTTCGGCGTGGCCAAGGGGCCGGAAGCTGCGGGGCAGCGGCCGCTGACGCGGCCGGGCGCCATGCTCGGAACCGTCGAGTACATGAGCCGCGAGCAGGTGGTCGGCGCCCGGGACGTGGACTGGCGCGCGGATCTGTGGGCGCTCGGCGTCGTGGCCTACGAGGTGCTGACGGGCCGGCCGCCATTCCGCGGCGACACCGTCTCGTCGCTTTTCCTTGCCATCCGCCAGGCCCGGTTCACCCCGCCCAGCGAGCTGCGGCCGGGGTTGGGCCCCGCGCTGGACGCCTGGTTCGCCCGCGCCTTCGAGCCCGATCCTGAGAAACGCTTCGCGTCGGCCGGGGAGCTCGGCTCGGCCTTCGTCGGGCTGCCCGACGCGGGCGAGGAACATGGCGTCCCTGGTGAGCCAGAAGAAACCGGAGCCGGCCGGGCCGACGAGGATCCCCTGGCCCGGCATCGACTCGGCGACGCGTCCAGGCCGAGGCGGCGGCCAGCTTCCCGGGCGGCCGGCGTCGCGATGGCGGTGGCGGCCGTCGTCGTGGGCGCAGCGATCGGGCGTGGCGCGGGCGGCCCGTCGGCCGAAGCCGGTCCCACGCCCGCGGCGAGCCCGGCCGCAAGCCTGGCCGCGACCGCGCCTCGCGAACGCCCAGATCCGCTGGCCGGCGCGCACGGCGAGCGGCCGGAGGCGCCCGTGCCGAGCGGCGCCGCGGCGCCGGAGCCAGGCCTGCCGCCGCCGCCGCGGGCGCTGTCGGCCAGGCCACGGCCGCCAGGCCCAGCCGCACACCCAGCTTTCTCGGGCAAGCCGCCGGTCGAGACAAGCGCCGGCAGCGAGCCGGCCGGCAGCGAGCCGGCCGCGCTTGCGCCGCCCGGCGCCGTCGTGCCACAATCCTCGGCAAGCGTTCCTCCGCGCGCGAGCGGGGGACGGCGCGGTGCCGACCACCTTGGCTTCTAGACCGCTACAGCTCCCGCTCTGGCAAGCCGCGCGTGCCTTGACCGCGGTCGCGGCTCTCTGCTGGACGGCCACGCAGGCTGCGCCGGCCGCGGCGCAGGCCGATGCGCCCCGCGCCGCGCCGAACGCGGAAGATCGGGAGACAGCGCGCAGCCTGGTCGCCCGCGGCCACGCGCGTTTCGACGCGGGCGACTTCGCGGGGGCGTTGGAGGCCTACCGCGGTGCCGATGCGATCATGGGGGTGCCTACCACCGGGGTTGAGGTCGGCCGCGCGCTTGCCAAGCTCGGCCGGCTGATCGAGGCGCGAGATGTCCTGCTGCGCGTCGCACGGCACCCGAAGCTCCCCGACGAGCCAGAGCCTTTCGCGCAGGCCCGCGCGGAGGCGGCGGCGCTCGCGGCCGCACTCGCCGCTCGCCTGGCGTCGCTCAGCCTGCGCGTGCGCGGCGCGCCGCCCGGCACGCGGCTCGAAGTTCGTCTGGACGACAGGGAGGTGCCCGCGCCAACGCTCTCACTGCCTCGCCGGATCGATCCGGGCCCGCACCGGATCGAGGTGTCGGCCCCCGGTTTCGCGCCGCAGGGGCTCTCCGTTACCGTTAGCGAAGGCGAAGAGCACGTGGTCTATGTCGCCCTGGAGCCGCTGGCGACTCGGCCCGAGCCCGCCGCCCAGCCGCCCGCGCCCGCGCCCGCGCCCGCGCCCGCGCCCGCGCCCGCGCCCGCGCCTGCGGCGCGGCCGAGCGCTCTCCCGGGCACCGGCGCGCTTGGGCCCCTCGGCATCGGGGGCTTCGCTCTGGGCGCGGCCGGCCTCGTCGCCGGGACCATCACCGGCAGCCTCTCGCTCTATGAGGCCGGCGAGGCCAAGGATCTGTGCACGGCCGAGAGCTGCGCGACCGCTGCCGATCCGCACATCGACCGAGCGCTCAGCCTGGCCCACACGTCCACGGCGAGCTTCGTCGCCGCGGGGCTCGGAGCCGCGGTGGGCTTGATCGCGGTGCTGGTCTCAGGATCCGAGCCGCCCGGCGCCGCGCCGCAGGGCGCGCGTGGGCCCGTGCTGGAGCCGGCGGCGGCAGGGCTTCGGATGAGGTTCTAGCGGTGCCGGCGCGCGCTTCCTCGCTCCGGCTGTCACGCCAGTTGCATGCGCCGCTAGCCATGATGCTTGGCCGTCTTGGTCCTGCGTTGCTGGCGCTCGGCGTGCTCGGCGTCGGCTGTCATCTCCTCTCGGGCGTGGCCGACCTGCCCACCAAGAGAAGCGACGGGACGACAAGCCCCAGCGCGAGCGGCGCTGCGGCAGGGGGGCAGGCCGGCGCGGGCGGCGAGGGGCCCGCGGGCGGAGGCGCAGCCGGTACGGGCGGCGAGGCAGCCGGGGGCGGAGGCGCAGGCGGCGCGGGGGCCGGCGGCACGGGCGCTGCCGGGATGGGCGGCGCCGGGGCTGAGGGCGGCGGCGGCACCGCAGGAACAGGTGCAGGCGGCTCCGGTGGCTGCCAGAGCCCGGAGCAGTGCGCCGGCCAGGACACCGACTGCCGGATCCGCTCGTGCGTGGCCGGGCAGTGCGGCTTCGAGAACCAGGCAGCGGGCCTGCCGTGCGACGAGCAGGGGGGCAAGGTGTGCGACGGGGACGGCCAGTGCGTGCCGTGCGTGAGCGCCAGCCACTGCCCCCCCGGGCAGATCTGCAAGGCACAGCAGTGCCTCCCGGCGCACTGCGACAACGCGAAGCCCGATGGGCCGGAAACGGACGTCGACTGCGGCGGCGATTGCCCGCCATGTCAGATCGGCAAGGGCTGCAAGGCCGGCGCCGACTGCCAGAGCGCGAGCTGCGCCGACGGCGTCTGCTGTGGCTCAGTCTGCCAGGGGAAATGCGAGGCATGTGCGGCCGCCAAGACGGGCGGCGCGGACGGCACCTGCGGCCCGGTCGTGCCGGGCACTGACCCGGACGCCGAGTGCCCGCTCGGCCAGAGCTGCAAGGGCGCAGGCGCCTGCGCCTTCGTCTGCGGCCAGAAGCTCGCCCCGCCCGGCGGCGCCTGCCCCGGCGAGTGCACCGGCGGCTGTGCGGGCTCGCTCTGCATCATCGACTGCACCGGCGACTGCAGCCAGAGCACCATCGCCTGCCCGCCGAGCTTTGCCTGCGAGGTGCGTTGCAGCGGCAAGCAGAGCTGCAAGGAAGCCAGCATCGAGTGCCCCGCGCACTACTCCTGCCGCGTCAAGTGCGACGCCGCCGACGTACAGTGCTGCCAGCAGGCCGTCGTCCACTGTCCCCAGACCGGAACGTGCCAGCTCGAGTGCGGCGCGGGCCTTCAGGCCTGCGACCAGAGCGCGCTAGTCTGCGGCGAGAACACGTGCAGCGCAAGCTGCCAGGATCCCGAAAAGCCAATGGTGCAGTGCGGCAGCGCGTGTAGCTGCACCGCCTGCTGATCTACTAATTGGGGCTCTGTGCGCGCCGCGCGAAGAAAAACCAACCGCCAAGACGCCAAGGGCGCCAAGATCGAATCCGATTTTGTTTTTTCCTTGGCGTTCTCGGCGCCTTGGCGGTTCATCTTCTTGCTTGGGTTGCGGGCTAAGCCCGCGCTGTTCTACTAATTCGG
>JACQWT010000485.1 GCA_016209145.1 Deltaproteobacteria bacterium | reverse complement strand
GCGCTGCGGGCTTGCGCCGCCCGGCGGCCAGCGCCGGGACAGTCTCCCGTCCCGCCTGCGGCGGAGCCGACCGGCGCCGCCGCCGGAGCCGCGGCCGGCACCGGCGGCGGGGGCGGAGGCGGCAGCGCCGCAGAGGACGAGCCGGCAGCGCAAGGCGTGCAGGTGGAAAGGATCTACCTATCGAGCGCCGCAACGGCGGTGGCTCCCAACGCCGTGCAGCTGAGCGTGCCCGGCTGGACCATCTTCGCCCTGTTCTGGATGGCGCAGATCCTTGCGCTCAATCTCATGGCCGAGCGCACGAGCGGCATCCAGGCGCGCATCATGGCCTCGCCGGTCTCCTCGCTCGGGTACGTGACCGGCAAGACCATCCCCTATCTCCTGCTCAACTTCCTGCAGGCGGTGGTGATGTTCGCGGTGGGCGTGTGGGCTCTGCCCTGGCTCGGCTGCCCCCGGCTCGCCGTCACGGGCGTCCCGGCACTCGCCTTGCTCACGCTCGCCGTCTCGCTCGTGTCGCTCGCTTTCGGCCTGCTCTTGGCGACGCTGCTGCGCTCGACCCTGCTCGTGGCCGTGCTCTCGGCCGCCCTGCTCATCATCATGGGCATCGCCGGCGGCATCATGGTGCCCAAGAGCCTGATGCCGCCCATCATGCAGCGCCTGAGCCTGCTCGTGCCCCAGGGCTGGGCCCTGGAGGGCTACCTCGACATCCTGGTACGCGGCACGAGCGCGGGGCACGTACTGCCCAAAGTGGGCGCCCTGTTGGGCTTCGCCGCCCTGCCGCTCTTCCTGGTCCTGTGGCGGCGCCGGGCGAGACGCGAGTAGGCTGGGCGGGCAGACATGTGGATCAAGCTCATCTACCCGCGCTGGCCCAAGCTGGAGGGGCAGACCGAGTTCCATCTGCCGCCGCACGGACCGGTCACCTTCGCAGCAGCGCTGCCCCGCGAGATCGAGCTGAGCTTCGTCGATGAGAACCGCTCGCCGCTCGACTGCTCCGACCGGCCGGACGCGGTCGCGCTCTCGGTCATGCTGACCTGCCAGGTGCCGCGCGCCAAGGCCATTGCCGCCGCGTACCGGCGTTGCGGCGTGCCCGTCATCGCCGGCGGCATCGGCGTCACGCTGCACGCCGAGGAGATGGCCGGGGCCTGCGACGCCGTGTTCCTGGGCGAGGTCGAGGGCCGCTGCGACCAGATACTCGGGGACCTCGGCCGCAAGGAACTGCGGCCTGTGTACGACTGGCTGCGCGAGCCGGCGCCGATCGAGCTCGTGGGGACAGCCCGGCGCGACATCCTCGACTATTCCCTTTACACCTACCGGGGCGTGCGCATGGTGGATCTCGTGCACGCCTCCCGCGGCTGCCGCTTCGACTGCGCTCCCTGCCCGGTCGGCTACCTCGGCGGCCGCGTCTTCCGGCCGCGCCCCATCGAGAAGGTCGTGGCGGAGATCGAGAGCATCGACAACCCGCGCCTGTTCTTCGTGGACAACTCGCTGTGCCAGGACCGCGCCTGGGTCGAGCAGCTTCTCACGGCCTTCTTGCCCCTGCGGCGCTCGTTCATCAGCCATCCCCTCGACTCCGACGACGAGATCCTCGATCTCGCCCGCCGCGCCGGGTGCTGGTACGTCTACCAGGCGATCCTCAGCCCCTCGCCGGCCATCCGCGAGCGCATCCGGCGCTACCAGGCGCACGGCATCGGCGTCGAGGGCACGGTCATCCTGGGCACCGACGACCAGGACGAGGCCGCCATTTACCGCCTCGTCGACTTCACGCTCGAGCTGGGGCTCGACATGGCGGAGTTCAACGTGCTGACGCCCTACCCGCACACGACCTACCGCCGCGCGCTTGCCGCCGAGGGCCGCATCCTGCACGACGACTGGGAGAAGTACACCGGCGACAAGGTGGTCTTCGAGCCCAAGCGCCTCAGTCGCACGCGGCTGCAAGATCTCTACTACTACGCCTGGGAGAAGTTCTACGGCACTGCGGGCCGGCGGATGAAGATGGGGGCGCTCATCCGCAAGGTCATCCTGCGCGAGCAGGCCCAGGGAGCAAGCGCCGCGGGCGAGGGCAGCACAAAGGGCTGGACGCAGGGCGGCAGCGCCGGATAGACGCTCCTGCGATGAGCGAACGTGTCGCCGTCACCGGATGGGGAGCAGTCTGTGCGCCGGGCGCCACGGTGGCCCAGAGCATGGACGCCCTGTACGCCGGACGGGTGCCGCCGGCCGAGCCAGAGCGGCTCGCCACGACGCTGCGCGAAAGGCCGCGTGCCTTCTTCGTGCCGGCCGGGCTCGGGCGCGAGCTTGACGCCGCAGAGCGGCCGCTGCGCACGCGCTCCGCCGAGCTCGCGCTCGTGGCCCTGGGCGAGGCCCGCGCCATGGCTTGGCCGCGGGGGCTGGGCTTCGAGCCGGCACGCGTCGGGGTGTGCATGGGCACCACCGTGGGCTGCGCCTTCAACGACGAGGACTTCTACCGGCGCTACCGCCAGGATCGGGTGGCGCTCCTGGAGCCCGTCGCGCGCTACACGGACGGCGATCTGTCCGGCACGCTCGCCGTCGCGATAGGCGCCCAGGGTCCGGCACTTACCGTGGCCAACGCCTGCTCCTCGGGCACCGACGCAATTGGCCTGGGCGCAAGCTGGCTGCGCGCCGGCCTTTGCGACTTGGTCGTGGCGGGCGGGGCCGACCGGCTCAGCCGCTTTCCCTACCTCGGCTTCTACGCCCTGCGCAACAGCAGCACGCGCGACTGCCGGCCCTTCGACCGCGACCGCGACGGCTTGAACCTCGGCGAGGGCGCCGGCGTGCTCGTGCTGGAGCGGGAGCCGGACGCGCGCCGGCGCGGGGCCGAGGTGCTGGGCCTGGTCGCGGGCTACGGCTGCGCGGCCGACGCGCACCACGCGACCGCGCCGCACCCGGAAGGGCGGGGGCTCCGGCTCGCCATCGCGCATGCGCTCGCGGATGCGGGGCTGGAGAGCCGGGCGGTCGGCCTCGTCAACGCCCACGGCACGGGCACCGTCCACAACGATCGGGTCGAGGGCCAGGCACTGGTGGATTGTCTCTCGCCCGAGGTCACCGTGGTTGCGACCAAAGGCTACACCGGCCACACCCTGGGGGCGGCGGGCGCGATCGAGGCCATCTTTGCGCTCTGTAACCTGCGCGACGGCAGGGTGGGGCCCAGCGCTGGCTTCGCGACGCCGGATCCCGCGTGCGCCGTCGTGCCCACGCGTGAGCCTGCGGCCACGCCGGCCCGGGTGGCCCTGTCCACATCGCTGGCCTTCGGCGGGACGAACTCCGTGCTCGTGCTCCTCGCGGGGGATGCCCGCTGATGCGTATCCGTTCACGGGCTTTGAATCGATGGCAACGACGGCGGCCGATCCATCCGCGCGGGCCGGCATGAGCGACTGGTATGCGCATCCGGCTTACGTCCTCGCGCCGGGCCCTCACGTACAGGAGTACGCTCGGGCCCGCCGCTGCGGGCGCGCTCGGCCGGCGCGGCGCCTCGGCCGCCGACTGATTGCGGCCCGTGAGCAAGTACGATGATGCGGGCCGCCATCCTGGGCTTGGGGCAGCTCAGCGCCGCGGGCGCCGGCATCGGGGCCTTGCGCTCGGCCCTGGCCCGCGGCGTGCCGATCGAGCCGACCAGGCTTCCCTGCACCAAGGGCGGTCCGCGCCAGAGCTTCCAGCTTCTGCGGGCCCGCACCGAGGGGACCGAGGATCTCGTGCCGCCCCGCGCGGCCCGGCGCCTGGACGACTTCTCGCTGCGGGCGCTGTGTGCTGCCGAGCTAGCCCTCGCGGACGCGGGCTTCGCCATCGATCGGCCGGAGCGCGTGGGCGTGATCGTGGCCACGGGCTGGGGAGCCATCGTGAGCTCATTCGGCTTCCTCGACGCGATCATCGACAAGGGCGACAGCCTGGCCTCACCGGTGTGCTTCGCCCAGTCGGTCCACAACGCGCCGGCCTCGATCGTCTCGGCAACGCTGGGGGCCACCGGCCCCATTCTCACCGTCACCGGCTTCTCGCACGCCTGGCCGCGAGCCCTGTGGATCGCCCTGGACTGGATCGAGCGCGGGAGCGTCGATCTGGTGCTGCTCGGCTCGGCCGAACAGATGCACGAAGGGCTGGCGAGCGGCCTCATGGGTCTGGGCGGCTGGTCCGAGCAGGGGGAGCTTCGGCCGCTCGATCTCGACCGTGCGAGCTACGTGCCGGGCGAGACCTACACCGCCATGCTGCTTGGCCGGCCGGCGCGGGCCGAGCGGCCGGCCAAGTGGGGGACCGTGGACGAGCCGATCTTCTTCCGGGACGAGCTCCCGCCGGGCGACGATGAGGCCCCGCTGTTTCTTGCGGCCTGCGGGGATCCCCGAGAGGCAGAGGGCTACCGCCGCGTGGTGCAATGCGGCGCCCCCGTGGCCGCCTACGGCGCGCTCTGGGGCGCCAATCCCACGGCGGATGCCCTGACCGTGATGGCGGCGGCGGCAAGCCTTCAGGCAGGCATGTTCTACGCTTCGCCCCGAGCCGAGACGGCCAGTGCGGGGCTTGCGGTTCTGCCGGCAGGCCCGTGCGGCCCGGGCCCCGTCGTGCGCTGCTGCACGATCGATGGGGCAGGCGCCGGTGTGGTTGTTGCCGTGCGGGCGGACTCCCTCGTCGGCCAGCGCGCTTAGCCGTTGGCCGCTACCCTCCGCCCAAGGGCTCGGCATTGGGTTCATTTCCCCCAGCGCGCCAGCGCCGCTGCCGCTCGTCCCCGGCACGATGGTGACAAGCCACGACATCGCGGCGCCCGGCGACAAGCCCCTGCTCGATGCCCTGCTCGATGCCCCGCTCAAGGCCCTCGCGTCTTCCCTGCTCGATGAGCTGCTGTCCTAGCGTCATGACGACCTCGTCCGCTTGTGCTCCTAGCCCCAATTGTAGCGCGCTCAAAGCGCCCTCGCGGGTGAGGTGCTCATTGACCTCGGACAGGTAGCGCAGCACCACCACCACCGCATCGAGCCCGTGCGGCGCGGCCGCAACCTCGGCGACGAGATCCGCCCAGCGCGCCAGCCTCTGCTCGAGATCGGCGGCTTCGCGCCCATGCTTGAACGCCAGCAGCACCAGCTTGACCAGCGCCGAGGCGGCGCGGGCGCGCAGGGCTTCGTCCGGGAAGCTCGCCACGTCGTCGATGAGAAGCGGCAGCGACGGCAGGTAGGGCCCTGCCGCGGCGAGTAGCGCGGGGTCGGCGTGGTACATGCCCCCGAGCTCGCGCGGCGCCGGGCGCGGAGGATGATGGCCAGCCCCGCCCCGCCGCGACGGCCAGCGGTTCACTCCTGGTCGTCTGGCGGCTGATACTCCCGGATTCGCCCACGCTGCACGATCCACAGCTTGCCGTGGATACGCTCGCGGGCCAGACCTCGCGCGAGGACGGCGACCGCGTCGTCCAGATCGCCCGGCCCCGGCTTGGGCGAGAGCCGGAGCACGGCGAGGCCAGCGTACTGTCGCGGACTGAAGCGCAACGGGCTCGCGAAGTCGAGGTCGAGTGACACCAGGCACCGCCCCTCGTCGCGACACGTGGTCGCCAGGTCACGGTCTGCTGCCGCGCACAGATGCTGTTCTGCGACGGTCGCCACGTCGTGGCCGGCAGATCTCAGAAGCTCCGCGCCTCGCTCGCCGAGGTTCTCGTCAAGCTTGATCCTCAAGGCGTCGCCTCGGCAGGCAGCTCGATGTACCGCTCGCGGGCCATCTCCGCCCCGTAGGCGATGCAGGCGTAGACGTCCGCCTCCTCGATGCCGGGGTACATGGCGAGGACCTCGACGATCGGCATCCCGCTCGCGAGCCAGTCGAGCACCAGCGAGACCCAGATCCGGTGCCCGCGGATGCAGGGCTTTCCGAAGCAGATCTGCGGATCGATCGATATCCGGCCGAGAAGCTGCTCACGCGTCATGGCACATCGCTCCCGCGGCCAACGGCTCCACTCGGAGGCTGAGTTGAGCGTAGCATGCAACAGCCCACATGGCGACGAGACCGGTGTTGCCTTCCGGCGCAACGAAGCCGTCGGCCTCCACCACGATGTCCCTTCGGGGCTCCATCACACGGCCCGCCCGCTCGCTGTCTTCGCTTCACGCCCGGGCTGCCTCGGCACGCGCAAGACTCGCTGGCGGCCGGCGGCTCGTCGTGCTGCTCGGCGCGCTCGGCCTTGCGGCCGGGGCCGGCGGCGCTGGCAGTGGCGCGGGCGCCGCGGGCGCCGCGGGCGCACTGGACCGCCTCCTACTGTCTGAGCCGCAGGTGCGGGGAGGCTAGAGGTTCCCCTTGGCGTGGCCTCTGCTACGCTTCTCATGGCCCCGGGGCCTTGTGGCGCCGGCCGAACCCGCCAGCTTGCCATGATACGCAACTCGCAAGGCAGATCTCTCGCCGAGGCGCGCGGCCGCTCCCGCCTCTTGCCGGCCGCCCTGGCGCTGTCCGTGATCGCGCTGGCAGCCATGGTAGCCGGGTGCCCCTGCATCCGTGTGCCGGTCAACGCCAGCCCGGCGCTGCGCTGGTGGCTGTTCTCCAACTTCGGCGCCCAGCGCATTTGCCCGGAGATGCTCAAGCGGGGGCTGCCGCTGCGGACGCAGGATCGGGCGCCGGCGGTGGGGCGCTTCTTCCCGGCCCAGTGCGGCGTGGACATCGACGGCGACCGGCAGGTGGTCACGGTGCACTTCTCCGGCACGGGGTACGCTTTCACTACGCTCACCCGGCGGGTGGGCTTCTCCTGCACCGCCTCGGTCGAGTACCGCATGGACTTCTGGCTCGGGGAGGAGGACATCTACGTCTGGGGCCAGGTAAACCGCATCGTGAACGGCCCGAGCTTCCGCTTGGGCTACGTGGAGAACCCGCTCGCGGACGCGGCCACTGCGGCCACGCCCCTGGGCACGGTCGCCAACCTGTTCGGCAACCAGATCGCGGCCGGCGAGCTCACGCGCGGCTTCACCGTCGTGCGCAACGAGCCCCGCGGCGACTCGTTCGCTCTGGGCGTGATCCAGCCGCCGCAGCGCCCCATCACGCCGTTCGACGTGAGCGGGAGCGAGTCCTTGACCTACGCCAACGAGACCGTCGAGGTGCACGGCAACGCGCGCGACTACCTCGGCCCCTTCGAGATCGTCGACGAGGACCAGCGCCTTCAGCTCAAGCTCTACCTCGAGGGACCCGCGGTGGACGTGCTGGTGGTCGACCGGCGCACGGGTGACGCCTGGCGGGAGGACTACCAGACCGGCCGGCCGCTCGGGCCGCCGCCCGGGCCCGTGTGGGCGGGCGCGCCGCTCGTGTCGGGCCGGGGAGAGCAGCGGGCGTCCTACCGGCTGCCGGTGGGGCAGTACTACGTCGTCATCGACAACACCCAGTACGCCGGCACGATGAATCCACCGTTCCAGCCCCTGAATCCGCTGAGCGATCCCATGGCGAAGCTGAGCTACGTGGCGCAGCTCGGCGAGGAGTGAGTCTCCGCGAAGTTGGCCGCACCGTGACCGGCCTGCTACCGACGAGCCTCGGCGCTTGTCGCCGACGAGGGGCTGGCCATCCATGCGTGCCGTCGCGGGCCACAGGGGGCTGTTGCGACCGCGTTTCGCCGTCGCGGCCACGGTTCTGGTGCTCGCGTTCCTGCGCCCGGACTGCGGGCGCATCGAAGAGCTGCCCCAGCGCCTCGGCGCGGCCACGTTTGGCCTGCTCTCGCGCGGCGTCCAGGGGGTGGCGGCCGCAGGTCCGGTTGCGGCCGCGGTCCCGATGGCGGCACCGGCGGCGGTGGCCGCAGCGGCTCCGGTCGCGCCGCCGGCAGCGCAAGTGCCGGAAGCCGGCCCGGCCGAGGCCCCGCCTGCCACTGGCGCTGAGGGCGCAAGTGGCGCAGGGGGCGGCGGCCCGAGCGCGGGTGGCGACGCTGCGGGCGGCGCTGATCCCGGCCTGCCCGACGGGACGCCCGAGCCGGCACGGACGCAGGTCGGGCCGCACCGAGCAGAGCGGGCCGAGGCCGGGCCGGCGCGGCTTGGCAGCATCGCGCACGAGACGTGGGTTCTGGCGCGGCCGGGCTGGGACGCGCGGCGGCTCGGCTATCTACGCGCGGGCGCACTGGTCCCGCGCGCCGAGCGGCCCGAGCACTTCCGCGGCTGCCAGGGCGGCTGGTTCCGCATCGAGCCGCGCGGCTTCGTGTGTGCGGGCCCGACGGCCACACTCGATCCGTCGGACCCGCTGATCGAGCTTACCGGGCGTCCGCCCGATCTGGGCTCGCTGCCCTACCCGTACGCCATGGCGCGCATTCCGCCCCCGCCGCTGTCCGCCCGCCTGCCCACGGCGGCCGAGCAGCAGCGCGCCGAGCCGGATCTCGGCTACCAGCGTCGCCGGGCCGTCGACCACCTTGGCCGCCGCTTCGGCCTGACGACGGATTTGGAGCTGCTGCCGCTGGACCGGGCGCGCCTGGTCGAGCCCTCGGCGTTTCACGGGGTCGAGCTGAGCGATGAGCTCACCTTGCCTCTCGCCTTCGTGCGTAGCCGCTATGCCCGGCGCTACCGGCCGCACGAGAAGCTCGGCGTGCTCATGCCTGATGGGATCCTCGGCTACCGGGAGGCCGTCGGCTTGACCGGCCGGTCGCGCCGCTCGGGCGGCCGGGACTACCTCGAGGCCCAGGGAGGCTTCTTCGTCTTGGCCGACCAAGCGGTGCGGGTAGATGGCATGGCCACCGCGCCCGGCTGGGCGAGCGCGCAGCGCCGCTGGATCGACGTGTCCCTCCTGCGCCAGGCCCTGGTCGCCTACGTCGGCACGAGGCCGGTCTTCGCCACGCTCGTGTCCACGGGCGCGGACGGCATCCAGGACCATCGCAAGACCCACGCCACCATCCAGGGCAGCTTCCTCATCCACACCAAGCACGTCAGCACGACCATGGACGGCGACGAGCGCGGGGACGAGTTCGATCTGCGCGACGTCCCGTTCGTGCAGTACTTCGCCGACGGCTATGCCCTGCACGGCGCCTACTGGCACGACGATTTCGGCACGCCGCGCTCCCACGGCTGCGTCAACTTGGCGCCGCTCGACGCCGCCTGGCTCTTCGGCTGGACCGCGCCTGCGGTGCCGGCAGGCTGGCACGCCGCTCTCTCCCTGCGCGGCGGCACGCTGGTGCACATCCATCCGTGAGCATGGGCATCGACTCGGCCCGGGTTTTCCGCTATTGGTGCGCCCGCATCGCTTTCGGGCGGTGCGTGCGGGCGCTTCGTGCTTGCCCGCCCGACGAACAGAGGAGAACCGAGAGATGAACAATCGCTTCCACATCCTGGCCGCCGCCCTCAGTGGCGCGGTCGTGCTCGTGAGCGCCTACGCCTGTGGCGGGGACGACGAGAAGCCCGCGGCGACCACGACGACCACCACCAGCAGCAGCAGCTCCGGCACCGGCGGTGGCGGCGGCGGGTGCACTCCCCCCACGATCGAGGACTGCGCCACGGCCTGCAAGGAGCTCTACAAGTGCACGCAGGAGGAGGGCCTGTGCCCCGGCCTCAAGGGCACCTCGGAGGACGACTTCGTCAACGGCAAGGAGACGGGCGGGTGCCTCAAGGGCTGCGAGGGGATGAAAGCACTGATCGCTCTCGTCGACCCCTGCGACTGCCCCGGGACGATGAGCACGCTCACCGGCGCCAACAAGGATCTCAAGTGCTCCTGTGAGGACACCTGCGGCGGCGGCGGCGGGGGCGCTGGTCCCGGCGGTGGCGGCCCCGGCGGCGAAGGTCCCGGCGGCGCTGGCCCCGGCGGCGCGGACAGCGGCGGCTCGGGCGGCAAGTAGCAACAACGCCTTGGGGGCTCAGCGCCCGGCCGGCCGGAAGCCGAGCCCCACGAGGAAGATCTCCTTGCTCACGGCGCGTGTGCTCTCTGGTCGAAGCACGCGCACGGTGGAGAAGTGCGCGCCCACCCGCGCGCGCGCCTCGTCGAAGGCCCCGCCCATGAAGATCTTGCCCACGAAGCTGCCGCCCGGCGCGAGCAGCGCCGCGGCCAGATCGAGGGCCGCCGCGAACAGCTCGAAGGACCGGATCTGGTCGGTCGCGCGATCGCCGCTCGTGTGCGGGGCCATGTCCGAGAGCACCACGTCGTAGGGCCCGAGCGTGGCGAGCCGCGCGGGGGGGATGCCGAGCACGTCCGAGCGCAGCGTCTCGACGTTGGGACCGATCGGGTCGATGGGAGCGAGATCGACCGCGAGCACGCGGCCGGCCGGGCCCACGCGCCAGGCAGCGTACTGCGACCAGGACCCGGGCGCGGCGCCGAGATCGAGCACCCGCTGCCCCGGGCGGAGCAGCCCCACGCGGCGATCGATCTCCTCGATCTTCAACGCGCTACGCGCCCGATAGCCCGCGGCCTTGGCGCGCCGGCCGTACGCGTCCGTACCCCGGTAGGAGGCGCGTCGCGCGCAGCGGGCTGGCGGGGAAGCACGCCGGGGCCGGCTCATTCTCGGTCAGCCGTTGCGTCCCGGCCGGGCATGCCCCTCACGCGTTCTTGCCCGCGCCCTTCTTGCCGCCGCGCTTCTTGACGGCGCCCTGCACCCTGACGATGGCGCCCGTGGGTCCCGGCACCGCTCCCTCGATCAGCACGAGTTGGTCCTCGGGCACGAGCTTGGCGATGCGCTGGCTCAAGGTGCTCACGAGCTCGTTGCCGTAGTGACCCGGCATCTTGAGCCCAGGCAGCGTCCGTCCGGGCGTCATGTTCGTGCCGATGGAGCCGCCGTGCCGCTTGTACTCGTGCGTGCCGTGAGTGAAGACGGGCGCGGCGAAGTTCCAGCGCCGAATGACCCCCGAGAAGCCGCGCCCCTTGCTCTTGCCCTGCACGTCGACGAGCTGCCCTTGCTCGAAGATCTCCTCCACCTTGAGCGGCTGGCCGACCTCGAAGCGGGCGACGTGCTCGACGCTGGCACGCAGCTCACGCACCGTCTTCTTGGGGCTCTGCCCGACCTTCTCGAACGCGCGGACCTGCGCGCGGCTCGCGTGCTTGGGCTTGCGCTCGCCCAGGCCGAGCACCAGCGCGCTGTAGCCGTCGCGCTCGGCGGTGCGTTTGCCGACCACGACGCAGCCGCCGCGCACGACCGTGCATGGGACGATCGTTCCGTCCTCGGCGAAGATCTGGGTCATGCCCAGCTTCGTGCCGATGATTCCTGGATTCTGGTTCACCTTTCCCCTCCTCGCGCCCTCGGGGCTCGGTTGCTCTTTGCTCCTCGTCACCTCCGCGGCGGGCCGCGGCCGGTCCAGGGCGACGAACCGGGGACATGGACCAGGCGAGCTCGGAGCGGAGGAGAGTAGCCGCACCGGGCGAAAACGGAAGCGAAATGTGATCGGCCGAAGGCTTCACGGAGACAGCGCGGCCAGAGCACGACTTCAACCTTGCCAGGACGAGCCTCGGAAGCTATGAATGCCGGGCAGCAGTTGAATCAGCCGGCCCGGTCGTTCGTCCAAGCCGGCGGGCTCGCAAGCGAGCCGTGGAAGCGTTTCTTTCTTTGCCCCCGCGGGCGTCACGGGGTAGAGGAGCCCCCCGACAAGGTCAGTTGACCTGACAGACTTCCGGCCAGCCGCGAGCTTCTAGGGACCGCCAAGGGTGGCGGCAGGCGGCAGGGCCGTTTTTGTCAACACGCGTGTTCAATCTCGGAGGTTTGCAGATGTATCGGAAACTACTTCTTGCGGTAGGCGGACTGTCCGTGCTCGCCCTGGCGGGCTGCAGCGTCAAGTCCACGGATGGAGCCGGGGGCGGTACCGCCTCCAGCTCGAGCAGCGGCGGCGGCGCCGGCGGCAGCAGCGCCAGCAGCAGCGGCGCGGGCCAGGGCGGCGTGGCCCAGGGCGGCAACGGCCAGGGCGGCAGCGGCGGCGCGGGCGAGTGCATCGGCTGCGGCACCTTCATCACCGAGTGCCAGACGGACCAAGGCTGCCCGCCCGAGGACTCCCTGTGCGAGAACGCGGTCCCGCTCCTGGATGCCCTGGGCGCGTGCATCTGCGGCGATGACGTGTGCAAGACCGATTGCCCGGGGATGTGCACCGGTCAGGGCGAGGACGGCGAGGCCTGCGACACCTGCTCCGGCGAGGCTATTGCGGGCGCCTGCAAGGCCGAGTTCGGCGCCTGCGGCAACGACGTCTAGTACATCCGAACAGGCGCCGCTCGCAGCCTAGCGAGCTGGGGCCGCGCCCGAGGGCAGGCGGCGGGAGCGAGATCCCGCTGCCTGCCTTCGTTTTGTGCCTCTTGCCTGCCTCGCCCAGACTGGTAGCCTGGAGCCATGTCGCATCTCGCTCGCGCCTCTTGGTTGGCCGTCGCCCTTCTCGCCGCCTGCGGCGGCAGCGTGCTGGTCGATTCCTCGGCCCCGGGCGGGGGCGACGGCGGTGCCGGCGCCAGCACGAGCAGCAGCGGCAGCGGCGGCAGCACAAGCACGAGCGGCAGCGGCGGCAGCTCCACGAGCAGCGGCACGACCACGAGCACGAGCGCGAGCGGCAGCGGCGGCTGCGATACGCCGCCGCCCGATGACTGCGAGTCGGCATGCAAGGCCCTGTTCTACTGCACGCAGCAGGATGACCTCTGCCCCGGCATGCAAGGGATCTCGTGGGAGAGCTTCGCCTACGGCGGCGGCATGGGCGGCGGCTGCTTACAGATCTGCCAGCAGCAGAAGGCGCTGATTGCCGTCGTCGATCCGTGCGACTGCGCGGGAACGATGGCCACGCTGCTCGGGGCAAGCCCGCAGCTCAAGCAGGTGTGCCAGGGCGGCAACGGGCAGTGCTTGGGCTGCGCCGAGTTCATCACCGAGTGCCAGGGCTATGAGGGCTGCCCGGATCCCGACGATCTTTGCCCGGGCTCCATGAAGCTGCTGATGGCCGTCGTCGAGTGCCTCTGCACCGACGAGGTGTGCGCGTACCAGTGCCAGCAGTCGTGCACGGGCGAGGGCGAGGATTCCCCGGACTGCGGCGACTGCCAGAACAAGGCCATCCAGAACGAGTGCAGCTACGAGCTCGGCGCCTGCGCCAACGACGTGCAGTAGGCTGCTCGTCCCGTGAAGGCCATCGTCATCGGCGCGGGCCGGGGCAAGCGCTTGGGGCAGCTCACGCAGGACATCCCGAAGCCGCTGCTCCCGGTGCTCGGCCGGCCCATCCTGGAGAGCATCCTCGAGGCGCTGGAGGCCGGCGGCTTCGTGCGCCCCGAGGTCGTGTTCGTCTGCGGCTACCGGGCAGAGGCGATTGAGCGCGCCTACCCGATGCTGCGCTACGTCCACAACCGCGCGTGGGCGAGCAACAACATCCTGGTTTCGCTCATGTGCGCGCGCGAGCACATGGGCGGCGGCTTCGTCTCGAGCTACGCCGACATCGTCTACCGGCCGGCCATTGTGCGGGCCCTGGTGGCCTCGCCGCACGATCTCGTCCTGGCCTGCGACACCGACTGGCGCCGGCGCTACGCGGCCCGCAGCGAGCACCCGGAGTCGGATGCCGAGAAGGTCCGGCTCGACGGCGATCGGGTGGTGGAG
This sequence comes from Deltaproteobacteria bacterium, assembly GCA_016209145.1. Lineage (GTDB taxonomy): Bacteria > Myxococcota_A > Polyangia > Polyangiales > Polyangiaceae > JACQWT01. The sequence goes on along the minus strand of JACQWT010000485.1, from coordinate 3,442 downwards.
ATCTCGCGCCACGTCCCTGCGAGCGAGGCGCCGGCCGAGTTCATCGGCGTGATGAAGGCCAGCGCCGCGGGAGCGGCGCGCCTGTGCGCCGCCTACGACGCGCTGCGCGCTCGTGCGGGCGAGGACGGGGCTTTCCGCGAGGGCCGCAGCCTGCGCGCGGCCTACCTCGTGGATCTACTCCAGGAACTGCTGGAGCAGGGCGAGCCCCTGCATTGCATCCGCACCCCCGGCGGCTACATGGAGATCGACACGCCCGAGGATGCGACGCTCGCCGAGAGCTGGTGGCGCGGACCGTGAGCGCAGGAGCTACCGATCCTCCTGCTGCAAGTCGAAGCTCTTCATCTCCCGGTCGCCGGCCGAGGAGAGGTACGCGAGCGACATGCTCGTCAGCATGAACAGCGTGGCCGCGACGCCGGTCGTGCGCGTCATGAAGTTGCCGGCGCCGCGACCGCCGAAGACCTGCGCGGCCCCGCCGCCGATCGCGCCGCCCAACCCTCCTCCCTTGGACTGCTGCAAGAGCACCACGAGGAGCAGGAACAGGCACACGAAGACGTGCAGGGCGTTGATGAAGGACTGGATCATGGGATCACCTCGCCCGGCGGCGAGATGCCGTTCTAGCCGGGTTTCCCTGCGCTTGCCAGCTTCTCGGCCGCCTGGGCGATGGCAGCGAAGCCGGCCGCGTCGAGCGAGGCCCCGCCCACGAGCGCGCCGTCGATATCCGGCTGGCGCAAGAGGCCCTCGGCGTTGTCCGGCTTGACGCTGCCGCCGTAGAGCACCCGCGTGCTCTGCGCCAGCTCGCGCGATTTCTCGGCGAGCATGCCGCGAATGGCCCCGTGCACGTGCTGGGCGTCCTCGGGCTTGGCCACCCGGCCGGTGCCGATGGCCCAGACCGGCTCGTAGGCGATGGCGCCCACGCCGGGCCGCTCGGCGAGGATGGGCAGCACGGCGCCCAGTTGGCGCTCGACGACCGAGAGCGTCTCGCCCGCCTCGCGTTGGGCGAGCGTCTCGCCCACGCAGACGATGGGCCGCAGGCCGGCCGCGAGCACCGCCTTCGTCTTGCGCGCCACCAGTTCGTCGGTCTCGCCGAAGAGCTGGCGGCGCTCGCTGTGGCCGACGATCACCCAGTCGGCCCCGGCCTCGCGGAGCATGCCGGCTGCGACCTCGCCCGTGAACGCCCCCTTGGGCTCGGGGTGCAGGTTCTGCGCCCCCACCATCAGCGCGGCGCCGGCCTCGGAAAGCCGGTGCGAAACCGCGGCCAGAGCCGTGAAGGGGGGCGCCACGAGCACGTCCGTCGCGCCGCAGCTCCGCGTGGCCTCGGCCACCGCCAGCGCCAGATCGCAGCTATCCGCGCCGCCCGCGTGCATCTTCCAGTTGCCCGCTATGAGGGGCCGTCGCAAGGGATCCATGCTCGCCTCCTCCTCGCTCGGTGCCCTATCGCCTCAGGGCCTCTACGCCCGGGAGCCGGCGACCCTCGATGAGCTCGAGCGAGGCACCACCGCCGGTCGAGATGTGGCCGAAGCGGCCGGCCACATCCTCGCCCGCCTGGTAGACGGCGGCGGCGCTGTCGCCTCCGCCGACGACGGTGAAGCCCTCGGCCCGGCTCATGGCCAGGGCCAGATTCCGCGTGCCCGCGGCAAATGCCTCGGTCTCGAACATGCCCATCGGCCCGTTCCAGAAGATGCTCTTGGCCGGACGGATAGCCCGGGCGAAGCGCTCGGCGCTGTCCGGCCCGATGTCCAGGGCCATCATCCCTTCGGGAATGGCATCGGCGCGCACCGCCGTCCCGCTCGTGGCCTCGGTGCTCGGCGCGACGACCACGTCGACGGGGAGCAGGAGCTCGACGCCGCCCTTCTCGGCCTTCTCGATGAGGGAGCGCGCCAGCGGCAGCTTGTCCGCCTCGACGAGGCTCCGCTGCACGTTCTTGCCTTGAGCGGCGAGGAAGGTGTTGGCCATGGCCCCGCCGATGCACAGGAGATCGACCTTGGCGAGCAGCGCCTCGATGACGGCGATCTTGTCGCTGACCTTGGCACCGCCCAACACGGCGGCGTAGGGCTTCGGCGGGCTCTCGACCAGGCGGCCGAGGGCTTGCAGCTCCTTCAGGACGAGGAACCCCGCGCCGCGGTCGCGCATGAGACGCGGCAGGCCGTGCACCGAGGCATGCGGCCGGTGCACGGCGCCGAAGGCGTCGCTCACGTACACGTCACAAAGCTCGGCGAGGGCCTTGCAGAATGCTTCGTCGTCCTTCTCCTCCTCGGGGTGGAAGCGCAGGTTCTCGAGCAGGCAGAGCTGCGGCCCGCCGCGGGCCTGGGATCCCCCGCCGGCCGTGCGTAGGTCCCGGATGACCTTCTTGGGCGCGTCCCCGATGCAGTCCTCGGGCAGGTGCACTTCCCAGCCCGTGAGCTCGGCCAGCCGGGTGCCGCAGGGCTCGAGCGACTGCGCCGGATCGGGCTTGCCCTTGGGCCGGCCCAGGTGGGAGGCCAGGATCACCTTGGCGCCCGCCTTGACGGCGAACTCGATGGTAGGCAGGGCGGCGCGGATGCGCGAGTCGTCGGTGATCCGCCGCGTCTTCTTGTCGAGCGGGACGTTGAAGTCGACGCGAACAAAAACGCGCTTGCCGGCGAGGCCGCCGCCCTCGCCGTGCGGCCCGCGCTCCAGATCCTCGATGCTGGCGATGCCCTCGGCGATCATCGCAGCCCCCGCCCGATGATCTGGCACAGATCTATCATGCGGCACGAGAAAGCCCATTCGTTGTCGTACCAGGCGAAGAGCTTGATGAAGTTCTCGCCCAGCACCTGGGTCAGGGTGCCGTCCACGGTGCTCGACGCCTCGCAGCCGATGAAGTCGCTGCTGACCAGGGGCACGTCGGTGTAGGCGAGGACGCCCTTCATCGGGCCCTCGGTCGCCGCCTTCTTCATGGCGGCGTTGACCGCGGCGACCGTGACGGGCTTCTCGGTTTCGACGGTCAGATCCACGAGCGACACGTCGAGCGTCGGCACGCGGATCGCCAGACCCTCGAACTTGCCCTTCAACTCGGGGATGACGAGGTGGATGGCCTTGGCCGCGCCGGTGGTGGACGGAACCATGCTGGCCGCCGCCGCGCGCGAACGGCGGAAGTCTCCCTTGCGGTGCGGCAGATCGAGCAGCGCCTGGTCGTTGGTGTACGAGTGGATGGTCGTCATCAAGCCGCGCTTGATGCCGAAGTTGTCCAGCAGCACCTTGGCCGGCGGCGCCAGGCAGTTGGTGGTGCACGAGCCGTTCGAGAGCACGTGGTGGCGCTTGGGGTCGTACTTGTCGTCGTTGACGCCCAGCACGATGGTGACGTCTTCGTTCTTGGCCGGCGCGCTGATGATGACCTTCTTCGCGCCGGCGTCGAGGTGGGCCTTGGCCTTGGTCGCGTCGGTGAAGCGGCCCGTCGATTCGATCACGATGTCGACGCCCAGGT
>JACQWT010000463.1 GCA_016209145.1 Deltaproteobacteria bacterium | reverse complement strand
CGCGCGCGCGGCGTGACGCGCGCGCCGGCGCGCTAGGTCACGGCTCACGATGCCGGGGCCTGCTCCCGGGGAGGCGACTGCCGAGCGCGAGGCCCCGCGCGTGCAGCTGCTGCCACAGATCTGCCGCCCGCGCCCGGCGCGGCTGGTCCCGCCGCCCTATCGCCAGTGCTTCCCCGATCGCCAGCTCCCGGGCTTCGAAGGAGGGCGCGCCCGCCTGCGCGCACCGGTCGAGCAGGCGCCGGAGCACGTCCACGGTGTCGCCGTGCGCGTCGATCACGAGCTCGTCGACCTCGGCACCGAGAGCATCGGTGGTGACTCCCGGGAAGAACCGCTCGTGCACCTGCCGGGCGAACGACAGGCTGATGATGCGGTTGAGCAGGCTGTCGAAGGCGAACGCCCGCTCGTGCAGGCACACGCGCGCGATGCGGAAGAGCAGCTCGGCCCGCGCGTCGCGCATCTGGTAGCCGTAGCTGCGGTAGTCGCCCCGGAGCCGGCCCTGGGCCCGCAGCCGGCGCAGGAGCCTCGTCCCGGCGTAGATCTCGGTCCGGCAGACGTTCCAAGGCAGATCGATGTGCGCCGTCGCGAAGTCGAGCGTGACCGCGACCTGTTCGAGCGTGCAATCGGGATCGAACAGCATGAGGTTGAACGAGGGGCGGATCCCGTGCTGGCGGCACAGCTCGATCGCGCGCTCGTTGTCCGCCGGGCGGTGGACGCGACCGAGATAGCGCAAGCGCTCGGCCGAAGCGCTCTCCACGCCGAGAAACACGTGGATGACGCCCATGCCCCGCGCGGCGTGCAGCACCGCCGGCGTGATCGTCTCGGGACGACCCTTGACCCAGAAGGCCACCTCATCGACGTGGCGGGCGCGCAGGGCCGCATCGAGCTGCTCCATGCGTTCGATAGTCCCGCTCTCGCTCGGCAGGATGAACAGATCGTCCTGCACGAACACGGTGCGCACGCGGTGCCTCGCCACGAGCGCCGCCACCTCGCCGGCCACGGCGTCGGCCGAGCGCAGCCGGAGGCGCGGTCCGCCCGCAGCGGACACGAACGCCCCGATGCTGCAGTAGGCGCACTCGCCCGTGCATCCCCGCGCCGTGATGATGAAGGCAATCGGCATACCTCCCACGACGAAAGGCTCGGCACGCCGCTGGGGGAGCGGGAGCTGGTCAAGATCGGGGCACAGACAGCCCGGCGGGCCGACCACCACTTCGCCGCCCTCGCGCCAGACGAGGCCCGCGAGCTCGCGCAAGGGCGCTCCGCGAGCGAGCCGCGCCAGCATGTCCACGACCGTGCGCTCCCCCTCGTGTCGCACGACCGTATCGAGGCCCGGCGCGTCTCGTAGCAGCTCGCGGTAGCAGAAGGTCGGCACGTGCCCGCCGCAGGTGATGTGGCCTTCGTAGCCGCCGCGCCGCAGTTCCTGGACGAGCCGCAGGTAGTCCTCGACGCAGTACTGGAACGAAAGGCCGAGCCCGACGATGAGGGGGGAGAGCCGGATCACGGCGGCCACGGCCGCGCCGATGTCGCGCCGCGACGAGAAGGGCACGAGATGCGCCTCGTACCCGGCCTGCTCCACCGCCCCGGCAAGATACGCCAGGGCAAGGTTCTCCTGCTCGGCCGGGCCCACGAGGCAGACGCAGTGGCGGCCCATTTGTGCGTCAAGCGGCGAGCGAGGTCGCGAAGCTCGCGACGGCGGCGAGCTCCGGCCCCCGCACGGCGACCTGCACCAACTGCGAGCCGGGCTCGCACGCAGGCGTCCAGCAGGCGATGTCCGGCGCGAGCCGCTCGATGCGCCCCGAGCTCTGCTGCCACTCGTAGTCGAGCCCGGCTCCTCCGTCGTGCTCGGCGCGCAAGAAGAGCGAGCGGCCTACCCGGGCGACGGCAACAACGCTCAGGCGCAAAGCCCGCGAAAGTGGCAGCGAGTCGCGACCCTCGGCCGGCACGATCGGGCTCGGCGCCATCTCGCACACCTGGTTGCAAGCGATGCACGTGTCGCCCGAGCTCACCCAGCCGACGCCCCCAACCTCCGCGCACAGATGGATGATGGTGAGCGACTCCACGACGCGCGAGGGACCGCTGGGGCAGGCAAGCTCGAACGTGGTCTTGACCGTCATGCTCGTCCAAGAGTAAGGCGACGGGCCAAACGGCAGGGGCCACTGCGCCGCGAAGGTGAAGCCGTCCGCCGCAGGCTTCATCTCGCTCACCTCCATGCCGAGGAGCTGCGCATCGCCCGCCTCGACCACGCTCAGGCTCGGCGTTCCGACCACGCTCGCGAGCAGCGAGGGCTCGATCGCGACGTGGCCGGTAGCCAGGTTCAGAGCCTCGGAGTACTTGACGAGCGTCACGCGCGCGGCGCGGTTGCTTGCGACGGGGTTGCTCGCGGGCTCGGCGCAGATCGCCGTGGTGTCGGCGAGCACGCCCTCGGGCGGGATCTCCACCTCGAAGACCTGCTCTGCCAGCCCCGGCGGGCACGGCCCCGCGGCATCGGGCGGGCCCCCGCCCCCTCCGGTGCCGGCGTCCCAGGGGAGCCCGCCGCTGCCCGCCTGCCCGGTGCCCTGGCCGGCCGTGCCTTGCGCTCCGCTGCTCCCGCCCGCGCCGCCGACCTGTTGGACCACATCGGATCCGCACTGGACGGCCACGACGGGCACGACGGTGGCCGCGATCAGCGCTGGCAGGCGACCGGTCGCCCGCGACACGACAAGGCGCAGCTTGCGCATGGTGGGATCTCCTCCGGGGTCGCGTCCGCCCCTCGCCCTCATGCTACCCGCCGGACGAGCCGCGCGCCAACGCCCGCGGGCCTGCGCGAGCAGGCGCCGCGGCTCGCGTGCCTGCCGGGTTCGGGGGCGAGGGGCGCGGAGGTCGCCATGCGAACGCCCGCTTTTCGGGCACTCGGGTGCCGACCTCGCCAAGGTCGCCATGCGAACGCCCGCTTTTCGGGCACTCGGGGGCCGACCTCCGGCGATCGCCGCGACCAGCACGATGCTCGCCCAGCACGCGCCCGTGGACAGCCGGCCCCGCCCGCGCCAGGCTACGCGCGGCCATGCACGAGCTCACCCTGGCGCACCGGATCTGCCAGACCGTGGCAGCGCACGTCACGGCAACGCAGCGGGTCGTCACCGTGGTGCTGGAGTGGGGGCCGCTGTGCGGGGTCGTCGCCGAGGCCATCGAGTACTGCTTCCCCATCGCCGCCGAGGCGAACGGCCTGGGCGGCGCGCGGCTCGAGCTGCGGCGGCTGCCGGCCCGCGCGCGCTGCTCCGCCTGCGGGGCACGTTTCGAGGTACAAGAGATGTGGGACGGCTGCCCCGGCTGCCAGCACGTGCCCGTCACGGTCGAGGGCGGCACCGAGTTTCGCCTGAAACAGATCGAGGTCGAAGATGTGTGAGCACTGCGGATGCGGTCATCCCCACGGGCCGGAGGGCGGGGGCGCTGGCCACGAGACCATTGCCATCGAGCAGGACGTGCTGGCCCACGATCGCGCGCACGCCCAGGCGCTGCGCGCGCGCATGTCGGAGCTCGGCGCGCGGCTCGTCAACGTCATCGGCGGCCCGGGCTGCGGCAAGACCGAGCTCCTGGCGGCGCTCATCCGCAAGCTGGAGGGACGGCGCCGTTGCCTGGTCGTGGAGGGCGACTTGGCCACCGACAACGACGCCGCCCGCATCCGGGCGGTGGGTGCGCCCGTGCACCAGATCCACACCGGCACCGTGTGCCATCTCACGGCGCACGACGTGGAGCACGCCCTGGAGCACCTTCCCATGGAGCCGGGCGCGCTCGTGCTGGTCGAGAACGTGGGCAACCTCGTTTGCCCGGCCATGTTCGACCTCGGCGAATCGCTGCGCATCGTTTGCCTCTCGGTGACGGAGGGAACCGACAAGCCGCAGAAGTACCCCGTGGCCTTTCGCGAGGCCTCTGTCGCGGTCATCACCAAGAGCGACCTCTTGCCGCACGTCGACTTCGATCTGCACGCCTGCCGCGCCATGGTCGCGGACATCCGGCCCGGGACCAGGTTCGTCGTGACAAGCGCCCGCGACGGCAGCGGCCTCACCGAGCTTGCCGACGTGATCTCCTCCCTTTGGTCGTAGCCGATGCTCGAGCGCCGGCGCATCCGCGTCGAGGGCATTGTCCAGGGAATCGGCTTCCGTCCGTTCGTCTACCGGCTTGCCCGCGAAGAGCGGCTCACGGGATCGGTGCTCAACGACGGCGCCGGCGTGCGCATCGAGCTGCAAGGCGGGCCCGAGGCCATCGCCATCTTCGCGGAGCGGCTCGGACGCGAGCTGCCGCCCGGCGGCAGCATCCGCAAGACCAGCGTGGAGGCGCTGCCCGTCGTCGCCGGCGAGCAGGGCTTCGTCATCGAGCACAGCGACGCCGCGGGACAGCTCAGCATGTCGCTCGCCCCGGATCGCGCCGTGTGCGCGGCCTGCGTGCGCGAGATGTGCGACCCGGCCGACCGGCGCTACAACTACCCATTCATCACGTGCACGCACTGCGGGCCCCGCTACACCATCGCCGTCCGCCTGCCCTACGACCGCCAGACGACCACGATGGCGCGCTTCGAGCTGTGCCCCCAGTGCCGCCGCGAGTACACGGATCCTGCCGACCGGCGCTACCACGCCGAGCCCGTGGCCTGCCCGCGCTGCGGGCCCAAGATCTGGCTCGCCGAGCCGGCAGCGGCGCTCCCGGCGGCTCCGCCGCAGGCGCCCCCGGCACAAGCAGTGGTGGCCGAGGCCGTGCGGCGCCTTGCCGCCGGCCAGACGGTGGCGGTCAAGGGCATAGGAGGCTTCCACCTCGCGGTCGATGCCCGCAGCGAGGATGCCGTCTCGAGGCTGCGCGCGCTCAAGCGCCGGCCGCGCAAGCCCTTTGCCCTGATGGTGCGCGACCTCGAGACGGCCCGAGGCCTGGTGCAGCTCGGGCCTGCCGACGAGGCGCTGCTGGAGTCGCCCGCGGCGCCGATCGTCCTCGCGCCGCGGCAGAGCGCGGCTGGCGTGGCCCCGGCGGTGGCGCCCGGCCTTGCGGATCTCGGCGTGATGCTGCCCTACAGCCCGCTGCACCGCATGCTCTTCGCGGGCCCCCTCGGCGCGCTCGTGATGACCTCGGGCAACCCGGCGGCCGAGCCCATCACCACCGACAACGACGACGCCCGGCGGCGCCTCTGCGCTGACGCCTTCCTGCTCCACGACCGCGACATCCACGTCGCCAACGACGACAGCGTGCTGCGCAGCACCGGGCTGGGCCCGGTCTTCCTGCGACGCTCCCGCGGTTGCGTCCCGGAGCCGCTCGCCGCGGGGCACCTTCCCCCGCGTGCCGTGCTCGCCCTCGGCGCCGAGTTGAAGGTCACGGTGAGCACGCTCTGCCGCGGCAAGCTGGTCGTCGGCCGGCATCTGGGCGATCTCGACAACCCGCGCGCCGAGGCGGCGTTTCGCCAGGAGGTGCAACGGGCGCTGGAGTTCGGCCGCATCGAGCCCGAGGCCGTGGCCGTGGACGCGCACCCGGATCTGCACTCCACGCTCTACGCCGAGGAGGCATTCCGCGAGCTGCCGATCTTCCGCATCCAGCACCATCACGCCCATCTCGCTGCCGTGCTGGTCGAGCACGGCGTCGCGCCCGGCGTCGAGGCCGCGGGCATCGTGCTCGACGGCCTGGGCTGGGGCCCGGACGGTGCCATCTGGGGCGGAGAGATCCTGCGCGGCGGCTACGCCCGCAGCGAGCGCATCGGCCACCTGCGCTACGTGCCCCAGCCGGGCGGCGACCGCGCCGCCCTGGAGCCGCACCGCATGGCTACGAGCCTGCTGCGCGAGGCCGGGCTGGGGCCTGGCGCGTCGGCGGCATACGACGAGCGCATCGCACAGATCTGCGCCAAGCGCGCCGTCTCGCCGCTGACGAGCAGCACGGGTCGGCTGTTCGACGCGGCGGCCGCCATCCTCGGCGTCGCGCCGCGCGAGCAGGACTTCGAGGCCGAGGCCGCGGCTCGGCTCGAGGCGGCCGTGGATCCGCGCTGCACCGACGCCTACCCGCTGCCGGCCGAGGGCGGCGTGCTCGACACGCGCGTCCTGTTTCGCGCCTTGTGCGACGACCGCTCCGAGCTCGGCGTGCGTGCTGCCCGCTTCCACCACGGGATGGCCGATGGCCTCGCGGCGGTGGCGCTCGGCGCCGGCTGCGAGTTGGTGGCGCTCGGCGGTGGTTGCATGGCCAACCGCGTGCTGCTACGTCGATTGGTCGGCACGTTGCGCGCCGCCGGGCGGCGCGTGCTGTGGCCGAGCCGGCTTCCGCCGGGAGACGGCGGGCTGTCGGCCGGGCAGGCCGCGGCCGCGGCCTGCCTGCTGGAGGAGAAGGGATGAGAACGCCTGTGCGCGAAGCGCCCAAGACGGGCGTCGGGGTTGGGGCTCCGACGCCGAGGCAGCCGGGGCACGGGTCACGCGCGCGCAGCGCGCGTGGGGACCCGAACCCTCGCCGAGTCGGCCGCGATCGCGGCTTACGTCCTCGGCCCGGCTCCTCACGTACAGGAGTACGCTCCGGGCCGGGCCTCCGGGCGCGCTCGCGCTCGCGGCCGCCTGACGAGCCGGCTGGGAGAATGCGTGAACGCGTACCATCCAACGCAGGTGGCGCGCCAGCGCCACGGAGAACTGTGATGTGCGTGGCAACGCCGATGCGGGTGGTTTCGATCGAGGGCCGGCGGGCCAAGGTCGATGCGGCCGGAGCGCAGGCAACGATAAGCGTGGAGCTGTGCGAGGGGGTCGCCGTGGGCGACTACGTCATCGTGCACGCGGGCTACGCCCTGCACCGGATGTCGGCTGCCGACGCCGCCGAGAGCCTGGCCATCCTGGAGCGCCTGGAGCAGTCATGGCAGAGCTAGGCGCGCGCTTCGGTCGGGAGGCCCGCCGGCTTCTGGACGAGCTGCGCGCCTGGGAGGGCCGCCCGCTCACCTTCATGGAGGTCTGCGGCACGCACACCATGAGCGCGGCCCGCGCCGGGCTGCACCAGCTCCTGCCGCCCACCATTCGCCTCGTCTCCGGGCCGGGCTGCCCGGTGTGCGTCACCCCGGTCGGCTACGTGGACCACGCACTCGCCCTGGCCGCGCGGCCCGAGGTGACGCTGTGCTCCTTCGGCGACATGATGCGCGTGCCGGGCTCGCCGCCCAGGACGCCGCGCGCCGCCCCGCCCACGCTCGGTCTGGCCCGCGCCGGCGGCGCCGACGTGCGCGTGGTGTTCTCGCCGCTCGGCGCCCTGGAGCTGGCGCGCGATCTTCCCGGCCGGCAGGTGGTGTTCCTCGGTGTGGGCTTCGAGACCACCGCCCCGGCCCTGGGCGCGGCCATCCTGCGCGCCGCGGAGGAACGGCTCGACAACTTCTCGATGCTCGTGGCGGCCAAGACCATTCCCGGGGCTCTCGCCGCCCTGGTCGGCTCGCCCGATCTGCGGCTGGACGGCCTGCTCTTGCCCGGGCACGTGAGCGTCGTCCTGGGCCGGGCGGCCTACCTCTTCCTCGCCGATCGGCACCGCGTGCCCAGCGCCATCGCCGGCTTCGAGCCGGTCGAGATGCTGCGCGGCCTGGCGGCCCTGGTGGGTCAGGTCCGCCGCGGCGAGGCGCGCATCGACAACTGCTACCCCGGCGCCGTGACCGAGCATGGCAACGAGCGGGCCAGGGCTGTCATCGAGCGCGTCTTCGAGCCGGTGGACAGCGAGTGGCGCGGGCTGGGATCGATACCGCAGAGCGGGCTGGGGGTGCGCGCCGCCTACGCCGCCCACGACGCGGCCCGGCGCTTCGCGGTGAGCCTTCCCCCGCCGGTCGAGCCAGCCGGCTGCCGCTGCGGCGACGTCCTGCGCGGGCTCATCGATCCCGGCGAGTGCGGCCTTTTCGCCACCGAGTGCACGCCCGATCAGCCACGCGGAGCGTGCATGGTTTCGAGCGAAGGCTCCTGCGCCGCGCGCTACCACTACCGTGCGGAGGCGAGATGACCATCACCCTGGGACACGGCTCGGGCGGCCGGCTCTCGCACGAGCTCCTGGAGCGGCACTTCCTGCCGCGCCTGCACAACCCTGTGCTCGCCGAGCTCGGCGATGCTGCCGTGGTCGGTGACCTGGCGCTGACCACCGACGGCTACGTGGTAAGCCCCCGCTTCTTCCCCGGAGGCGACATCGGCAAGCTCGCCGTCTGCGGCACGCTCAACGATCTGGCCATGATGGGAGCCGAGCCCGTGGCGCTCACGGCCGCCTTCGTGCTCGAGGAGGGGCTCGCGCTGGAGGAGCTCGACCGCATCGTTGCCTCGATGGCCGCTACGGCCGCCGAGGAGCGCGTCCCCGTGGTGGCGGGAGACACCAAGGTCGTGCCCCGTGGCGCCTGCGACGGCGTCTTCATCACCACCGCGGGCGTGGGCCGGCTCCAGCCGGGCTTCCGGCCCGCCCCCGCGAAGATCGCTGCCGGCGATGCGCTGCTGGCAAGCGGCACGATCGCCGACCATGGCATGGCCGTGATGGCCTGCCGCGAGGGGCTGCGCCTTACGGGTGAGCTCGCGAGCGACGTGGCGGCCCTCGTGGATCTGGTGCGCGCCCTGCGCCTGGCAGGCATCGAGGTGCACGCCATGCGCGATCCCACGCGCGGGGGCGTGGCCCAGAGCGCCATCGAGCTCGCGCGTGCGGCGTCCGTCCGCGTGGTGATCGAAGAGCCGCGGCTGCCCATCCGGCCGCCGGTGCTCGCCGCCTGCGAGCTGTTGGGGCTAGATCCGCTCTACGTGGCCAACGAGGGCAAGCTGCTCGCCTTCGTGCCCGAGCCGCAGGGGCAGAAGGCCCTGGGCGTGCTGCGCGGCCACGCGCTCGGCCGCCGCGCCGCGATCATCGGCCGGGCCGAAGCGGGCGAGCCGGGCGTCGTGCTCGCGACCGCGCTCGGCGCGCAGCGCAGCGTGCGCATGCCGGCGGGGGAGCTGCTGCCGCG
>JACQWT010000462.1 GCA_016209145.1 Deltaproteobacteria bacterium | reverse complement strand
GGAAGTCGGGAGCGGGAGCGGGAGCGGGTCGGAGTGGGTTGCGGGCGAAGCCCGCGCTACGCCAGCGGGCCGCCCGCCCATGTCCTCCCGTTGATGGGCTCTTCGCCGCGACCGCGCTCCGTCACGGGCTCGCGCTCGCGACCAGGAACGTCGCGGACTTCGCAGTGGCCGGGCTGCGCATCGTCAACCCATGGGAGTTTCAGCAGGGGTGAGCCCGGCGCGTTGCTTCCCGGGCTGGTCGCTCGTGAACCGCGCCGTCTTGCTCGATCCGGCCGGCGAGCCTGAGGCGGATACCGTCCCGGAACGGCGGCAACGCGCCGTCAGCGCACGAAGATCGCGAACTGCTTGACGCCGGAGCAGACGTCGGTGGTGTAGTTCTGGTCGGAGCGCACGCAGTGGTCGGCGGTGTCCACCGCGAAGGTGGCGAACATCGGGAAGTCGGAGAAGCCTCCGGCCGCGCCCTGGTTCGGGTTGCTCTTGAGGCAGATCTGACCCCAGGTCCCGCTGCACACTGCTCCGACTGGCATGCCTCGCCTGCGCCGCACGGCTGGTTGCAGCCGCCGCAGTGAGCCGGATCGGACTCGGTGTCGATGCACTTGCTGCCGCACTTGGTCGTCCCGCCCAGGCACACCAGGCCGCAGCCGCCGCCCGAGCAGATCTCGCCCATGGCGCAGGCCACGCCGCAGCCGCCGCAGTTGGCGGGATCGGTCTGCGTGTCGATGCACTTGCTGCCGCACTTGGTGGTGCCGCCCAGGCAGACCAGGCTGCACTTCGCCTCCGAGCACATCTCGCCCGCGCCGCAAGCCTGGTTGCAGGCGCCGCAGTGCGCCGCGTTCGTGGCGGTCTCGACGCATTCGTTGCCGCACTTCGTCGTGCCTCCCAGGCACTCGACCCCGCACTTGCCCGCCGAGCAGATCTGCTCGGCCGGGCAGGCGGCGTCGCAGCTCCCGCAGTGCGTCGGATCGATGTTCGTGTCGACGCAGAAGCCGCCGCACTTGGTCGTGCCCCCGGTGCACTTCAAGCCGCACCCACCCTGGGAGCACACCTCGCCCGCGCCGCAGGCCTGGTCGCAGGCCCCGCAGTTGGCGGGATCCGTGCTCACGTCAATGCACTGGCTGCCGCACTTGGTCGTGCCGCCCAGGCACGCGACGCTGCACTGGCCCGCGGAACAGAGCGTGTCCTGCGGGCAGGCGTTGCCGCAGGCGCCGCAGTTCTGCGGATCGAGCGCGAGCTTGACGCAGCTCCCGCCGCAGTCGTCGAGCCCGGCCGGGCAGCCCTCGGAGCCGCCCCCGGCGCCCGGGCCAGTGCCCGGCACTTGCGCCGCGTCGCCGCCGTCGCAGGCTGGCGTCATTACCAGCCACGCCAGGGCTGCACACGCTATCGCCGTCCACAGTGCCGCTCGCATCCCCGTGCTCCCGCGCTTGCCCGAGGGGCCGCCCGCCGGCCCTGCAGAGGTCATGCTAGCACTACTGCCGGGAACTTCGTTTGCGCGCTTCGCGCGCGCCGCGATGCGGCGGGCAGTAGTGCTAGTTCTGTCCCCAGGGGGCGCTGCGCGCGCGTCTGGCGCCTCCCGGCCCGGGCCGATATGCTTGCCCGGCAGGCGCGCCCCTGCGCGCGCTTCGCAGGAGGATCCGATGGACGGAGAGAAGTGCTGCAACGCGCGCGGTCGAACTGCGGCCTGGTGGCTCGGCGCCCTTACCCTTCTGCTCCTGGGCGCCTGCTCGGGCGGCGAGACCGGCGGGGTGGCGCCCACGTCCGGCGCGGGCGGCAGCGGCGGCGGCGCGCCCTGTCCGGCCGGGCTGGCGGCCTGCGCCGCCGGCTGCGCCAACCTGAAGATCGATCCCGCCAACTGCGGAGCCTGCGGTCAAGCCTGCGCCGAGGGAGAGGTCTGCTCGCAGGGGCAGTGTGCGCTCTCGTGCGCGGGAGGGACCACGAAGTGTAGCGGCGCCTGCGTGGACACGCACATCGACCATGAGAACTGCGGCGGCTGCGGCCATGCCTGCGGGGTCGGTGAGAGCTGCACGGATGGCAAGTGCGCGTTCCTGTGCGCGGGCGGCACCACGCTCTGCGGCGAGGGGTGCGTGGACACGAGCTTCGCCCCGCAGAACTGCGGCGGCTGCGGCAAAAGCTGCGCCGAGGGGGAGGTGTGCTCGGCGGGCCAGTGCGGGCTCACGTGCCTGGGCGGCACCACCAAGTGCGGCGACAAGTGCGTGGACACCGAGACCGATCCGAGCAACTGCGGAGGCTGCAACAACGGCTGCGGTGCGGGCGAGGTGTGCTCGGCGGGCCAGTGCGGTCTGACCTGCCTGGGAGGGGCCACCAAGTGCGGCAACGAGTGCGTCGATACGGCCCTGGATGCAGCCAACTGCGGCGGCTGCGGCGTGCAGTGCGCCCCGGGGCAGATCTCCTCGGCCGGGAAGTGCGGGCTCGATTGCGCCGGCGGCACCACCAAGTGCGGCGCCGAGTGCGTGGACCCGGAGATCGACCCTCTGAACTGCGGCGGCTGCGGCCAGGCCTGCCTCGCCGGCGAGGTGTGCTCCGCCGAGAAGTGCGGCCTCACGTGCGTCGGCGGCACCACCAAGTGCGCCGGCAAGTGCGTCGACGTGCAGGCCGATCTGCTCAACTGCGGCGGCTGCGGCAAGGCTTGCGCGCCGGGCGAGGTCTGCTCCGCCGCCCAGTGCGGCTTGGACTGCGGGGGCGGCACGACCAAGTGTGCGGGCAAGTGTGTGGACACGCTGCTCGATTCCGCCAACTGCGGCGGCTGCGGCCAGGCATGCGCGCCCGGGCAGGTCTGCTCGGCCGGGACTTGCGGCCTCGTGTGCAGCG
>JACQWT010000461.1 GCA_016209145.1 Deltaproteobacteria bacterium | reverse complement strand
GGGACTGCCATCAGGGCGCGGCTGACGAAGCCGGTTTGCTCGTCGGTCGCGGCGTGACGGGACCCCGAGTGTTGGGCGTCGTTATCAATGACCGGGGCGCGCGCCTGCACCGCGCGTCCGACAACCAGGTCATCTGGCGGATCCGAGCGCGGGAGCGGGCCGAGGAGAAGACCTCCAGCGTCGGCCCCCTGGTCGCCGCCATGACCGGCCTCCTGCGTGGAAAGCTCTCGGCGGAGCTGCCAGGGCTCCTCGCCGCTCGCCCGGAGCGCCGCCATGAGCGCTTCGAGAATGCCGCGGGCCTGGCGCAGGTACGCGACATCGAGCGTGCTGTCGGGCCCCAGGCGGCGCTTGCGGAACTTCGCGAGCCCGTCGTCCGGCGTCACCAAGAGCTCGGAGAGCAGCCGGGCGGCCGTGCGCCGGGCCCGCATGTCCGGGAAGGCGGAAGGTAGCTCGTCGGTCTCGTCGCTCATGCCGTACCCGCAGCGGCCGAGTATACCCGGCCGCGGGCGGCGGTGCCATCGGCGTTCGGCCGCAGCCGCGGATCCCGAAGCTCGTCGCTCAGCCCCCGCCGCCGCGCGATCGCCGCGCCAGCAGGCGCGCGGCGATCTCGGCCCGGCGCGCCCGCGCCTCGGCAACCGCACGCATGGCCTCGGCCAGGGGCGGCGGCGCGCCGCCGCCGGTGCGGGCCCCCTGCCGGCTCGCCCGGACGGACGAGCGGCCCGGGCGGGCATCGGGCGCCGCGGGCTCGAGCTTCCGGCGGATGCGCTCGATCCGCTTGGCGATGCGGTGGCCGCGGATCTGCTCGTGGGCGTTGCGGCACAGGGGCGAGACGAGCGGCGGCCCGGGCGCCGGCTCGGCGGACAGGCCCGAGGCAAGGGCCGGGCCCCGCGCATCGAGGTACTGGTCGAGCATCTCCGAGAGCACGTCGTCGGCATCGCGACCGAGCAAGGCGCAGGTGCGGGCGAAGAGCCGGCCGAGCTCGGGCGTCACCGGCAGGGGCGGCCCTGCCCCGTCCCTGTCGCTGGGCCCCTCGTCGGGCGGAAGGCGGTTGCTCACCGGACGACTATAGTGGGTTGCCGCGCTCTCGTGTATCCTCTGCGGCAGCGATGTCAGCGAGGTTGCAGAGCGCGTTGCGCGCCCCGGCGGACAAGCCGAAGAAGCGGGCGCTGCGCGTGGTGGACGCCAGGCCGAGCGCGGCCGAGGCCGAGGCCGCGTTGCTCGTGGGCACGGTGGAGCACGCCGAGGGGCCGGCCGTCCGCGTGCGCGCCGAGCGAGGTCTGTTCGATGCACGCCGGGCGCCAAGCTGTCTCGTCCAGCCCGAGCCGGCGGATCGGGTGCTGCTCTGCGAGGTTCACGCCGCCGGGTGCTACGTGCTCGCCGTGCTGGAGCGCGAGGGCCAGGGCGTCACGCAGCTCGGCGTCGACGGGGACCTGGAAATCCGCGTGCCGGACGGGCGCCTGGGCGTGGCCGCGCAGCAGGGAGTCGAGCTCATCTCGGGCAGGGAGCTGGCGGTGGTCGCGGGGCGGCTCAACATCGATGTCGGCGAGGGCGACCTCGCGGTCGGCAAGCTCTCGTACTTCGGGCAGCTCGTGCTGGCCGAGGCCGACAAGGTGAAGCTCGTCTGCGCCAGCCTCGAAGCCGTGCTGGACCGCTGGGTGCAGCGGGTCAAGCGCTCCTATCGCTTCGTGCAGGAGTCGGACCAGCTCCGGGCCGGCAGCATCGACCACGTGGCCGAGGGCACGGTGCGCCTGCACGGCGAGAACGCCCTGCTCACGGCCGAGAAGCTCGTCAAGATCGACGCCGAGCAGATCCACATCGCCTGAGCCCGTGCGCCCCATGAAGATCCCGCCGACCGTCGCGGCCGCGCTGCTCGCCCTGGCGCTCGGCGCATGCCGGAGCGGACCCACCGAGCAGGAGCCACCACGCGCCACCGGCACGCCCGGCGCGGCAACGGCGGCGCATGCGCACGGCGCGCCGCCCCCGGGCGCCCCGCCCCACGAGGGCTGCGAGCCGCCGCCGCCCGGCGTAGATGCCACGGTGCGCGAGGGCAAGGATCCGGCCACCGGCGCCCCGATGCAGGTGGTCGGCGCCCCGCTCGCCGGCGTCCCGCTCGTCACCGTGGCCGATCTGGTGGCCCGCCCGGAGGAGCTCGCCGGCCGCAGCGTGCGCCTCGAAGGCCGCGTGTCGGCCATGTGCCAGCACGCCCGCGCCTGGTTCGCCGTGCAGAACGAAGGCGCTTCCGAAGGCGCGTTCGTGCGCGTGCTGACGACGCCACGCTTTCTCGTGCCTCCCGGCGCGATCGGCAAGAGGGCCCGCGCCGAGGGCACGGTGGAGTTGGTCGAGGTGAGCGCCGAGGCCGCCAAGCACTTCGCGGGCGAGCACCAGCTCGGCGAGCCCGGCAAGGCCGAGGGCCCCGCGAAGCGGGCGATCGTCCGGGCAACGGGGGCCGAGTTTCTGTAGGCGACCGGGGGCTAGCGCCAGGCGAACGCGCGGCGCACCAGCACCAGCCCCTCGGCTGCCCACGACAGCACGCGATGGGCGGGCCCGCGCAGCGCGGCGGGCTCGCGCCCGGGCCGCGCCGGGAGCTCGGGCAGCGGGCACTCGACGCTCACGACGGCGCCCTCTTCGCGCACCTCGGCCTCCGGGGCGAGCTCACCGAGGAGCTGGCGCATGGGCTCGTTCTCGGCCAGCACCTCGAAGCGGAAGCGCTCGATGCCCCGCTCCCGCGCCGCCGCCTCCAACCGCAAGAGGAGCTGCCGGCCCAGGCCCCTGCCCTGCATCTCGTCGATCACGACGACGGCCGGCTCGGCGAGCCGGGGCTCGCCCGCGAGACGCACGAAGCGGGCCACGCCCACGCCGTCCTCGCCGCCGCCCTCGAGCTCGCGCACCGCGCCGATGGCGAGGTGATCCTCGCCGTCGAGCTCGGTCAGGTAGCGCAGCTCCTCGGTCGAGAGCCTGTCCTTGCTCGTGAAGAAGCGGCGGTAGCGCGACTGCTGGCTCATGCTGCCGAGCCCGCGCACGAACAGCGGCTTGTCCTCGGGCCGGACCAGGCGCAGGAGCACGACTTGCCCGTCGCCCAACACGACGGGCTCGCGGTAGCTTGCCGAGAAGTGCCTGTCGCTCACCGCCTCCGCGCCTCCTCGGGCCCCGAGGTCGGCGGCACGGTAGGCCGCCCCAGGGCCGCCATCAACTGCTCGCAGTCGAGCACCGTGGCGAAACCATATTCCAGGTTGGCCAGCGCCGCGCGGTGCAGCGCGGGATCGGCCGTCGCCGTGCCGTCGCCCAGGAAGAAGACGCGGTAGTCGCGCACGAAGGCGTCGCGCGCCGTGGTCTCGCAGCACAGGTTGCTCATCACGCCCGCGATGACGAGCTCGTGCCCCCCGCGCCGCCGCAAGTGCTCGTCGAGATCCGTGCCATGGAAGGCGCTGTAGCGCCGCTTGGGAACGATCTTCTCGCCCGGCGCGGGCGCGATCTCGCCCATGAGCTGCCAGCCGGGCGTGCCCGTGACGATCAGCTCGCCCCACCACTCGTACAGCATGCCGCCGTCGCGCGCCGGATCGTCGTGGCCGTGCTGGGTGTAGACGACCGGCACGCTCCGCTCGCGCGCCCGGGCGATCGCGCGCGCGAGAGCCGGCAGGATCGGCGCGGCGATCTCCCGGAAGTACTCCTGCATGTCGATGACGAGCAGCACGGCGCGACGCGGATCGGGCAGGGGCTGGCGCATGGGCTACCTCGTGGAGCCTGCCGGCGCGGGCGGCGGCGGCTGCAGGACAGGTTCGCTCAGGCCCATGCGCTGCAAGATGGCGCCCGCCTCGGCCTCGCCGGCGGGCCGCGGGCAGCACTGATTCTCGATGACGAGCGGAACGAGCTCCAGGCGATCGAGCCGCACGCGCCGGCCCGCCCCGGCCTCGGCCCCGCTATCCGTGCCGGCCGACTCGATCCGCAGCACGGTCTTGACGGCCACGGCTTCGGTGGTGTGCGGCCTGCTGTGGTCGAAGACGAAGTTGCCGAGCGAGTAGAAGATGTAGCGGCCCCGGTAGATCTCCACGTCCTGGACGACGTGCGGGTGTGAGCCGAGCACGAGGTCGGCCCCGTAGTCGATGGCAGCGCGGGCGAAAAGCCGCTGCGGCCCGTAGTGCCGCGGCACGTACTCGATGCCGGCATGCATCGTGGCCACGACGAAGTCGGCCTTCTGCCGCAGTTCGGCGATGGCGCCGCGTAGCCGGCCCTTGTCCTCGATGCGCGCCACGTAGTCGAGCCAGATCTTGCGGCTGGTGTTGACCGATGCCTCCGAGGCGCCGACGAAGCCGATGCGCACGCCGCGTGCTTCCACGACCGCGGGCCGCCACGCCTGCGCCGCCGTCGGGCCGGCGCCGATGGTCTCGATCCCGTGCTCGCGCAGGAAAGCAAGCGTGTGAACCAGGCCGCCCAAGCCCTGATCGAGGGCATGGTTGTTGGCCAGGTTGACGATGCGCAACCGGTGCTCCACGAGCCCCTGCGCGTAGGCGCGCGGCGTATTGAAGATCTGCGCCGGGCCGGCGCTGAACCGATCGGCGCCCGAGATCGGCGCCTCCAGGTTGGCGAAGGTGAAGTCGACCGACCCGAGCAGCGCGGCCACGTTGCGCCACGGCAGCAGCGGATCGCCGGCCTTCTCGATGGCGGCCGCCACGAGGCGCGAGAGCATGACGTCGCCCACCGTGAGGAACGACACGCTCGGCGGGCCGGGCGGCGCGCCGGCATCCGGCGTAGCGACCGGGGCGCCGGCGTCCGGGACATCCGGCGGCGGCGGGCCTGGCGCCGCCGGGGGCGGCGGCCTCGGTGCCGCCGCCGGAAGCACGGGCCCGGTCGAACGCCGGAGACCACCGTGGGGCGCCGCCCGCGAGCCCGCGCAAGCGGCAAGCAGAAGCAGGCCGAGCAGCAGGCCGCGGCGGCCGACAGCCGAGCGGCCGATCGCGCAAGCCCGCTGGCATTGGCCATCGTGCATATCGGACAAGGTATCCGTTCACGGGCTCCTGGGCCAGCCGGCAACGACGGCTCGCCGAGTCGGCCGCGATCGCGGCTTACGTCCTCGGCCCGGCTCCTCACGTACAGGAGTACGCTCCGGGCCGGGCCTGTGGGCGCGCTCGCGCTCGCGGCCGCCTGACGAGCCGGGTGGGAGATGGCGTGAACGCGTACCCGGCCGGCCCGGATCGAGGCG